>JANPDA010000172.1:0-18293 GCA_031431235.1 Hyphomicrobiaceae bacterium
AACATGGTGCCGCCGACCAGAGTGATCACGGTCGTTGCGCGGAAGAACCAGCCGGATTCGATCACCAGATTGGAGGATTCGAGCCCCACCGCAATCGCATAGGCCTGGACGGTAGCGAGCAGCACCGTGCCGATGCGCGTATACTGATTGATCTTCTTGCGGCCGGATTCGCCTTCCTTCTTCAGCTCCTCCAGCGGCTTGTAGACCGAGGTCAGCAGCTGCATGATGATGGAGGCGGAGATGTAGGGCATGATGCCGAGCGCGAAGATCGCCATCCGCCCGACCGCGCCACCCGCGAACATGTTGAACATGCCCAGGATGCCGGCCTGGTTCTGCTGGAAGGCCTGGGCGAGCTTGGCCGGATCGATGCCCGGCAAAGGGATGTAGGTGCCGAGCCGGTAGACGAGCAGAGCCCCCAGCGTGAACCAGATGCGGCGTTTCAGCTCGTCGGCCTTGCCGAAAGCTGAAAAATTGAGATTGGAGACGAGCTGTTCGGCGGCCGATGCCATGCGTTCACACTCCTAGGCGGCTGAGGGCCCTGCCGAGCCACTCGCCCTCTGACCTAACCTGCCCGCGCCCCTTGGGAACCAGCTCTCCCGCGCCGCCCATCTTCTCGCGGACCGATCCCTTCGCAGGCAAGTCCTTTCGTACGAAGCGCCCCCGAGCGCTTTCGCACAGGATCGCGTGCTGCGAGCTCCCTCGCGTCAATCCGCGGCTTTCTCGGACTTCTTCTTGTTCTTTTTGTCCTTCTTGCCCTTTTTGGCTTTCGCCTTCAACTCGCTGTCGTCCTTGGCCTTGCGCAGCATCTTTACCGTGCCGCCGGCCTTCTCGACGGCAGCGGCCGCGGTCTTGGTCGCATAGGAGACCTCGATCTGCAGGCGCGCCTTCAACTCGCCTTCGCCCAAGAGCCGCAGCCCATCCTTGCGGCGGCGCAGCAGGCCTGCCTCGACGAGGCTCTCCACCGTCACCGGCTTGTCCGCTGCAATCCGTCCGGAATCGACCGCCGCCTGCACGTCGCCCACGTTCAGCTCGTTGAAGTCCTCGCGGAATGGATTGTTGAAGCCGCGCTTGGGTAGGCGCCGGTGAAGCGGCATCTGGCCACCCTCGAAGCCATTGATGCGCACGCCGGTGCGGGCCGTCTGGCCTTTGCCACCGCGTCCGCCGGTCTTGCCTTTGCCTGAGCCGATGCCGCGCCCGAGGCGCTTGCGCTGCCTGCTCGAGCCCGGAAGGTCGTTAATCGCGTTGAGACGCATCTGGCCTCTCCTGCTGCTTTCCTGATGGTCCACGCCAAGGCGGGACGATTGACTGACGAACCGCTAGTTTTCCCTCCCATTCATCCGATTCCGGCGAAGCTGGATCAATGAATAGCAAGAGGGAATACAAACAAAGAGTTGACTAGTGGGCTGGCCATTCATTTGGGGTACCGAATGAATGAGCCGGAACTCTAGCTGACGACCCGCACCAGGTGCGAAATCTTGCGTATCATGCCGCGCACCTCGGGCGTATCCTCGAGGGTGGAGCGACTGCGGATCTTGTTGAGGCCAAGCCCGATCAACGTGCCCCGCTGCCCGGCCGTGCGCCGTGCCGGGCTCCCGATCTGCTCCACCGTCACCGTCTTACCGGTCTTGTTGTCGGCCATGTCACGTCACCTTCTCGAGTCTCATGTGGCCGCGTGGCGCTCGTTTGCTTCACGCCGGCCATCGTCACCTTTGCCGGCAGCCACCGCTTTGCCGGCAGGAGCCGCCGCTTGCCTCGGCATCAGCCCGCGTCGCCGCCCTGGCCCTCGACGGCCTCACCTTCCGACGCTCCATCCCGGCGGCGCGAGATGATGTCCGACACCTTCTTGCCACGGCGAGCCGCGACCGAGCGGGGGCTGTCCTCGCGGCGCAATGCGTCGAACGTGGCGCGCACCATGTTGTAGGGATTGGAGGTGCCGACCGACTTGGCGACCACGTCCTGCACGCCCAGCGTCTCGAACACGGCGCGCATCGGGCCGCCGGCGATGATGCCGGTGCCGGCGGGAGCCGCGCGCAGGATCACTTTGCCTGCGCCATGGCGGCCCTTCACATCGTGATGGAGCGTCCGGCCTTCACGCAGCGGCACCCTGACGACGGCACGCTTGGCCGCATCGGTCGCCTTGCGGATCGCCTCGGGCACCTCGCGGGCCTTGCCGTGACCGAAGCCGACGCGCCCCTTCTGGTCGCCGACGACGACGAGCGCGGCAAAGCCGAAGCGTTTGCCACCCTTCACCACCTTCGCCACGCGATTGATGTGGACGAGCTTGTCGACGAACTCGCTGTCGCGCTCGTCGCGCCGATCATTGCGGTCGCCGCGATCGCGCGAGCGGCGGTTGTCGCCTCCGCCTCCAGGGGTACGTGCCACGTGTAGGTCCTCTTTCCTGTCAGAAGTTGAGACCGACCTCGCGCGCGGCATCGGCCAGCGCTTTGATCCGTCCATGAAACATGTAGCCGCCGCGGTCGAACACGACATCCTTGATGCCGGCCTTCAACGCGCGCTCGGCAACGAGCTTGCCGACCTCGATCGCCGCCGCCATGTCGGCGCCGGTCTTCAGCTTGGCCCGCAGATCCTTGTCGAGCGTCGAGGCGGCGGCCACGGTACGGCCGGCCGCGTCGTCGATCACCTGAGCGTAGATGTTCTTCGATGAGCGGTAGACCGACAGCCGAGGCCGGTCGCTCGCCACCTTTTTCAAGTTGCGGCGGACACGGGACTTGCGCCGCTCCGCTTGTGTCATTTGTGCGTGCATGATCGGAACCGCTACTTCTTCTTGCCTTCCTTGCGGAAGATGAATTCACCTTTGTAGCGTACGCCCTTGCCCTGGTAGGGCTCGGGTTTGCGCCACGATCTGATCTCGGCCGCCACTTGGCCGACCTTCTGCTTGTCGATGCCGGTGATGACGACCTCGGTCGGCTTCGGCAGCTCGATCTTGATCCCATCGGGGATCTGGAAGTTGACCTCGTGGCTGAGGCCGAGCTGGAGATTGAGCTCCTTGCCCCTCAAGGCGGCGCGATAGCCCACGCCGTGAATCTCGAGCGCCTCGCGATAGCCCTCGGTCACGCCGACCATGATGTTCTGCACCAGTGTGCGCGACATGCCCCACATCGCACGCGCGCGCTTGGACTCGTCGCGCGGCGAGACGCTGACGCCATCGGCCGTCATCTCGACGGCAACCTCCTTGACGAGCGCGATCGCCAGCTCGCCCTTGGGGCCCTGGGCCTTGATCGTCTGTCCGACGACACTGGCCTGGACCGCCTTGGGCACCATGACCGGCCGCTTTCCAATACGGGACATCCGAGTTCCTTTCCTTCGCGTGCCTCGCGGGCCCTCAGAATACGCTGCAGAGAATTTCGCCACCGACGTTTTCGGCGCGAGCGCGGGAATCCGACATCACGCCCTTGGGTGTCGACAGGATCGACACGCCGAGGCCGTTCGCCACGTTCGGCAGGTTTTTCACGGCGGAATAGACGCGCCGGCCCGGCTTCGAGATGCGGGTGATCTCGCGAATGGCCGGCTCGCCATTGTAGTACTTCAGCTCGATCTCGAGCTCGCGCTTGCCGCCGCCATGGTCGACCTCGGCGTAGCCACGGATATAGCCTTCTTCGGCCAGCACGTCGAGCAAGTGCTGACGCAGGCTCGACGCGGGCGTCGAGACCTTCGGCCGCTTGCGCTCCTGCGCATTGCGGATCCGGGTCAGCATGTCGCCAATCGGGTCGGTCACAGCCATCTGCTGCTTTCCTCTTCTTTTCTTGCTTCTCTAGTGCTCCGTCTCATTCATTCGATTTCGGCGAAGGTGGATCGATGAATGGCGAGAGGGAGCACGAACAAAGAGTTGGCTAGTGGGCTGGCCATTCATTTGGGCTACCAAATGAATGAGTCGGAACACTAGCAGCCGATTACCAGCTCGACTTCACCATGCCGGGGATCAGACCCCGGGAGGCGAGATCGCGCAGCGCCATACGGCCCACCTTCAGCTTGCGATAGTAGCTGCGTGCGCGGCCAGTCAGCTCGCAACGGTTCCTGATGCGGGTCTTGGACGAGTTGCGCGGCAGCTCGGCAAGCTTCAAGCGCGCGGCGAACCGCTCCTCGTTGGGCTTGCTCATATCCTCCGTGATCGCCTTCAGGCGTTTGCGCTTGTCGGCAAACTGGGCAACCAGGCGACGCCGCCTGTTGTTCTTTTCGATCGAGCTCGTCTTCGCCATAAGTCCTCCAATTGCAACCGGTTCCCGCGTCGTGCGGGCCTAGCTGCGGAACGGAAAGTTGAAACCGCGCAACAGCTCACGCGCCTCGTCGTCGGTACGGGCCGTGGTGCACACGATCACGTCCATACCCCAGACCTGATCGACCTTGTCGTAATCGATCTCGGGAAACACGATGTGCTCCTTCAGCCCGAGCGCGAAGTTGCCGCGACCATCGAAGCTCTTGGGGTTCAGCCCACGGAAGTCCTTGACGCGGGGCAACGCGATCGTCACCAGCCGGTCGAGGAACTCATACATCCGCGCCTTGCGCAGCGTCACCTTGCAGCCTAGGGCCATGCCGTCGCGCACCTTGTAGGTGGCAATCGACTTGCGAGCGCGCGTGATGACCGGCTTCTGGCCCGCGATCAGCGCGAGATCGGCAGCAGCCGCCTCCACCTTCTTGCGGTCGCCAACGGCCTCGCCGATGCCCATGTTGATCACGATCTTGTCGATGCGGGGGACCTGCATCGGGTTCGTGTAGCTGAACGTCTTGACCAGCTTCTCCCGCACCACTTTGTCATAATGCGAGCGCATGCGCGGCACGTAGCCGGCCGGACGAGGCTTGGCCGGAGCAGCAGGTGTCGCGGTGGCTGCCTTGCCGCCCTTCTTGGCGCCTGGCTTGGGAGCCTTGCCGGTCGGGGGCGCCTTGCCTGCGCCTTCCTTGCCAGCTGGTTTCTTGGTCTCGTCGCTCTTGTCGCTCTTAGCCATCGATCACCTCGCCCGAGCGTTTGGCCACGCGCACCTTGCGTCCATCCGCCAGCGTCTTGAAGCCCACGCGCGTCGCCCGATCCTCACTGGGATCGATAATTGCAATATTGGAGATGTGGATCGGCGCCTCCTTGGCGAGGATCCCGCCTTCCTGGCGCGCCGTCTGCTTCTGGTGGCGGCGGACCACATTCACACCTTGAACGACAGCTCGGTTCTCGTCTGGGATGACCCTGAGCACCTCGCCCTTCTTGCCTTTGTCGCGACCGGTGACGACGATCACCTTGTCGCCCTTCCTGATCTTGAGCTTAGCCATGCTCTAGAGCACCTCCGGGGCGAGCGAGACGATCTTCATGTGGTTGCGGGCGCGCAGCTCGCGCGTCACGGGTCCGAAAATACGCGTGCCGACCGGCTCGCCGTTGGGGTTGACGAGCACCGCGGCATTGCGGTCGAAGCGGATGAAACTGCCGTCCTGACGCCGGATCGGGAACGCCGTGCGCACGATGATCGCGCGCATGACCTGGCCCTTCTTGACGCGCCCCTTCGGGATCGCCTCCTTGACCGCTACTACGATCGTATCGCCGACGGTCGCATAGCGCCGCCGCGATCCGCCGAGCACCTTGATGCACTGCACGCGCCGCGCACCCGAGTTGTCGGCGACGTCGAGATTGGTCTCGACTTGGATCATTGTCTTTCGCCCTTCCGTTCACATTCCGGGGTAGCGCCCGGCCTCGACCTGTCACCTGGGCGAGACGTCCCGCCAGGCGATCGGGGCCGGGCCATTGCGTGCCTTGCCCCATCGTCAATCGACCGCGCTCAAGCGCCAGCCTCGTCGTCCTTCAGCACCACCCAGCGCTTCAACTTGGATATCGGCCGCCCTTCGATGATGCGCACCGTGTCGCCCGTTTTCGTCGCATTCTCTTCGTCATGGGCATGGTAGGTCTTCGATTGGCGCACCGTCTTCTTCATCACCGGATGAATGAAGCGTCGCTCGACCTTGACTACACGCGTCTTGGCGTTCTTGTCGGAGACGACAACGCCCTGGAGCACTCGTTTCGGCATCTTGCTCGTCCTTCAGACCTTGGCTTCGGCCAGCCGCTTCTGGCGCTGGATCGTCATCAGTCTTGCGACGTCGCGACGAACCTCACGCACGCGCGAGGTTTTCTGGAGCTGGTTGGTCGCACGTTGAAAGCGCAGGTTGAACTGCTCTTTTTTCAGCTTCAGCAGCTCATCCTCGAGCTGGTCGAGGCTGAAATCGCGCATGGCACCCGGTTTCATGGCCTCGCTCCTCAATGTTCGCCGAGACGGGCAACGACGCGCGTCCTGATCGGCAGCTTGGCGGCGCCCAGCTCGAGCGCCTCACGCGCCGTCGCCGGTGGCACGCCGTCGATCTCGAACATGATCCGGCCCGGCCGCACCCGGCATGCCCAGAACTCCGGCGATCCCTTGCCCGAGCCCATGCGCACCTCGGTGGGCTTCTTCGACACCGGCAGATCCGGGAAGATCCGGATCCAGACACGGCCGGCACGCTTCATGTGGCGCGTGATGGCACGGCGCGCGGCCTCGATCTGGCGCGCAGTCAGCCGCTCCGGCTCCATGGCCTTCAAGCCGTGGGAGCCGAAATTGAGCGCAGTTCCGCCCTTGGCCACGCCACGGTTGCGGCCCTTGTGAGCCTTGCGGAATTTGGTTCGCTTCGGTTGCAACATGAGAATTGTCCTCGATCGAGCCTAGCGGCCCTCGGCCTCACGGCGTCCGCCACCAGACCGCTGTCCACCGCCACTTTCCTGCAGCTCGGTCAGCCGGCGCTCGTGCGCCATCGGATCGTGCTCCAAAATCTCGCCCCGGAAGACCCAGACCTTGACGCCGATCACGCCATAGGCGGTGCTCGCCAGTGCCGTGCCGAAATCGATGTCGGCACGCAGCGTGTGCAGCGGCACGCGACCTTCGCGATACCACTCGGTCCGCGCGATCTCCGCGCCGCCGAGACGGCCGGCCACGTTGACCCGGATCCCGAGCGCGCCCATGCGAACCGCCGACTGCACCGAGCGCTTGATCGCGCGCCGGAACGCGATGCGGCGCTCGAGCTGCTGGGCGATCCCTTCGGCGATCAGGGTCGAGTCGAGCTCGGGCTTCCTGATCTCCATGATGTTGAGGAACACCTCGCTGCTGGTCAGCTCGGAGAGCTGCTTGCGCAGCTTGTCGATGTCGGAGCCCTTTTTCCCGATCAGGATGCCGGGGCGAGCGGTGTGGACGGAGATCCGGCATTTCTTGTGCGGCCGCTCGATCACGACCTTTGAGATACCCGCCTGCCGGCGCTGCTTCATGATGAAGTCGCGGATGCGGAAATCCTCGTGCAGCAGCTTGGCGTACTCGCCCCTGCTCGCATACCAGCGCGAATCCCAGGTGCGGTTGATGCCGACGCGCAACCCGATCGGATTGATCTTCTGACCCATGTCCTACTCCTCAGCCGACGCTGCGGCGCGCGGTGCACCCTTGCCGCGGCGGGCGGCTTCTGCCTCGAAATCCTTCTCGGCAACGATGATCGTCAACTGCGAGAAATGCTTCTCGACGCGACCGGCTCTGCCGCGGCCGCGCGCCTGCAGCCGCTTCATCACGATGCGCTTGCCGACGTGGGCCTGGGCCACGACCAGGCTATCCACATCGAGCTGATGATTGTTCTCGGCATTGGCGATCGCGCTCTCGAGGGTCTTCTTGACCTCGACGGCGACGCGCTTCTGCGTGAAGGTCAGATCCGCCAGCGCCCGGTCGACCTTCTTGCCGCGGATCAGTTGCGCGACGAGATTGAGCTTCTGCGGGCTCGAGCGAATGAGCCTGTTCACGGCCTTGGCCTCGTTGTCCGCCAGATCGCGTTCACGTTTGGGCTTGCCCATGGCTATTTCTTCACCGCTTTCCTGTCTCCCGAATGCCCCTTGAAGGTGCGCGTCGGGGAGAACTCGCCGAGCTTGTGGCCCACCATGTCCTCGGAGACGAGGACGGGCACGTGTTTCATGCCGTTGTGGACGCCGAAGGTCAGGCCCACGAACTGGGGCAGGATCGTCGAGCGCCTGCTCCAGGTTTTGATCACTTCCTTGCGTCCCGACGTACGAACCTTCTCGGCCTTCTTGAGGAGGTAGCCGTCGACGAACGGGCCTTTCCAGACAGAACGGGTCACCGTGGCTCTCCTAGCGCTTCTTCTTCAGGTGGCGGCTGCGGACAATATACTTCTCGGTCGCCTTGTTCTGGCGGGTTCTCTTGCCCTTGGTCGAGATGCCCCAAGGGGTCGCCCAGTGCTTGCCGCCCTTGGTGCGGCCTCCATTGGGGTGATCGACCGGGTTCATGGCGATCGAGCGCACGGTCGGGCGCAGGCCGAGCCAGCGGCTGCGGCCGGCCTTGCCGATTACCTGGTTCATGTGGTCCGGGTTGGACACCGCTCCCACCGTCGCCATGCATTCGGCGCGCACGAGCCGGGTCTCGCCCGAGTTGAGCCGCAGGATCGCAAAACCCTGGTCGCGACCAACCAGCTGGGCATAGGTACCCGCCGAGCGCGCGAGCTGCCCGCCTTTGCCGATCTTCAGCTCCACATTGTGCACGATCGTGCCGATCGGCATCGCGGCGAGCGGCATGGCGTTGCCGGGCTTCACGTCGACTTTCTTGCCGGCGACGACCATGTCGCCGGGGCCCAGGCGTTGTGGCGCGAGGATATAGGAGAGATCGCCGTCCTCGTACTTGACGAGGGCGATGAACGCGCTGCGATTGGGATCGTACTCGAGCCGCTCCACTTTCGCGGGCATGTCGTGCTTGGCGCGGCGGAAGTCGACGAGGCGGTAGGCCTTCTTGTGGCCACCGCCATGCCGGAAGGCGGTGAGGCGGCCATTGTTGTTGCGGCCGCCCGAGCGCGATTTGCCCTCGACCAGCGACTTGACCGGCTTGCCCTTCCAGAGATGGCTGCGATCGACCAGCACCAGGTGCCGGAGCGAAGGCGTCGTCGGGTTGAATGTCTTGAGTGCCATGGTCGTGTTCCCTAGAGCCCTGTCGACACGTCGATCGAATGGCCTTCGGCGAGCGTCACGATCGCCTTCTTCATGTCGGAAAGTGCAGCAGCCCGGCCACGGAAGCGCTTGACCTTGCCCTTACGGTTCATGGTGTTGACGGCGGCGACTTTCACCTTGAAGAGCGCTTCCACCGCCGCCTTGATCTGCGGCTTGGTCGCGGCGCGCCTCACTTCGAAAATGACCTGATTGGCCTCTGAGACGAGCGTCGATTTCTCGGTGATCACAGGCGCGACGATGATGTCGTAGGCATCGAGCGTCTTCATCGGGCCGATCTCCCCTTCTCGTCGGGTCCGCTGGCGAACCGGGCCTCGATCGCGGCGACGGCATCGCGCGTCAGCACGAGCTTCTCGCGACGGATGATGTCGTAGACGTTGAGGCCGGCAATCGGCAGCACGTCGATGTTGGGAATGTTGCGGGCGGCGAGCGCAAAGTTGCGATCGAGCTCGTTGCCGCCGATGATGAGCGCCGAGGAGAGGCCGAGCTTGGCGAGCCGCGCCTTCAGGTCCGCCGTCTTCGGTGCGGAGGCTTCCGCCTTGTCGAGCACCACGATCTCGGAGGCTTTGGCCTTGGCGGAAAGTGCATGCCGCAACGCCAGCGCCCGCACCTTCTTGGGCAGATCATGGGCGTGGCTGCGGGGCTTGGGACCGAAGGCCTTGCCGCCGCCGCGGAACTGGGGCGCGCCCTTGTCGCCGTGGCGGGCACCGCCCGAGCCCTTCTGCTTGTACATCTTCTTTCCGGTGGTGTTCACCTCAGACCGGTCCTGGACGTGATGTGTACCGGCGCGCCGCTTGGCGAGCTGCCAGCGTACCATGCGGTGGATCAGATCATTGCGCGGCTCGAGGCCGAACACGGTGTCGCTGAGATCGATCGTGCCCGCCTGGCCGGCGTCGAGCGTGGTGACGTCGGTCTTCATCATTGGCCTCCCTTGGCGGCGGCCGTGGCCTCGCCCGGCTTGCGGAAGGCGCCGGGGGTCGGCAGATCCTTCATGCCCTTCTTCTTCACGGCATCGCGCACCAGCACCCAGCCGCCCTTGGAGCCGGGAACGGCCCCGCGCACCAGGATCAGGCCCCGCTCGACATCGACCTTGACGACCTCGATGTTCTGCGTCGTCACCCGCTCGTCGCCCAGATGGCCTGCCATCTTCTTGTTCTTGAAGACTTTACCGGGATCCTGACGACCGCCGGTCGAACCGTGGCTGCGATGGCTGACGGAGACGCCGTGGGTCGCGCGCAAGCCGCCGAAGTTCCAGCGCTTCATCGGGCCGGCAAAGCCCTTGCCGATCGAGGTGCCGGTCACGTCGACACGCTGACCCGGCACGAAATGGTCGGCCGTGATCTCGGCGCCGACCTCGATCACGTTGTCGGGCGTGACGCGGAATTCCGCGAGGCGGCGCTTGGGCTCGACATTGGCGATCGCGAAATGCCCGCGCTCGGCCTTCGTCGTGTTCTTGACCTTGGCAGTGCCGGAGCCGAGCTGCAACGCCGTGTAGCCGTTCTTCTCGTTGGTGCGGTGGGCGATCACCTGGCACTTCTCGAGCTTCAGCACGGTCACGGGAATATGCTCGCCCTGGTCACTGAAGACCCGGGTCATTCCGACCTTCTGCGCTATGACACCTGACCGCATGGGTCTCGTCCTTTAGAACTGGGAAGTAGGGAGTTGGGAGTTGGGAGCAGGGCCAGATTGATATCCCTACTGCCTATTCCCTACTCCCCACTCCCTCGTCACAATTTGATCTCGACGTCGACGCCGGCGGCCAGATCGAGCTTCATCAGCGCATCGACCGTCTGCGGCGTCGGATCCACGATGTCGAGCAGGCGCTTGTGGGTGCGCATCTCGAACTGCTCGCGGCTCTTCTTGTCCACGTGGGGCGAACGGTTGACCGTGAACTTCTCGATGCGGGTCGGCAGCGGAATTGGTCCCCGCACCTCGGCACCCGTGCGCTTCGCCGTATTGACGATCTCGCGGGTCGAGCTGTCGAGGATCCGATGGTCGAACGCCTTCAAGCGGATCCGGATATTCTGGCCTGCCATGGCTGTCACTCGCCTTGAAATTCGTAGCGCCCCGATGGGGGCGCTACGCTGAGCAGTCTTGCTATTCGATGATGCTGGTGACGACGCCCGCACCGACCGTGCGTCCGCCCTCGCGAATGGCGAAGCGCACGCGCTCCTCCATCGCGATCGGCGTGATCAGCTCGACGGTCACGGCGCAGTTGTCGCCGGGCATCACCATCTCGGTGCCCTCGGCGAGCTTGACGATGCCGGTCACGTCGGTCGTGCGGAAGTAGAACTGCGGACGGTAGTTGTCGAAGAACGGAGTATGGCGCCCGCCCTCCTCCTTCGTCAGAATGTAGGCTTCCGCCATGAACTTCTTGTGGGGGGTGATGGAGCCGGGCTTGCACAGCACCTGACCGCGCTCGACGGAGTCCTTGTCGATACCGCGCAGCAGGCAGCCGACATTATCGCCCGCCTCGCCAGCGTCGAGCAGCTTGCGGAACATCTCGACGCCAGTCACGATCGACTTCTGCGTGTCGCGCAGGCCGACGATCTCGATTTCCTCGCCGACCTTGATGGTGCCGCGCTCGATCCGGCCGGTCACGACCGTGCCGCGGCCAGAAATCGAGAACACGTCCTCGATCGGCATCAGGAACGGCTTGTCCTTGGCGCGCTCGGGTAACGGAATAAAGGTGTCGAGCGCGTCATACAGCTTCAGGATCGCCTCGTCGGCCAGCGGCCCCTTCTCGCCCTTGAGCGCCTTGACAGCGGCGCCGCGGATGACCGGAGTATCGTCGCCGGGGAACTTGTACTTCACCAGCAGCTCGCGCACCTCCATCTCGACGAGGTCGAGCAGCTCCTGGTCGTCGACCATATCGCACTTGTTGAGGAACACGACGATGTAGGGCACGCCGACCTGGCGTGCGAGCAGGATGTGCTCGCGGGTCTGGGGCATCGGACCGTCGACGGCCGAGACCACCAGGATCGCACCGTCCATCTGCGCTGCGCCCGTGATCATGTTCTTGACGTAGTCGGCATGGCCGGGGCAGTCGACATGGGCGTAGTGGCGGTTGGCAGTCTCGTACTCGACGTGGCTGGTCGCGATCGTCAGGATCTTGGTCGGGTCGCGGCGGCCCTGGCTCTCGGAGGCCTTGGCGACCTCGTCATAGGGGACGAACGTCTTCGACCAGCCGCGATCGACCGACACCTTCGTCAGCGCTGCCGTCAGCGTGGTCTTGCCGTGATCGACGTGGCCGATTGTGCCGACGTTGCAGTGCGGCTTGGACCGATCGAACTTTGCCTTGCCCATCTCGAAATCTCCGTTTTCTTCAACCGTTACCCGGTATCGTTCTCGCCTGACTGACTAAGGGCGCAGTGCTGCCTACTCAGCCCGGCCCGTGCGCTCTCACGCGTATTTCGCCTGAACCTCCGCCGCCACGGCCTGCGGGACCTGGGCGTAGTGATGGAACTGCATGGTGAACTGCGCGCGGCCCTGGCTCATCGAGCGCAGGTTCGACACGTAGCCGAACATGTTGGCGAGCGGCACCATGGCGCGCACCACATTGGCGTTGCCGCGCATGTCCTGGCCCTGGATCTGCCCACGCCGCGAGTTGAGGTCGCCGATGACGGAGCCGGTGTAGTCCTCCGGCGTCACCACCTCGACGTCCATGATCGGCTCGAGCAGCTTCGGTCCCGCCTTCTGCAGCGCTTCGCGCATCGCGGTGCGGGCCGCGATCTCGAAGGCGATCGCGGAAGAGTCGACCTCGTGATAGGCGCCATCGATCAGCGCCGCCTTCACGTCGAGCACCGGGAAGCCGATCAGAACGCCCGAGCTCATCACGCCTTTCAGGCCCTTCTCGACGGCAGGCACGAACTCTCTGGGCACCGAGCCGCCGACGATCTCGTTCTCGAAGGTGAAACCCGAATTGGGCTCGCCCGGCTCGATCCTGATCTTGACGCGGCCGAACTGGCCGGAGCCGCCCGTCTGCTTCTTGTGCGTGTAGTCGACGGTCGCGGCCCGCGAGATCGTCTCGCGATAGGCGACCTGCGGCTGGCCGATTGCGGCGTCGACCTTGTAGGTACGCCGCAGGATGTCGACCTTGATGTCGAGATGGAGCTCGCCCATGCCTTTCAGAATGGTCTGGCCGCTCTCGTGATCGACCGAGACACGGAAGGAGGGATCCTCCTTGGCGAGCTTTGCCAACGCCTCGCCCAGCTTCTCCTGGTCGGCCTTCGATTTCGGCTCGATCGAGATCTCGATCACGGGCTCGGGGAACGTCATCTTCTCGAGCACGACGGGTTTCTGCGCGTCGCACAGCGTATCGCCCGTGATCGTCTCCTTCAGGCCCGCCAGTGCCACGATGTCGCCGGCGTGAGCTTCCTTGATGTCCTCGCGGTTGTTGGCATGCATCAGCAGCATCCGCCCGATCCGCTCGCGGCGGTCGCGCGTCGAGTTGAGCACGCCCGTGCCGGTCGACAGCGTTCCCGCATAGATGCGGCAGAACGTGAGCGAGCCGACGAAGGGATCGTCCATGATCTTGAAGGCGAGCATCGCCAGTGGCTCGGTGTCGTTGGCCTTGCGCAGGATCTCCGCGCCCGAGTGCATGTCGACCCCTTTGGTCGGGGGGATGTCGGCCGGGCTCGGCAGATAATCGACGACCGCGTCGAGCAGAGGCTGCACGCCCTTGTTCTTGAACGCCGAGCCGCACAGGATCGGGTACCAGGCGCCGGTGAGGACGGCCTTGCGAATGAGGCTCTTGAGGGTCGCCTCGTCGGGATCCATGCCATCGAGGTAGGCTTGCATCGCCGCCTCGTCCATCTCGACGGCCGCCTCGATCAGGTCGAAACGGTACTTGGCAGCGAGCTCCTTCATGTCATCGGGAATCTCGATGTCGTGGAACTTGGCGCCGAGCGTCTCCTCCTCCCAGATCACGCCCTTCATGCGGACGAGGTCGATGAGGCCCCTGAAATCGCTCTCCGCGCCGATCGGCAGCTGGATCGCGACAGGCTTGGCACCGAGGCGCTTCTTGATGTCATCGAGGCATTGGTAGAAATCCGCGCCGGTCTTGTCCATCTTGTTGCACAAGACGATGCGGGGCACCTTGTACTTGTCGCCCTGACGCCAGACGGTCTCGGTCTGGGGCTCGACGCCCTGGTTGCTGTCGAGCACGCAAACCGCGCCGTCGAGAACGCGCAGCGACCGCTCCACCTCGATCGTGAAATCGACATGGCCGGGCGTATCGATGATGTTGAGGCGCTTGCCATTCCAGAAGGCGGTCGTCGCGGCCGACGTGATGGTGATACCGCGCTCCTGCTCCTGCTCCATCCAATCCATGGTCGCGGCGCCGTCATGGACCTCGCCGATCTTGTGGCTCTTGCCGGTATAGTAGAGGATCCGCTCGGTCGTGGTGGTCTTGCCGGCATCGATGTGGGCCATGATGCCGAAGTTGCGGTAATCCGCGATATTGTGCAAGCGGGCCATACGAATTCTCCGAAAGTTCGGTCACCAGCGATAGTGCGAGAAGGCCCGGTTGGCCTCGGCCATCCGGTGGGTGTCCTCCCGCTTCTTCACCGCTGTGCCGCGGTTGTTGGCGGCATCGAGCAGCTCCGCGGAGAGCCGGTCGACCATGGTATTCTCGTTGCGGCCACGGGCGGCCGTGATGATCCAGCGGATGGCGAGCGCCTGGCGCCGCTCCGGACGAACCTCGACGGGCACCTGATAGGTTGCGCCGCCAACGCGCCGCGAGCGCACCTCGATCGTGGGGCTGACGTTGCGCAGCGCCTCGTGGAAAAGCTCGACCGGGCTGCGCTTGGCCTTGGCCTCCATCGAGTCGAACGCGCCATAGACGATGCGCTCCGCGACCGACTTCTTGCCTTCGGTCATGATCGAGTTCATGAACTTCGACACGATCAGGTCGGTGAATTTGGGATCCGGATTGATCTCACGCTTCTCAGCGCTGTGGCGGCGGGACATCGGTTATCGTCCTTGACTTTCGTCTCTAGCTCTCGTCTTGCAACTGGCGTCCCCGGTGGCGCTTTGCTCGTCGGGAATGCCCGTCGTTCCGCTCAGGTTACTTCGGTCGCTTGGCGCCGTACTTCGAACGGCGCTGGCGGCGCTTGACGACACCTTGCGTGTCGAGCACGCCGCGGATGATGTGGTAGCGAACACCTGGAAGATCCTTGACGCGGCCGCCACGGATCAGCACCACCGAGTGCTCCTGCAGGTTGTGGCCCTCGCCCGGGATGTAGCTCACCACCTCGTGACCGTTGGTGAGCCGCACCTTGGCGACCTTGCGCAACGCCGAGTTCGGTTTCTTCGGCGTCGTCGTATAGACGCGTGTGCAAACTCCCCGTTTCTGCGGGCAGCTTTCCATCGCCGGCACCTTGTTGCGGATCGGCAACGGCTGCCGCGGCTTCCGGATCAACTGTTGTATCGTCGGCATCAGCCAAGCACCTACGGTTCTTGCCGGACCCCGATCGAGCTTCAGCACGACGCAAAACGTCGTGCCGGAACCCCAATACCGGTGTCCGGCGTCAAAACAGAGGATCGTCTGCCCCGAAAGGCAAAAGATCTTGCGTCCTATCTGTCCTCAGGTAATGGACAGCAGCGTTTAGGCCTCAGGTCGCGCACGTGCGCAATAAGTCGACAAGGGCCTACCGCCTGCCGCAAAGTCAGCCTCTCATATACGCGCCACGCACCCTCGTCAACAGGTCTGAGCCCAGCCGCTCGATATTTGTTCCGCGACGGCAGGGCGCATGAATGTCGCGTACACCCTGAATGCGGACACCGCCTTGGCAATCGACACCGGCTGGTGCACTATGTGCTCGAAGTGCTCCAAACTGTAAAGCGTGGTCAGCGGGGTGCGTGATGTATGCGTGGCATGCCGCGGCGTATCTTTCCGTGCTCGGCAATGAGCGGCGCCTCAAGGTGTTGGCGTTGCTGGCGGGAGCCGGGCGCGCGGGCGTAGGTCTCGAGCAGGTGGTGCAGCGTACCGGCCTGTCGCCTCGCTCGGCACGCCGCCATCTCGATCGGTTGATGGCCGCAGGCCTCGCCAGGGTAGGCTCCGCACGCACGGGCTCGACCTTCCACGCCGAAGCCGAGCAGCTCGAAGCGCTCGTCGGCTTCCTCGGCCGACGGCTCGCTCCCCGCCATGTGGCGCCACCGCCCCACCCCAAGACCGCCAAGCCCGCCTATCGATCACTCAGGGCCAAGCTCGGCCGATCGGTCGGGGGCATGCGCGTCGCCGAAATCGCAGCCACCGTCGAAGCCAATGCCGATCGGAGCGAGGCGCTCGAGCGGGTCGCGTCGCTTCCCAATCCGAAATCGGCCCGCTTGGTCACCCGGCTCGCCGCGTCGGCAGCCGAGGCAGCCTAGCCGCGCCGGTCGGAAACCATTTGCCAATGCTTGCCAGCTAGGCTGACGCCGCTGGCCACCGCACGGTTGCATCCACATCCCCCGCCTAGCCAGCGCCATGACTTCGACCCGCTGTCGCCGGGTTCGAGGAGTAGGCGTAGCACACGCTCGACGAGCGCTGTTGCGCCGTTGCGTTCGAGTTGGGAGTGTTTGGCCCGTGCGGATCGTGCTCGTAGCAGCCGTTGCTGCCTCTATCTGTGGTGCCGGTGCCCTGCTGCACTCGGCAGGATCGTTTGCCGCACTCACGGTCGCGGGCGCTGCAATCTCGGCGCACCCCGCCCATGTGGCCAGCTCGAGGCCCGCGGCAGACGAGTTGGAACGCTCGCTGTCGAAGCACCTGTTGCGCGCGCTCGAGCGGCTCGACACCGCCGATATCGAGGAGGCAACCGAAGGCCACCGCTTCGGCCGTGCATCGGGCTGGTACTGGTCCTATTGGGCGCGCGGGGCAATCGCCATGCATCGCGTGACCGGCGACGCCAAGCTGATCGAGCGTGTCCTCGACGGCATCGAGCTCTATCGGTCGCAGGCCGAGCGCCACGCCGCGATCGACGGCTTCGGCTGGTACACGATCGAGACCGACACGGGGATCCGCTATCGAGAGGTGACAGTCGCGGGCCTCATCGTCGCGCCGATGGTCGAGCTGCTGCTGGCAGCCCGCACGGACCCCGCCCTCGAGGCGATCATCGGCGGCCGCCAACCCATGATCCTCGACACCATCGAGCGCGGCATCGCCGGCCTCGACCGGCTTTACCGCGAGGACGGCGGGAACGGCTATTATCTGATTGCCGAGCCGGGCGAGCATCATGGCAAGGTCGAGCCGCTCAACCGCATGGGGTTGCTCGCCGCCCAGCTGTTCGGCCTCGCCGAGCTGACCGGCAAGGCCGAGTACGCCCACAAGGCCCGCGCAATCGCGACGACCTACAAATCGGCACTGACCCAGCACGGCAACGGCACCTATTCCTGGCCCTACTGGCCTCAGCCGGGCAAGCTCACGGGCACGGGCGAGAATTTCTGGAAGGCCTCGGTCTCGATCGAGCTCGCCAAGGCCGCCTACCGGGCCGGCGTCGTGTTCGACCGCACCGATATGGAGCGGATCGCTGCCATCGCCGACCGGACGATACTGGTCGATGACGGGTCGGGCGGCTTTGCGCTGCGCCGCCTGATCGATCCGCGCGCCGAGCCGATGCTGCCTGCCAAGGTTGCGACGCCCGGGCGCCTGCTCGCTCTCGGCAGCTGGTATGCCTATGCCTGCTTTCGCGAGGGCCTCACCGAAACGCTCGACAGCTTCCTGTTCGCTCGTGATCCCGCCTTCTATCGCGCCTTTCCCCGCGCCGCCTGGGGTCTGGCCGAGAGCCTCGCCGCCGCCAAGGACCCGACACGTTGCGGGGCGCACCTCGCAGGGCTCTGAGGCGGCGGCCTGCCGGCGCCCAGGAGCATCGCCTGCGACCGAGGGTTGCGAAACGTCGAGCGCGATCGCGGCATTGGTCACGTTGCCGGGTCGGCGGCGGCCACGAAATAGCGCAGCTTTCGCAACTCACGTCCATTGGAAAATCCGATCCCGATCATAGCGAGATAGTGTTTCACTATGAAAGCAGCGCGTGAGACAACAGCGCGACCAGATCGACGAGGGAGAAAGCCATGGCGACGCGTGCTGCCACGAAAGCCGAGATCCCAACCGACTACATCGTCAGCCGGTCGATCACGCGCACCCACGGCGAGCCGTGCCTGCGCAACAGCGCGGACTATGTGGAGAGCCTGCGCGACGGCCGGTCGGTCATCCTCAATGGCCGCGACGTCGCCGACGTGACGACGGAGCCGACGCTGCTGCGCGGCATCAAGACGATCGGCGGCTACCTGGACGCCCAGTTCGATCCCGCGG
>JANPDA010000173.1:0-4358 GCA_031431235.1 Hyphomicrobiaceae bacterium
CGGGCCCGAACCCGCGCTACTTCGGGCGCGAGCGCGGCGTCACCTGGTACAATCTCGCCTCCGACCAATACACCGGGCTCAACGCCGTCACCGTGCCCGGCACGCTGCGTGACAGCCTCAATCTGCTCGCGGTGGTCCTCGAGCAGGAGACCGAGCTTCGGCCCACCGAGATCATGACGGATACGGCCGGTTATACCGACACGATCTTCGGGGTGTTCCATCTCCTCGGCTATCAGTTCAGCCCTCGCATTGCCGACGTTGGCGGCGCGCGGTTCTGGCGCGTCGATGCGAAGGCGGATTACGGCTTGCTCGACGAGCTCGCGTCCAACAAGATCAACTTGCGGTTGATCACTGAGCACTGGGACGACCTGCTGCGTCTCGCCGGCTCGCTGAAGCTCGGCGTGGTGCGCGCCGCCGGTCTCACCCGCACGCTCCAGACGAACGACCGCCCGACGCGGCTTGCACGCGCGCTCCAGGAACTCGGCCGCTTGGTCAAGACGCTCTATTTGCTGCGCTTTATTGACGACGAGAGCTACCGCCGACGCATCCTGGTGCAGCTCAACCGCGGCGAGGGACGTCACCAACTCGCCCGCGTGATCTTCCACGGTCGGCGCGGAGAACTGCGCCAGCGTTACCGCGAAGGTCAGGAGGACCAGCTCGGCGCACTCGGCCTTGTCGTCAATCTCGTCGTGCTCTGGAACACGATCTACATGGATGCGGCGCTGAGCCAGATCCGTGCCGAGGGCTGCGAGGTCCGGCCAGAGGATGTCGCCCGATTGTCGCCTCTGGGCTTGAAGCACATCAACATGCTTGGCCGCTATGCCTTCACGCTGCCGGATACGATCGCGCGAGGCGAGCTCAGACCGTTGCGCGACCCGCAGACCGCCGGGATTGACGAGGCATGAGAACGGGCTTGTGTAGGTTTTCTGTTCCGCTGCTACTCAGACCCCTACCTAGTAATCCTGCTCGCTTGCTACTCGGAGCCCATCCTGGTTTGGCGGAATCCGCGCGGCTTACCGCGCAGGATGCGCACTTTCGTATCGTGAGCCCTGAATCACGGCGTCGCGTTGGTCGGTGCCAAGGGATCAGTCCCGAACCGATTGGCACCCGCCGTGCCTTTCAGCACGCCGAGCTCGACCACCAGCCAGATGAGGGCGAGCATGATGCTCGCGAGCATGAGCGCTCGCGCTGGCGTAGAACGGTCGGTCGCGAAGATGCCCACAAGATCCGCGCCGATGATGAGCAGGTCGAGTACCAGAAACGGCAACGCCCACTGCCCGCTTTTGCCGCGGTCGTGGAAGCGCTTCACGATGACGGCGAAGTTCGGGTAGACGAACAGCAATGGGAGGAGCGCGTAAATCTGGCGGGCCGGCCCCTCCAGAGGAGCGGCCGCCGGATCCAATGGATTGCGGTTGAAGGCCGAGAACTGCAGCAAGAGGCCGGCCGCGATGCCGACAATGATCACTATGAGAAGGCCCAGCCAAAAGCGGCTGCGCGATATTCGACCCTTCAGCGAGAACAGCAGTGACAGCATGGTACCCTCCAGACGCTGCCGGGCGCTGAACCGTACGGCCGAGAATGGCAGCGTGTCGATAGCCAACGAGCGACGCGAGTTCACGCCACCGTGCACTTCCGTATCACAAACGAAGTAAGAGTTTCTACGGCGGCTCTGCGTCGCAGAAACTCTTACTTCGTTTGGTGGACAGATCTATCCAGCCGTTTGTTGCAGTTATCGTGAGCGCGGCCGGATGAGTGCAAGCTGCCACAGCTAGTGCACCGATGCATTCAGAGGATTCACCAATTGGCATGCGCATGCGACTCTCTGTTGCGTCGCAAGCGCCATGCCGCTGGACCAAATCTGCCCATGCCATCCTCGGCAAGCGGCACTTTCTGAATGAGTCAGTGCACTAGCTCTTCGGGCAGCAGCAGGTCTTCTTTCCGTTGTTGACCGGACCGCAGATCGGATCGCCGCTGGCGCAGCCCATGCCACCGCCTTGGTTCGCGCTCACCACGATCTCCATGCAGGCGCCCAGATCGGGCTCCGGCTGCTTGGGCTTGGTCTCTACCGGGATGATCTCGCAATAGGCCCCATACTTGTTCTTCTTTTTCAGCACACGGTAGCCGTCGGGACATTTGCGCGTCTTGGAGTTCTTGCTGTCCTGATTGTCGTCCTTGTGCTTCTTGACGTTCCTGCAGCGGAAATTGCCGTTCTCGTCGATCCCGCACTTGACCTTGGCCTCGACGACGAGGTCGCTGCCGGAGGCTATGGACGCCGAAGGTCCACGGGTTCCGATCCAAGCGTTCGCGCCACCCACGAGCGACAAGAGACCGAGTGCCAGAAGCACCACCATCGCATTACGCATCACCAACCCCTTGGTACGCCATGAGCCGACATCCGCCAGATAGCGATTAGGTATCGATAATCTGCGCCGATCCAGCGGTTCTGACAAGCCGGATCGGATCTCCCACCGCGTCGTCGCTATCGAGAAGCACCTTGGAGCTCAAATGTAAGTGCAACTATTGAGCGGGAATGCGAGCTGAACGCCGGTCGCGTTGGAGCACGGCGACTGCAGCATCACCGGATGTTCGGGGGCCGAGCCCCTAAGCACGATCACGCTCATTGATGATGCTGTGACCACGCCCTTTGATGGGCTGCGCTGACATGGCTGCGTCGCCCGGTGCATTTGGGCTCGGCGCCGTGCTCGCGTCCGTCAAGAAGCGGCCTCGTGCTCGGAGGCGAAGCGGCCCGAGACGAGGCGACCGGCAGAGCCGATCGACCCATTCCCGGAACAGAGACCATTCTCCGAAGAGGCTCGGCTGCACGCTCATCGTGTAGAAGCGGGCCATGTTGCGGTCAGGATCGATCCGGTCAGCTGCATGCTGTCCCTCATGGCTTGAGCCGCGAGATGGGCGAAGCTGACGTTGTAGGTGCGAGCGATGTCGGCCTAGGAGCCCGTCCACTTTATCGTGGCGATAGCGGCTTGTGACGTCATCGCCACCAGCTGGCCGTGGTCGGAGGCGCTCTGCGTCACGTCCTGCGCCACGATGATCTGAGCTGCTCCATCGACCGCGGCCTGCCCGTTGGCGCCTTGGTCTTCATGATGCGGTTCTCGGGATCGGTGAAGTTCTTCTGCGCTTTCGGGTCGGGATCGGGCGAGGGAGGGGCTTTCGTTCCGGGCTTCCTGCGCCCCTCGGCTTTTCGTTTGGCTCTGTCAGCAAATCCTGTTGTGGTCCTGATCAGTTGACGGCGGCGGCGAGGCAGGCTGCGGGCGCAAGTGGGCGGTCGCCGCGGTCGATCAGCCGGTGCCATCCGAGGTAGTTTTGCAGGGACTTCGTCGCAACGCCCCTGAAGGGCTGCATCCAGGACTTGAGGCGGCTCTGAACGCTTTTGGCCCTGACCGACGAAAAGTCCAGGTCCGCTATCACGGTGGCGATAGGGGCCATACCGGACGTTCCGTCTAGCCCCTACCTTTAGGGGATCACACGATGGACGACTGTCCTCTCCATTGCGACATCGTCGAAACGCCAGTGGGGTCGCCTCGACGCACGCGGGGACCGCGCTGCGGTTCAGGCCGGGCAGCAGTAGACGCGGCCAGGAGCCTGGTTGGATTTCTTGCGCACGCCTCCCAACGGGCAACCCGCCCACGTCATCTCGAAGCAGCGTGCGCGGATCTTCAGGCCCTGCCCAATGACGACGCAGATCGGATTGGTGCCGTTGGGCTTGACGGAGAACCGGGAACCCGGCGGACAGGTTGCGGCGGGCACCGGCAGTGAGACGACAGCAGCGAGTATCGCAAAGGAGAACGCAATCAGAGATGATGGTGACTTCATGGCTGCCTCCCAATACTCATGCGGCTCATCCGACATGATGCGCCGTCCGGGACTACGTGTAAACCCCACATGTGTAACGCCGCGCTCGGTGGCTGATCCAGCGTGAGGCCGCTGACGCAGGGATCGCGGCCGAGGTGCCAGATTTCGTTGGCGTTATCCTAGATCGCGCCATCGCCGCGGGCCATGGCGGACGCCACATCGGCGCGATCGTCGATGTGCTTGGCGAGAGAAGGGGCCAAAGACTTGACCCGCGCTCAGACGGCGAAGCCGGCCTTGCGGTAGCCTTCCAGGCCTAAACCCAACATTCGTGTCACCAGGGGCCACCTGAGTTGCATGTCCCGTCGATGGCCAAGCCAATCCTCCACCGGCTCCGTCTAAAATACGACCATTTGTTAGACAGCGCTTTCCGGCTATCCCCACCCACGCATTTGCTGGGTTTTTTCTGTCCAAGATATGGTATTCTAGAAACGCTCTCGTCCTTCACGGGATTCTAGACATATGCAAATCGGCTACGCGCGCGTCTCAAC
>JANPDA010000174.1:0-6150 GCA_031431235.1 Hyphomicrobiaceae bacterium
CGCGACGGGGTCGTTGCACTGCGAACGGCATTCCGGCCTGGCTTGAGGCTCGCAGGTCAGGCCGGCGGCGGCCGGCTCGGGGTGCCGCTCCTCGTCACCATCGAGGACAATGGACCAGGCGTACCCGAGCCGCTGCGGGCGCACCTGTTCGAGGCTTTCGTCACCTCCAAGCCAGGCGGCACCGGCCTCGGCCTCGCGCTCGTCGCCAAGATCGCCGAGGAGCATGGTGGGTTCGTCGATCTGGTGCAGCAGGGCGGGCGCACGCGTTTCCGCCTCGCCTTGCCGGTCATGAAGGAGCCGGATGCATGAGGCCACGCCACATTCTAGTTGCCGACGACGACGCCGCCATTCGCATCGTGCTCAATCAGGCGCTCGCGCGCGCCGGCTACATCCCGCGTGTCGCCAGCAATGCGGCGACGCTCTGGCGCTGGGTGCAGCAGGGCGAGGGCGACCTCGTCGTCACCGATGTGGTGATGCCCGACGAGAATGCCTTCGACCTCATTCCGCGCATCAAGCGCCTGCGCCCCGACCTGCCGATCATCGTCATGAGCGCGCAAAGCACTGTGCTGACGGCAATCACGGCGGCCGAGCGGGGAGCATTCGACTACCTCGCCAAGCCCTTCGATCTGAAGGTGCTGCTGGCGGTGATCGAGCGTGCCTTGGCCGAGCCGACGCAGGCGCGAAAAGTCGCCCCGGCGGCGTCCGAGGCCGAGGAGCGCCTCCCACTGATTGGCCGCTCGCCAGCGATGCAGGAGATCTACCGGGTGATCGCGCGCCTCACTCAGACCGATCTGACGGTCATGATCACGGGCGAATCCGGGACCGGCAAGGAGCTGGTCGCACGCGCGCTCCACGACTACTCGCGGCGGAAATCGGCGCCTTTCGTTGCCGTCAACATGGCGGCGATCCCGCGCGACCTGATCGAATCCGAGCTGTTCGGCCACGAGAAAGGCGCCTTCACCGGCGCGCAATCCCGCAGCCCCGGCCGCTTCGAGCAGGCCTCGGGCGGATCCCTCTTCCTCGATGAGATCGGCGACATGCCGATGGAGGCCCAGACCCGGCTGCTGCGGGTGCTGCAGCAGGGCGAGTTTACCATGGTCGGGGGGCGCGCCATGATCCGAACCGACGTGCGCATCATCGCCGCGACCCATCGCAACCTGAAGGTGCTGATCGGCGAGGGGCTGTTCCGGGAGGATCTCTACTACCGGCTGAACGTGGTGCCGCTGCGGCTGCCTCCCTTGCGCGAGCGCTTCGAGGACATTCCCGATCTCGCCCGCCATTTCTTGAAGGAGGCGGCCCGTGCAGGCCTTGCCGACCATACGATCGACGGCGCCGCGCTCGATCGGCTGAAGCGGCATCCGTTTCCCGGCAATGTTCGCGAGCTGGAGAACCTGATGCGCCGCCTCGCGGCGCTGCACGCCCAGGAGACGATCACCGCCGACCTGGTCGAGGCCGAGATCGACGCCACTGCCGAGCCGGTTGGCGTGCCGGTCAGCCAGCCGCGGGGACTCGGGGAAGCGGTCGAAGCCCACCTCGCCGCCTATTTCGCGGGCTTTGCTGGTGCGCTGCCCCCGCCCGGGCTCTACGACCGCATGCTCGCCGAGATCGAGCCGCCATTGCTCGTGGCCGCGCTCGCCGCCACCCGCGGCAACCAGTTGAAGGCGGCCGAATTGCTCGGGTTGAACCGCAACACGCTGCGAAAGAAGCTGCGCGAGCGCGGCATCGATCCGGGCCCGGCCGGGCGGGGGTGATCTCGTGGGATCGCCAAGTCGCCAAATCGTGATGGCTGATTTGGCGACTTCGCGATTTTACGAATTGGCGAGCGGCTTCTCCTCCGCCTTGGCTTCGTCCCACAGCCGGTCCATCTCGGCGAGGTCGCTCTGGGCAGGCGTCTTGCCGCGCTCGGCGAGCTTCTGCTCGATGCGTTGGAAGCGGCGGGTGAATTTCTCGTTGGTGCGCCGCAGTGCTGCCTCGGGATCGAGCAACAGGTGACGCGCCACGTTGGCCATCACGAACAGGAGGTCACCGAGCTCGGCCTCGATACCGTCCTGCTCGCCAGCCTCGAGCATCTCGGCGAGCTCGGCCAATTCCTCGCGCATCTTGGCGAGGACTGGCGCGAGCGAGGGCCAGTCGAAGCCGACCTGCGCGGCCTTCCCCTGCAGCTTCACGGCACGCGTGAGCGCGGGCATGGCGAGAGGTACGTCAGCGAGCAGCGAGACTGGCTCACCCTTGCCCGCCTTCTCCTCCGCCTTGATTTTCTCCCAGAACCCAGCGGCGACGCCGGCAGAGCGCGTGGCCTCATCGCCGAAAACATGCGGGTGGCGGCGGATCATCTTCGTCGTGATGGCGTGGGCCACGTCGTCGAACGAAAAAGCGCCTTCCTCTTTCGCCATCTGGGCGTGATAGACGACCTGCAGCAGCAGGTCGCCCAACTCCTCCTTCAGATCGCCCCGGGTGCCGTGCTCGATGGCGTCGGCGACTTCATAGGCCTCCTCGATCGTGTAGGGGGCGATCGAGCGGAAATCCTGCTCGAGGTCCCAGGGGCAGCCGCTGCCGGGCGTCCGCAACGCCGCCATGACGTCGAGCAGGTCGCGGAGGGTCTTGCGGTCTTTGCGCATGGGGTCCTCGATCGGTGAACGTCCTCGTATACAACCAGACGGCGGGCAATGCCTTGACCACGTCGCAAGCCCGCCGCAAACAGTCCTGAACGGAGCGGCGGCCCCGGGCGCCCGCGGAGGGACCATGCGCATCCTTGCGAATATTCTCATCTTCGCGCTCGAGGTGGCGGGCATCGTTGCCGTGGCAGTGTTTGCCTTCCATCATCCGCTCGCCTTCGCCGCCACTTCGGCCGGCCTCGCGTTGCTGCTTGGTCTGGTGCTCGAGCATCAGCGGCTGCGTCACGAGCTGCCCTTCTATTTCGATCGCAAGCTGCCCGGTCTGTCGCTGGGCACCTGGGCCGTTGCCATCGCCGAAGCCAGCGTGAAGGCAATACTTGCAGGGCTGGTCGCCCTCTTGACCTTCAGCGGCACCGATCAGGTGCGGCTCGTCTGGATCGCGATCCTGTTTGGTGCGACGATGTTTGCCGGCACCAGCATCTTGCGGCGGCTGGTGCTCAGCCTTGGCGCGGCGCCGACCCGCTGGGGTTATTTCCGATTGGCGGCTCCGCTCGGCCTGCTGTTTTCGCTCGCACTCTCGATTCTGCTGCCGCCGGTCTCGCTAGGGGAGGTCGGTAGCTACGCGACGTTCCAATTGCCATCGCGGCCCAGCATCGCGCAAGCGAGCGAGTTCCTCTATCTGCTGAAGAGCAGCTTCGATCAAATGATCGTCTCGCTGCTGTCGCAGGTGATGAACGTGAATGGCGCCCGCATCGTCGGCGCGGTGCTCTCGACCAACGTGTTCACGGGCTTTGTCGCCGCGAGCTATGTAGTTGTGATCGCCGAGCTGGTGCGCCGCCTCGAGGCCGGTGCCGCCCGGCTGCTCGGCGAGTAGCGGCAGGCTCCATCGGTTGCCACAAGCACCCGGCATCCCGGATCGGCCGATCCGGGATGCCGGGTGTTGGCACGGTTGGGAGCGCCCCGATTGGCCTACTCGACTGTCACCGACTTCGCGAGGTTGCGCGGCTGGTCGACGTCGGTGCCCATCAGCACGGCCGTGTGGTAGGCGAGCAGCTGCACCGGAATGGCGGTCAGCAGTGGGCTCACGAACGGATGGGCCTTGGGCAGCCGTACCGTCGCCGCCACGTCACAGCCGACGCGACCTGGATCCGCGTCCGTGATCAGGATGATCTGGCCGCCGCGTGCCGCCACCTCCTGCATGTTGGACACGGTCTTCTCGAACAGGTCGTCCTGTGGCGCAACCACGATCACCGGCACATTCTCGTCGATGAGCGCGATCGGCCCGTGCTTCAACTCGCCCGCCGCATAGCCTTCCGCGTGGATGTAGGAGATCTCCTTCAGCTTCAAGGCGCCTTCGAGCGCGATCGGATAGCTGATGCCGCGGCCCAGGTAGAGCACGTCGCGGGCCTTGGAGAGCCGGTGGGCGAGCTCGATGAAATGATCCTCGTCGCGCAGGATGGTCGAGATGTGGCGCGGCACCTCCATCAGTGCATCGACGATCTCGAGCTCGGTCTTGGCATCGAGCACACCACGCGCCCGGCCTGCAGCCAGCGCGAGGCATGCCAGAACCGCCAGCTGGCAGGTGAAAGCTTTGGTCGAGGCGACGCCGATCTCGGGGCCGGCCAGCGTCGAAAGCAGCGCGTCCGACTCGCGCGCGATGGTCGAGGTGCGCACGTTGCAGATCGAGGCGATCTTCTGCCCCGCTGCCTTGCAATAGCGCAGCGTTGCCAGCGTGTCGGCGGTCTCGCCCGACTGCGAGACGAATACGGCGAGGCCTTCAGGCTCGAGTGGCACCTCGCGATAGCGAAACTCGGAAGCGACGTCGATCTCGACCGGCAGACGCGCGACGCGCTCGAGCCAGTACTTGCCCACGAGCCCCGCGTAATAGGCGGTCCCGCACGCCGAGATGGTGACGCGGCGGACCTTGGCGAGATCGACGCCGAGATCGGGGAAGCGGGCGTGGCCGGCGGACAGGTCGAGATAGTTGGCGAGGGTGTGGGCGATCACCTCGGGCTGCTCGTGGATCTCCTTCAGCATGAAATGGCGATGATTGCCCTTGTCGACCAGGAGTGCGCTCGCAACCGAGCGGATCATCGGCCGCTCGACGGCGGCACCCGTCCTGTCGAAGATCTCCAGCCGGTCGCGGTGCAGCACGGTCCAGTCGCCGTCATCGAGATAGGTGATCGCATCGGTGAATGGGGCAAGCGCGATCGCGTCCGAGCCCAGGTACATCTCGCCCTCGCCATGGCCGACGGCGAGCGGGCTCCCCTGACGCGCGCCGATCATCAGATCGTCGTGACCGGCAAAGATGATGGCGAGTGCGAACGCGCCCTGCAGATGGCCGAGCGTGTCGCGCACAGCCTCCTTGGGCGTGAGGCCGCGGTCGAGATTGCGGGTGATGTGGTGGACGATCGTCTCGGTATCGGTGTCGGAGGCGAACTTGTAGCCGTCGCGGCCGAGCTCCTCGCGCAAATCGCGGAAGTTCTCGATGATCCCATTGTGGACGACCGAGACCTTGGCGGACATGTGCGGGTGCGCGTTCCTCTCGGTCGGCGCGCCATGGGTCGCCCAGCGGGTGTGGCCGATGCCGGTGCGACCGGGGAGCGGCGACCCGGCGAGCCGGTTCTCGAGGTTTTTCAACTTGCCCTCGGACCGGCGGCGATCGAGGTGGCCGTTCAGGACGGTCGCGACGCCGGCCGAATCATAGCCGCGGTATTCGAGGCGCTTCAGCGCATCGACCAGACTGGGCGCCACCATGTCCTTGCCGAGAATTCCGACGATGCCGCACATGGAGTAACCTCTTTCTCGTTTGCCGACTGCTGCTGCCCTGGCGGGACGTCAGGCGGTTTTCGTTTTCGGCCGCTGCATCATGCGCTTGAAGCGCGCGGCCCAGCCTGTCCATTCCTTCTGATCGGCGCGCGTCATGGCGAGCGCCCCGCTCGCGACGTCCTTGGTGATGACGCTGCCCGCGCCCACGATCGCGCCCTCGCCGATCGAGACCGGTGCAACCAGGGCCGTGTTGGAGCCGATGAAGGCGTCCGCCCCGATCTCGGTGCGGTGCTTGTTGAAGCCATCGTAATTGCAGGTGATGGTGCCGGCGCCGATGTTAGCACCCTTCCCGATATGCGCGTCGCCCAAATAGCTCAGGTGGTTAGCCTTGGCGCCGTCCTCGAGGACGGCGTTCTTCACCTCGACGAAGTTGCCGATGTGGACGTTGGCTCCGAGGTTGGTGCCTGGCCGCAGCCGCGCGAAGGGGCCGACCTCGGATCCCGACGAGATGCGCGCGCCCGATTGGGACTTCCGGTCGGTGCCGACCACATGGGTGAAGGCGCGGATCGTGACGTTGCTCTCGATCGTGACGCCGGGGCCGATCACCACATAGGGCTCGATCAGGACGTCCTCGCCAACGACGGTGTCGTGGCTGAAAGTGACCGTCTCGGGCGCTACCAGCGTTGCGCCGCCCGCCATCACGGTAGCGCGCTGGGTGGCCTGGAAGTTGGCGTCGGTGGCCGCGAGCTGGGCGCGGTCGTTGCTG
>JANPDA010000175.1:0-9748 GCA_031431235.1 Hyphomicrobiaceae bacterium
GCCGGCTTCGGCCCGCTCGATCGCCTCCATCAGCGCCACTTCGCTGATGCGCTGCTTGCGCTGAAAGCGCCGGAAGGTCTTGATGGCATAGACCGGCACCTGGCATCCCCCGCCCTGTGCTGACGCTATAGCACGTTGTACTATAGCATGCAAATTCCATGAGTCCTATCGGAAGCGCTTTCATCGAGCGAAAAGCCGATGGCCGTCGCAGCTGAGGTTCTGGCTGTCTCCGAGGGGATGCTCGATGCGTGGATGGACACCGCATGGCAGGCTTCACGTTCGGGTTACATTCACACATTCGCGCTCCCCGCTCCCACCTCCCGCACTGCCATCTCCGCAGCCGACATCGAGCTCGCCCCGCGGCCACCGCTCGATCCGTATCCTCGGCCCGCGCCCTCCTCCGGCCCCGATCGAAACTTGTCCCCGCCCGCCAAACCTCCCTTATACTTCCCCCATCGCCAGCCCGGAAGCGGGACGCGTCGACCGTCGAACGGGTCGGGCCGGCGACGGTGACGGTCGGGAGTTGCCGGGGTCGTGGGCGGAAACGCTCGCGGACGGACCTCGGTGCCCGATGGGTTCCGGTGGTTTGCCCTCTGGGACGGGCGCGGGCCATGCGGAGCATGGCTCCACCATGACCGCGTCGCGGTCCGGGTGCCGTAGACGGCTAGGCGATCCGCTCTTGAAAAGGAGCGGGTCCGGAAGAAGCAGGCCCGGTTCCTTCAAAACGTCACGACATCATGGCGGAGCCATGGTTCGCATGGACGGCGCCGAAGGGCTGCCTACAAACATACACACGCAGCGCTCCGGCGCCCGTGTCCTGCTTCAGTCATCGAACCGGCCGCCCGACGGCGGGCCGGAACAAGGGTGTTTGCGCGATGAGCCTTTCGATCTCCTGGCGAGGGTCGCGAATTCGCTCGCCTGCCCTACCACCCACCGGTCTCGATCCAGCGCTCGACCTGGCCGATCCGGTCGGCGCCCCAGAACAGCTCGCCGTCGACGGCGAAGGTGGGGGCGCCGAACACGCCGGCGGCGAGCGCGGCGTCCACATGGCTGCGCAGTCGCGCCTTCACGGCTTGGCTCGCGATTGCCGCGAGCAGACTCGCGGGGAGAATGCCGAGCGGCTCGGCTTCGGCGGCGACCGCTTCCGGCGCCGACATGTCTCGCCCTTCGGCCCAATGGGCCCGGAAGATCGCCCGGCCGAAAGCACGCGCCAGCTCGGCGTCGCGGTCGTTCAGCCAGGCGAAGGCGCGCATCGCTGCCAGCGAGGCAAACTGGACTTTCGCGTCCGGCCGGTGCGCGATGCCGAGCAGGCGGGCGCAACGCGGCCAGTCGTGGGCGGCATAGTCGCCCTTCAGCGGCGTATCGGGCACGGCCTTCAGGCCCATCACCTTGAGCACGCTGATGCCGAGCAGGATCGGCCGCCATTCGACCGTCCGGCCACGACTTGCGGCGAGCTTCTCCACCTCGATCGAGCCGAGATAGGCGTAGGGCGACAGGAAGTCGAAGTAGAAGCCGATCGGGGGGGTCATACGCCATGCTCCGGATAGGCGATCGCAAGGCCATAGCCGCTCGCGAGGCGCGCCCGCACATGGCCCTCCGCCACATTCGAGAGCGTGAGCGTGCTGCCGAGATCCACATGCGCATCGGTGAGCGGCCAGCGCGTCCCTTCGAGCGTCAGGCCGGTCATCTCGGCCAGACCCACGATGCTGAGCCGGCTGCCGGGCGGCAGCTCGAGCCGGTGCTCGCCCGCGATCAACGGATGGGCCTCCTCCGAGCCGCTCGACAGCACGACCCGCAAGCCCTGGCGGGCGAGCCGGATCGCCAGCACCGCGTGGCCGAGCGCATGGTCGAACTGCCCGCCGAGCGCGCCGACGAGGATCAGCTCGGTCGCGCCGCGTGCGAGCGCCGCCTCGACCGCGAGCTCGCCATCGGTCTTGTCCTTGTCGGCCGGATGGGTCAGCCGGGGCACCCCGGCATGGCGCGCTGCGAGGTCGGCAGGCGTCGAATCGAAATCGCCGACCCACAGCTCGGGCTCGAGCCCGAGAGCACGCGCATGCCGCATCCCGCCATCCGCCGCGATCGAGCGCGTGCCGGCGGTCTGGCGCAGCAGGCGGTCGGTCAGAACGACATCGCCGCCGAGCAGGAGCGAGAATCGGGTCATGGAGCCGGTTGCACCAGGTGAACGACAACGCCTTCAGAACGGATTCCACGTCCGCTCGGGCGTGAACTTCAGATAGCCGATGTTGGCGCCCAGGCGCAGCCCGAGCCCAGAGCGGATCGGCGCCAGTATGACGTCGCCATCGGTCACGAAGGTCGCGCCGACGCCGCCCACGACGAAAGCCGAGCCGTCGACCCCGCCGAACCGCGCGAAGATCGAGGCCGGCTGCTTCAGATTGTAGACGAGGATCAGCGTGCGCGTGCCATCGACCCCCAGGTCGTAGCCAATCGAGGGGCCCTGCCAGAAAATGCGCTGGCTGCCTCCGAGCTTCGTATGAAGCCGGCCCTCGCCATAGCGCAAGCCCGCCACGATCGCCCCGCCGCCTTCCTTGCCGAGAATGTAGCCGTTGGGTCTGCCGGCCTGCTCGAATACGTGGCCGATCACGCCCGCCAGGCCAACCGAGATGTTGCCGAAAAAACCCCGGCCGGCGCCCTGGATCTCCTCGATCGAATAGCTCGAGAGCTCTTCCAGCATGATGAAGGGCGGATCGGCCGGCAGGGCGGCGACAACCGCTCCAGCGCCAGGCTGATAGCCGGGCTCGGGTGTTGCTTCGCTCGACCATGGCAGCGTCTCGCCAACCTTACCCTCCGTCTTGGGAGGTTTTGCCACCGCAGCGACTTTGGGCGCTGCTGCGGTCTTGCCCGGATCGAGCTTGTCGATGCCGGCAAAGGTCGACGCCCACTTGGTGCGTATCGCTGCCCTCAGCTCGACGACATTGGCTTGGAGCTCAGCTAGCCGGCTGCAGTCGGGCTCCGCGCTTTCATCGATATCGCCGAGCGCCTCGATCCTGCCCAGCAGCTCGCTGACCTGCCGGTCGGCGCCTGTCACCGCCGGATCCTGCATGGCAGCGCTCGCGCGTGCAGCCACGGCCTCGTCGTCCAGCCCCTGGCTGGCCTTCAGCCGGGACAGCCGGACCGCCAGCTTGGGCGTCATTTCGGCGTTGATCGATCGAATGGCCTCGCCCGCCCCGTCGATGACGCGACCGAAATCCTCACGCGCACAGGCCAGCGTTCGCGAGGTGCAAGTTGCCAGGATCGCGAACGCCAGCAGGCTCGCAACCAATCGAGTTCGCATCTGCACGGACAAGGATGAGCTCCGCTCGGCCGGATTTGATGATGTTGCAGCGCCATCAAGGCCGGCAATCCGCAAAAATCAAGGCACAAGCTGGAGATCGAGTGGTGAGCCGGGCTGGCGTCAAACGATGCCGCTCTTTGCGACGCCTTCACTCAAGCGTTCGAGCGCGACCCGCAACGCCTCGTTCTTGACACCCGACACATCGACCGGCGTGCGTGCCGCATCGACCGGCGTACGCGTGGGCGGCGGCGCGGCCCTGGCGGTGAGGGGGGCCTGCATAATCCGCAACTCGCCGACTGCGCCAAAGCCGAAATAGGCATTGATCCGCTCGATCAGCTGGCGGCCGCGCATCTGCACCTCGATCGAGCGCGGGCCGTCGACCCTGAGCAACAGCGTCGCGCCGCGAGCGGCTCCCGCCTCCTCGTCATCGCCGCCCTTGGGCCACTTGAGCCGCTCGGGGCGCGTCCAGGCGGCCAGATCGGCGCCAGCGATCGCCTTCCAGTCGGTCAAGAGCGCGGCGGCGGGAAAGCCGTAGCGCTCGAAGGCTTTTTTGGTGAGGGCAGGCACGAACTGGCCAACGGCCTTGGCGCCGGTGATCACGCGCACGCTCGCCGGCTTCGATCGGGCTGCGCCATTCTGGGCCATATCACCAATTCCCCGCGAAGCTAGTTCCTTTACCCTGCTCGTTTCCCTACCATGCGGCTATCGATTCGGGGACGAGAATCCATGAAACAGGCACAAGCTGTGGAGAGGCGGCTCGAGCATTCCCGCAAGCGCTCGCGCGAGATCACCTCGGCTGTGGTCGCGCCCTGTGTGATTTCCTGGTACGACCGGGCGCGGCGCGAACTGCCGTGGCGGATGGCGCCGGGCGTGGAAGCCGATCCCTATCGCGTCTGGCTGTCTGAAGTGATGCTGCAGCAGACGACGGTGAAGGCTGTCATCCCCTACTACGAGGCGTTCTTGAAATTGTGGCCGACGGTCGAATCGCTCGGCGCAGCCGCGCGCGACGACGTGATGCGCGCCTGGGCGGGCCTCGGCTACTATTCGCGTGCCCGCAATCTGCACGATTGCGCCAAGGTCGTCGTCGAGCGGCACTCCGGGCGGTTCCCCAAGACCGAGGCGGAGCTGATGGAGCTGCCAGGGATCGGCCCTTACACGGCGGCGGCAATCGCCGCGATCGCCTTCGGCAAGGGCGCGACACCCGTCGATGGCAATGTGGAGCGGGTGGTCGCCCGCTTGTTTGCGGTCGAGACGCCGTTGCCCGAAGCCAAGCCCGAGCTGAAGGCGCTGGCTTCGACACTGACGCCCCAGGGCCGCACGGGTGATTTCGCGCAGGCCATGATGGATCTGGGCGCAACCGTCTGCACGCCCAAGCGGCCGTCCTGCATGATCTGTCCGCTGAAGGAGGTCTGCCGGGCCAACGAGCGCGGCCTGGCAGGCGAGCTGCCCTATCGGTCGCCGAAGGGCGAGCGCCCGACACGGCGCGGGATTGCCTTTCTCGCGCTCTCCGAGGACGGGCTGGTGCTGCTGCGCCGGCGCCCCGATAGCGGCCTGCTGGCACAGATGATGGAGGTGCCCTCGACCGATTGGATCGAGGATTGGCTCGGCGAGGACGAGGCGTTGCGCACCGCCCCGGTGAGGGCGAGCTGGTGGGCGGTGCCGGGTGCCGTGATTCACACCTTCACGCATTTTCGCCTGGAGTTGCAGGTCTATCGGGCGATCGTGCCAGAGGGAGTTTCGCTCACGCTCTGGGCCGACCAGCACCGCTGCTCCTGGGTCAACCGTCGCGACCTCGATCGCGAGGCGCTGCCTTCGGTGATGCGTAAGGTGATTGCGCACGCGCTCGCTTGCGAAGGCTAGCGTTCCGACGCATTCATCCGGTACCCCAAACGAATGGCCAGCCCACTAGCCAATTCCTTTGAGATCGCAGGCGGGCGACGATCGCGGACGCCCGGCAAGCCAGCGGAGCAGCAGGTTTCAATCGAGCTGCTCCACCGGTCGACGCTCGGACCGGAGCGTCGCCTACTCCCGCCTCAGCGCCGGACGAGTCCGAGCACGAACAGCAGGATCAGCGCGCCGATCAGCGAGACGACGATCGAGCCAATGATCGGGTTGCCGATGCCCAGCGATATTCCGAGTGCATTCAGCGCGAAGTTGCCGACAAAGGCGCCGATCACGCCGACCACGATGTTGCCGATCAGCCCCATGCCGCCGCCCTTCATGATCATTCCGGCAAGCCAACCCGCAATCGCTCCGACCACGAGCAGCACGATCAATGCTTCCATTCCCATGATGTCGATCTCCCTTTGCAGCCATTGGACCCAGCTCGACGAGCCTAACATGCATTCGCCGATTCGTTGCAGCCGGCCAGAGGTGTGCGATACTGCGGCTGTGATCTCGCTAACGTGACCGGTTTTGCGGACCCTGGCTTCGTTGACAAGCCACGATCGCACTCCTATCTGTCGCCAATACGGGATCGAGGCCGCCGCCCTTGGGCCGAGCGCATACGCGCGTTCACCTTCCAGCGTCACTCCGTCGTCGATCTGCTGCGGTGCGCCTAGTGTTCCGTCCCATTCATTCGATTCCGGCGAAGCTGGATCAATGAATGGAAAGATGGAACACAAACAAAGAGTTGCCTAGTGGGCTGGCCATTCATTTGGGGTACCGAATGAATGAGTCGGAACACTAGGAAGCTCTAGGGCCACGCGGTGCCGTGCTTGCTGCCGCTCCAAGCCTGTCGGGCTGGGCGGGCAGAAACCCGTGAGGACCGTTGCCGATGCTGAATCTTTCGACCATTGCAGCCAAGCTCTTCGGCACGACCAACGACCGCAAGATCAAGCGCTTCCGGCCTGTCGTCGGTCCGATCAATGCGCTCGAGCCAGAGCTCGAGATCCTGTCGGACGAGGCGTTGCGAGCACGCACCGTGGAGTTCCGCAAACAGGTCGCGGAGGGGACCGACATCGACGATCTGCTGGTGCCCGCCTTCGCGACCGTCCGCGAGGCAGCCAAGCGGACCCTCGGCCAGCGCCATTTCGACATGCAGCTGATCGGCGGCATGGTGTTGCACGCCGGCAAGATTGCCGAGATGAAGACCGGCGAAGGCAAGACGCTGGTCGCAACGCTTCCAGTCTATCTGAACGCGCTGGCCGGCAAGGGCGTCCATGTCGTCACCGTGAACGACTACCTCGCGCGGCGCGACGCGGAATGGATGGGCCAGATCTACAAGTTCCTGGGGCTCACCGTCGGTTGCATCGTGCACGACCTGACGCCCGATCAGCGGCGCGTCGCCTATGCGGCCGACGTCACCTACGGCACCAACAACGAGTTCGGTTTCGACTACCTGCGCGACAACATGGAACATTCGCTCGAATCGATGGTGCAGCGCGGCCACAGTTTCGGGATCGTCGACGAGGTCGACTCGATCCTGATCGACGAGGCGCGCACACCGCTCGTGATCTCGGGTCCCGTAGATGACAAATCCGAGCTCTATTCCGTGGTCGATGCGCTGGTGCTGAAGCTCGAGCCCGCGCTCTACGACATCGACCTGAAGCAGCGCCAAGTCTCGCTCACCGAGGACGGCAACGTGGCGATGGAAGATCTGATGAAGGATGCGGGTCTGCTCAAGGGCGTCTCGCTGTACGAGCTGGAGAACGTCCGCCTCGTCCATCACGTCAACCAGGCACTGAAGGCACACAGCCTGTTCCAACGCGACCGCGACTATATCGTGAAGAGCAACGAGGTCGTGATCATCGACGAGTTCACTGGCCGCATGATGCAGGGCCGGCGCTACTCGGACGGCCTGCACCAGGCCCTCGAAGCCAAGGAGCACGTAGCGATCCAGCCCGAGAACCGCACGCTCGCCTCGATCACCTTCCAGAACTTCTTCCGCCTCTACGAGAAGCTCGCCGGCATGACCGGCACGGCTTCGACCGAAGCCAACGAGCTGATGGACATCTACGGCCTCGACGTGATCGAGGTGCCGACCAATGTGGACGTGGCGCGCGTCGACGAGGACGACGAGGTCTATCGCACGGGCAAGGAGAAGAACCGGGCGATCGTCGCGCTGATCAAGGATTGCTGCGACCGCGGTCAGCCGATGCTCGTGGGCACCACCTCGATCGAGAAGTCGGAGACGCTCTCGAAGGTTCTGAGCGACAAGGCGGCCCTGAAGGAGCTCGGCATCTCGACGCCAATCCCCCACCAGGTGCTGAACGCCCGCTACCACGAGCAGGAGGCGCGCATCGTCGCACAGGCGGGCGTGCCCGGCGCCGTGACGATCGCGACCAATATGGCGGGCCGCGGCACCGACATCCAGCTCGGCGGCAATGCCGAGTTCCGGTTGCGCGACTGGATCGCCGAGCAAACCGAGAAGGGCACTGCCCCCGACGAGAAGGCGATCGCCGCCGAGAAAGGCCGGATCGACAAGGATGTGGCGGAGAAGAAACGCGTCGCACTCGACGCCGGCGGTCTCTATGTGGTCGGTACCGAGCGCCACGAGAGCCGGCGCATCGACAACCAGCTGCGCGGCCGCTCGGGGCGCCAGGGCGATCCCGGCCACTCGAAGTTCTTCCTCTCGCTCGACGACGACCTGATGAAGATCTTCGGCTCCGATCGGATGGATTCGGTGCTGAAGACGCTCGGCCTCCAGGAGGACGAGGCGATCACGCACAAATGGATCAACAAGGCGCTGGAGCGGGCCCAGCAGAAAGTCGAAGCCCGCAACTTCGATGCTCGCAAATACGTGCTGAAGTACGATGACGTGATGAACGACCAGCGGAAGGTCATCTTCGAGCAGCGCATCGAGCTGATGGGCGACGAGGACGTGAATGAGACCATCACGGCCATGCGCCACGAGGTCATCGACGATCTGGTCGGCCGCCACATCCCCGCCAACTCCTACGCCGAGCAGTGGGAGGCAAAAGAGCTGCAGCAAGCGGTCGATGGCATTTTCGGCATTGCTGTTCCGGTCGAGCAGTGGGCGGCGGAAGAAGGCATCGCCGAGCAGGAGATCCGCGAGCGCCTCGTCGCGACGGCGGACGCGGCCTGCGCCAAGAAAGCCGCCGAGATCGGCCCCGAGCCGATGCGTTACATCGAGAAGATGGTGCTGTTGCACACGCTCGACCATCTCTGGCGCGAGCACATCGTCAATCTGGAGCATCTGCGCGAGGTGATCGGCCTCAGGGGCTATGGCCAGCGCGATCCCCTCAACGAGTACAAGTCGGAGAGCTTTGCCCTGTTCGAGGGCCTGCTCGGCAATCTGCGCAGCGCCGTTACCGGACAGATCATGCACCTGAAGCTATCGCGCGACGAGCCGCCGCCGGACATGACGCCCGAGCCGCTACCCCCGATGGAGACCCACAAGATCGACCCCTTCACCGGCGAGGACGAGATGGCGCTGGCCGAAGCCCAATCGGTCATCAACGGCAGAGGCGCGCCGTTGAAGCCCGAGCCCGTGCGCACCCGCAAGGCGGCCCGGCCATCGGCCGCCGCATCGCAGAACCCGGCGTCCTGGGGCAAGGTCTCGCGCAATGCGCCGTGCCCGTGCGGTACGGGAAAGAAATACAAGCACTGCCATGGCAAGCTCGCCTGATGCGCGCGTGGCGAGCAGGGTTGCTACTGATCGCTCGCCATGCGCCGTTCGATCACCGCCATCGCGGCGAGCGCCAAGCCAGTCAACACGGCAAAGCCCGTTGCAAGCGGCACGACGCTCATGTCGAACGACTGACCGATCAGCATTCCAAGCGGTAGCGCGATGAGTGTCGAGAGGGCGCCATAGACGGTTGCCGCCATGCCCGCCATGTGCCCGAGCGGCTCGAGCGCCAAAGCGCTCAGGTTGCCGAACAGCAACCCGGCACAGAAGAGCGTCACCGCCAGATAGGCGAGCAGGATCCAGAACGGCGGCCTGCCGCTCGCGACGAGCGCCAGAATCAAGAAGACGATCGCCGCAAGCCAGAGCATCGCGAGGCCGATCGCCGTCAGCCGGCGCATGCCGAGCCGCATCACCAGCGAGCCGTTGACGAGGGAGGCCGCGCCGATGACAGCCGCGAGACCGGCGAAGTAGAGCGGGAACCGTGCCTCGACCCCATAGATGTCCTCGAAGATCTGGGGCGCGGTGCTGAGGTAGCCGAGGAACGCGCCGAACAGCAGCCCCTCGACGATGGTGTATCCGAGCGCCTGGCGGTTGGTGCAGGTCTCGTGCAGAGCCTGCCAGAGGACAGCGAGCTCGAACGGCTTGCGATGCTCCTTGGACAACGTCTCGGGCTGGCGCAGCGCCAGCCAGACGGTCACGATCGCGCACAGCAGCACGAACATGGCGAAGATCGCGCGCCAGCTGAACGCGATCAGGATGGCTTGGCCGAGCAAGGGCGCAATCATCGGGACGAGGATGAAAACGGTCATCACGAACGAGCTGATGCGGGCCATCGCCTCGCCCCGGTAGAGGTCCCGGGTGAGGGC
>JANPDA010000176.1:0-27201 GCA_031431235.1 Hyphomicrobiaceae bacterium
CCAGTGGAGGGGGGACGCGCTCTATCAGCCGGCGTCGCGGGCCGCCTTCCGCCGGCTCTGCCATCTGGGGCTGACCGACGCGATCCGGGCCTGCGACCAGCGCGAAGGTGTCTACACCTTCTGGGACTATCAGGCCGGCGCGTGGCAGAAGGACAACGGCATCCGCATCGACCATCTGCTGCTGTCGCCGGCCGCCGCCGACCTGCTGACCTCTTCGGGCATCGACCGGATGACGCGGGCCTGGGAGAAGCCGTCGGATCACGTGCCGGTGTTTGTGGAGCTGGCGTGTTGAGACCGGATCTTCCCATCCTGGCGGGCCCTGCCGTCAAGCTGCGTCCGGCGCGTCCCGACGATGCCAGAACGAGATTTCGACTGGGGAGGGATCCTGAGATTGCGCGCATGTACGGCGGCAGCCGCGGCGATGTGGGCCCGATGACGGAAGCGGACGCCGAGCGCGAAATCGAAGGGTTGATGAAGCGGGACTATGTGTGGGTCATCGACGCCGGGAGCTTCATCGGTCATGTCCGGCTCGACCGCGTCGATCTGAATGATCGTCGTGCGTCGATAGCGATCGGGATTGCTGATGCTTCCCGCTTGGGGCAAGGGCTCGGCTCGCAGGCGATCGCTCTGGTCCAAGGCTATGCGTTCAACTCGCTGAGGCTGCATCGCCTGTCATTGCGCGTGGTTGCCTACAATCGCCGGGCGATCCGCGCTTACGAGAAATGCGGTTTTGTGATCGAAGGCAGGGAGCGCGAGGCGGCATTGGTCGACGGCGAGTGGCACGACGACGTGATAATGGGCATCCTGGATCGGGAGCATGCGAGCATGCTGCTGCAACGCTGAGGGTATCGGGCTAGTCTCGATACGATAGCGCCCCTGATCGAGGCGGCCGGTGCGCCAGTGCTAGTGTTCCGACTCATTCATCCGGTACCCCAAATGAATGGCCAGACCACTAGCCAACTCTCTGTTTGTGCTCCGTCTTTCCATTCATTGATCCAGCTTCGCCGGAATCGAATGAATGGGACGGAGCACTAGCGAAAGGACGCAAGACATGAGCCTGACGCGAGAGCTCGTCCGACTGATCCGAAGGAAAGAGGCGAGCGAGGGCGATCTCGCCACCGCCTCGCTGTTCGTCCTCGACTCGCTCGCCTGTGCGCTCGCAGGCCTGACGGCTGCGCCGGCGCGCATGCTTGCAGCCGTCGCACTGCCCGAGCGCGGCGACGTGGCCCGGCGCGCCTTCTATCTGGGTGGTCTCTCCCACATCCTGGAGATGGATGATCTCCACCGCGAATCCGTGACCCATCCCGGGTGCGTCGTCATCCCGGCGGCCTGGGCAATCGCAGAGGAGCGCGATCTCGGCGGCCGGCGGTTCCTGAGGGCCGTGCTCGAGGGCTACGAGGCCTGCTGCCGGGTGGGCATGGCTGTCGGCAAGGCGCACTACCGGGTCTGGCACAACACCTCGACCTGTGGCCCCTTCGGCTCGGCCATGGCCGTCGCCGGCCTCATCGATCTCACCGAGGACGAGGCCGTGTGGGCGCTCGGCAATGCGGGCACCCAGTCGTCGGGCTTGTGGGAGTTTCTCGCTTCCGGCGCCATGAGCAAGCATCTGCACACGGCCCGCGCAGCTGAATCGGGTGTTCTAGCCGCACTGCTGGCAAAGCAGGGGTTCACCGGGCCCGACCGCATCCTGGAAGGCGAGAAGGGCTTCTTTGCCGGGGCTTGTCCCGACCCGGTGCCCGAGGCCGTGACGGCCGGTCCCGGTCGGCCCTGGGAATTGACGCGGACCTCGATCAAGCCTTGGCCCTGCTGCCGCCATACCCATCCTGCGATCGATGCGGCGATCGCTCTCCACGGCGAGCTGAAGGGGGCCGCTGCCGCCAAGATCATGGTCGGCACCTATCGCGCGGCACTCGACGTTTGCGACCGCCCGGCACCGGAGGATCCCTACAGCGCCAAGTTCTCGCTGCAGCACTGCGTGGCGATCGCACTCGCGGACGGTCGTGTGGATCAGGCGAGCTTTGATGCCGACGCGCGGGCGCGGATCGCCCAGGAGCGCGCTCGGGTGGAGGTAGGCCTCGCGCCGACCATCGATGCGGCCTATCCCGAGGCTTGGGGCACGGAGATCGCGATCACGACGGCGGACGGTCGCAATCTCGGCGCCACCCGGCGCCATGCCAAGGGCGATCCCGAGAATCCGGTCTCCGCGATCGAGCTGACCGTCAAGGCACGCGGGCTGCTGGCGCAAGGGGGCATGGCGGCGGCGGCGGCGGATTCGCTGGTTGCGACGATCCTCGGCCTCCTCGAGGATCGGCCAGTGCGCGAGCTCGCCCTGTTCACGCTCGCGAGCGGCCACCGCATGCGCACTCCGCTCGCACCAAGCGCCTGAGCAATGTTCGAGCCAGACGACCACGAGGACATCCGTGTGGGCGTTGGCGAGCCGTGCGCTCAACTCCCCGGCAGAGGAATGGCGCAAGCTCGATCAGGTCCGTGCCCATCCAGCTTTGCCGGAATCGATTGAATGGGAGGGAGCCCTAGAGCGCAGGCCGATCCGATAGTGTCAAATCGGGCGCTCTAGGTTCTTTTTTGTCGCATTTTCTTTCGACGAGCCGGTCGCCGCTTCATCGGAAAATGCTCGCGCTCGCGTATCGAGCCGGAGCGTGTCAGGCCGCTTTGTGCTCGATCAACCGCTCGCCGCTATTGGGCTTGCCGCCAATCGCAATCGTGCGCGGCTTCATCCGCTCGGGCAATTCGCGCACCAGATCGATGCTCAGCATGCCGTCGTTCAAGTCGGCGCTTCTGATCTCGACATGGTCGGCGAGCTGGAAGCGGCGCTCGAAGGTGCGGGCCGCGATGCCGCGATGCAGGAACTCGCGCTCCTTGCTCTCGTCGGTCTTCTCGCCGTGCACGGTCAACAGGCTCTCCTTCACCTCGATCTTGATTTCGCCCGGACCGAAGCCCGCGACCGCGATCGTGATGCGGTAGTCGTTATCGGCGAGGCGCTCGATGTTGTAGGGGGGATAGGGCGAGGGCTCACCATTGGAGCCGGCAACCGTATCCAGCAGGTTGAGCAGTCGGTCGAAGCCGACGGTCGTGCGATAGATGGGGGCAAAATCGAACTGTCTCATCACAAGTCCTCCGAGGAAGCGACATGTGTCGGCCCCGCCCATTGGGCCGGGGTCCAACGCGGCCGGCCCACCATTGGCACCGGCTGCAGCCATTAGTTGGGATTTGGGCGAGGGGGATTCAAGCCCCGGATCACGCCGCGCCGCCTCATGAAGGAGCCCGCCATGCCTGCACCTGCCGCATCGCCCAGGACACCGGCCCCCAGGGGTATCGTCATCTACGGCACCGGCCATATCGGCCAGCTCGTGACGAGGCTGGTACAGCGGCAGGGCTGGCGGCTCGCGGCTGCCGTGAACCGGCCGGGCGCCAAGATCGGGCTCGACCTCGGCACCCTCGCGGGACTGCCGTCGCCGGTCGGGATCAGGGTGCAAGCGCCGGATGCGATCGACCTGCGGACACTGGCAGCTGACGTCGCCATCGTCAGTGTCGCCGATCGGCTGAGCGTCATGCTGCCGATCTACCGGCGCCTGCTCGAGCAGGGCCTCAACGTCATCAGCTGCGATTGCGAGGCGAGCTATCCCTGGGGTGCCGACGCCGCGCTCGCCGACGAGATCGACGCGATCGCCAAGGCCAATGGCGTCACCTTCACCGGCACCGGCCTGCCCGACGCCTTCCGGATCTGGCTGCCGCGCGTGCTGACCGGGGCCTGCGACAGCCTGCGCGGCTATCGCCACGAGAGCACGGTCGATATCGGCCGCCACGGCGCCCAGTCCTGCCGGCTCGCCCATGTGGGCTCGAGCACGGCGGCTTTCGCGCGCGCCGCCGCCGCGGGCGGGGGAGTCTCGATCTACCGGCTGTTCCTGCAGCAGGCGGTGGTCGCCCTGGGGCTCGACATCACCGCCATGCGCGAGGCGCTCGAGCCCGTCACGGCCAGCGAGCCGATCCGTTGCGAGGCGCTCGATCTCGTGGTGCCAGCGGGCGACTGCATCGGCACGCGGTTCCTGACCGAGATCGATACGGCACAAGGCATCCAGGCCTCGGGCGCGAGCGAGCTGCGGCTGCTGCGGCCGGGCGAGGTCGAGCGGATGCTGTTCCTGATCGAGGGGAGCTCGCCACTGCGAGCGGAGGTCACGGGCTTCGATTCGGACCTCGCGACCGCCGCCCAGATGATCGCCCGCATTCCCGACGTGATCGCGGCCTCGCCGGGCATCGTGACCATCGATCGGCTGGGGCCGCCGGCCTATCCGGTTTGAGCGCGCACGATCCTCAGCTGCCCGCGAGATAGCCCATGGCGGCCAGCGCATAGATCTTCGCGCAATCGACGACATCCTGCTCCTCGACATAGTCGTCGATGCCCGAGGCCAGCAGCGGCTGCGGCCCGAAGCAGATCGCCGGGATGCCGCGGGCCCGCCAGCGGCTCGCATCGCTCGCGGGCAGCCGCACGACGGCGTCGGGCCGGGCGCCCCGCACGAGGGTTGCAGCCGAGGAGACATAGCGCGCGATCGGGCTCGTCTCGGCCGTCCAGTTCGGCTCCCAGCCCTTGATGGTGCGCCAGGCGAGACCCCGGTGCCGCGTGACCAGGGCATCGAGCCGCTGCCGCAGATCCGCCAGAGCGAGGCCCGGCGGGATCCGGAGGTCGATCTCAGCTGTCGCCTGCGAGGCCACTTGGCTCACGAAGTAGCCGCCCGCGATGGTGCCCGGATTGGCCGAGAGGCGCAGCCGGTGCTCGCCGGCGGAACGCGCGACGCCCGCGATCTCGCCGGGCGGCTGCACCTGCTCCTCGTTCCACCCATCGATTTCAGCAAGCGCGTGAGAGAGCCGCGCGATGGCCGAGGAGCCGCGCGTCGTCAGCATGCCCTGACCGGGCGGGCAGGTGGCTTCGAGCGCGATCCACAGCACGCCCTTCTCGGCCACACCCAAGGTCATGCCGCCCGGACCCTCGCCGCAGATGACGGCGTCACCGAGAAGGTCGGGACGCTGCTCCAGCAGGAAGCCCGCGCCGTCGGGTCCGAACACGGTCTCGTCGGCGACCGCCGTATAGCTGATGCGTCCCGCGAGCCGGCCCGCTTGGCTGGCGAGGCAGGCAAAGGCGAGCGTCAGCGCGGCGAGCGCACCCTTCATGTTGCCGGTGCCGAGCCCGTGGAGCTTGTTGCCGGAGCGCGTCAGCCGGTAGAGCGGCACGCTCCAGGCAGCCGGATCGCCCGGCCCGATCGTGTCCATATGGCCGTTGAGGATGAGGTGCTTGCCAGGGCGCGAGCCGGCAATGGTCGCCACGAGATTGGGCTTGGCGGGAGCCCGGCTGACAGTCTCGCAGGCGATGCTGCGTTTGGCGAGCCACGCGGCGACGAAACCGGCTACGCCGTCGCAATGTCCCGGAGGATTGGGGCTCTCCTGCCCGACGATGTCGGAAAGCAGGGTGAGCAGCTCATCCCGGCTATCGTCGACGTAACGGCCGACCTCGATCGCGGCTGCCTCGCCTGCATTGCTGCCGAGCCATTCCGTCATGTTTTCTCGCTCCGCAATCCTGGACAGCGGCATCCACCGGTGACAGGTTTGGTTACGACAATGCACACGATTGATCGGAGACAACCATGGCCGCAGGGCTACTCGAGGGCAAGGTCGCATTCATCACCGGTGCGGCCCAGGGCATCGGTCTCGCGGTGGCACGCGCCTTCATCGGGCAGGGCGCCAGGGTCGCGATCGCCGACGTCCAGGCCGGCCCGCTCGAAGCCGCCGCCAGGTCGCTCGAGGCGACAACGAAGGGCTCGGCCATGGCGGTGCCGCTCGACGTGACCGACGAGGCCGCGACCGCGGCGGCCGGCAACACGGTCCTGCAGCAGCTCGGGCGCCTCGACATCGTCGTGCCGAACGCCGGCATCCTCCTCCTGAAGCATGCCGTCGAGACCGATACCGCCGCTTTCCGTCGCGTGATCGACATCAACCTGACGGGCGCCTTCATCACCTCCAAGGTGCTCGCGCCCCATATCGTCGCCGGCAAGCGCGGCGGGCGTATCATCCTCACCTCCTCGCTGTTCGGGCTGCGCGGCGGACGCGAGAATGCTGCCTACTCGGCCTCCAAGTTCGGGATGGTCGGCCTGATGCAGTGCCTCGCCGCCGAGCTCGCACCCGACGGCGTCCTGGTCAACGCCGTCTGTCCCGGCCAGATGGACACCGACATGATCCGCCAGCTCTTCCGCGACCGGGCCAAGCTGAGGGGCGTGCAGGAGGCCGAGGTGCGCGGTGCGCTCGAAAGCCGGATCCCGGTCGGTCATCTGGGCCCGCTCGACCATCTGGCGGGGACCTACGTGTATCTCGCCTCCGACCTCAGCCGCTACGTCACCGGCCAATCGATCGTGGTGGATGGGGGGTGGCAGGTGGGGTAGGATTGGAATGCACTTGATCGACAGAGAGCGATGGACAGCATGACAATTGCGGAAATCGTCTACGAGAAGCTGAAAAGCGCGCCACCCGCAATTGCGCGCGGGGTGCTCGACTTTTTGGAGTTCCTCGAAGCGCGGGCCCGGCGCTCACCGGGAAAGCAGCCCAAGTCATTTGATGAGCTCATTGGAACATTGAAGGACTCGAAGAGCTTTCAGGGCGATGCGGTCGAGGTGCAAAGGAAGTTGCGTGCCGAATGGGATCGCTGATGGTGTTGCGCTTCCTTTTCGACACGAACATCGTCATCGGCCTTCTTCAGGGCAATCCACCGGCGCAGCAACTGATCCGCAAGCATGGCGCTGTTCCTGCGGACACGGCCGTCAGCCAGATCACCCGCATGGAGCTGTTGGGTTTTCCTGGCATCACCTCCAGCGAGCAGAAGCGCGTCGAGGCCTTCCTGTCGGCGGTCACGGTGATCCTCCTCGATAATACGATCGAGCAGGATGCGATCGTGCTCCGACGCCGTCTCAAACTGAAGCTTCCGGATGCAATTGTTGCGGCGACGGCCAGAGTAAACGGCCTGACATTGCTGACGCTTGACGTTCGATTGAACCGGGCTCTTGCAAAGATCTGAAGGGGACCGTCGGCGGAGCAGGCCCGGTCGACGACGGATACCCAACGGATCTCGACGGGACACTCGTCGGGTCGCGCAGAGGGCTCGATCCGACCTACGCGGCCGACCTGAGCCATGTGACGGGCCAATCGATCGTGGTGGATGGGGGATGGCAGGTGGGATGAACGAGCGCGACGGCCGGCCCTCAATCCGCGGGCGGCACGCGAAAGCTCGGCGGCCTGGCCATCATCGCCTCCAGCAGATCCTCGCCGCCGAATCCGCCCTTGGGCAGGCTCAATGCCTGCTGGCCCTGATAGCCGAGCCGGCGTTTGACCTCGGGATGGATGGTGTAGGCGCCGAGCACGGCCTGCAGCAGGGCGTCGAACAGGGGCAGGTGCTCCTGCTGGAGCGCGTTCAGATAGGCGGCGCAGTCGAGCCCCGCCGGGAGGTCCGGCAAGGCTTCCAGATGGATGACGAGATCCGGTCGATATCCGAGCACGCGATCGAGCGGAGCGGCCGCAAGATCCAGCTCGCTCGCCGCAGGCATGGCAGCCGTCGCCGGTACCAGCGTGTCGGCGAATCTGGCGATCAGTTGCCGCTTGCCAGGGCTCAATGAGGTCATGCTCTCGCCACTCCCCCGCGCGTCGCGACGATATGCTCGGCCGTGCGCAAGGCGAGCGCTGCAATCGTGGCGGACGGATTGACCGAGGAGCCCGTGACGAGAATGCTGCCGTCGGCGATGAAGAGGTTCGCCACGTCGTGACTGCGGCCCCAGCGGTCGACGACGGAGCTCGACGGGTCGTCCCCCATCCGGCAGGTGCCGAGCGGGTGCCAGCCGAAATCGCCCATGAACGGCTTGCCGGCGGTCCGGTAGGCGCCGGCTGCCTCCAGCGACCAGCGCACCCGCTCCAGATTGTAGGCGAGCATCGCCTTGGAGTTCTCCGACAGCGAATAGGTGAGGCGGACGGCCGGATTGCCATCGCTGTCGCAACGACCATGGTCGAGCGCCACCTCGTTCGCCTCCTCGGGGAGATCCTCGCAGGAAATGCCCCAGATCGCCGAGCGGCCGAGCCAGGCGCCGACATGGTCATGCAACGGCGCACCCCACTGCGGCTCGTCGGGCCAGGGAAAGAGTGCTGCTGACAGCGGCCCGCCCGAGGGCGTCAGGTTCCATTTGGCGCCGCGCACGAAGCCTCGCGCGGTGTCGGTCTCGGCGAACTCCATGGAATAGAGGCTCTGGCCCCAATGGCCCTGCGTGCTGCCGAGCGGCTCGTCGAAGAAGCCGACCATGCGCGTGAAGGGATGCATCATCAGGCGCCGGCCGACGAGGCCGGAGGAGTTGGCGAGGCCGCGCTCGCTCGACATCAGCAGCAGCCGGGGCGTGCCGATGGCGCTCGCCGCCAGCACCACCGAGCGCGCCCGGATGCGGTGCTCGCTGCCGTCGCGCAGACGATAGATCGCCCCATCGGCGAGGCCGTCGGCGGCGAGCGTCACCCGGCTCACGCGGGCGCCGGCGATCAGCCGGGCTCCGAGCCGTTCCGCATCGGGCCAGTGGGTGATGTCGACGCTGGCCTTGGCGCCCTCGCTGCAGCCCATTCCGCAAGTGCTGCGCTGGACGCATGGACGCCGGCCCCGATAGGGGCGCGAGGCAATCGAGTTCGATCCCGGCCACCAATGCCAGCCGAGGCGGTTGTGGGCGGCCGCCACTTTCTCGCTCCAGGCCCCGATCGGCAAGGGCGGCATCGGGTACTCGGGGCGCTCCGGATAGGCCGGATCGCCGGCCATGCCCGACGCGCCGAAATCCTCGTCGACCCGATCGTAGAATGGGGCGAGCTCGGCATAGCTGATCGGCCAATCATCGGCGACGCCGTCGAGCGAGCGCACCGCGAAATCGGACGGCAGCATCCGCATCCAGAAGCCACCATAGAGGATGGTCGAGCCACCGACGCCGTTGAACAGCAGCGGCTTCATGTCGGCGCCGCTGTCCTCGATCGGATAGTCCTCCTCGAGGCGGCGCACGTTCGGGCTCGGATGCCAGGGGCCGAGTGCCGCCAGCTCCCAATCCTCGTGGGGGCCGCGGTAGTCCTCCTTGCTCCAGCGCCGGCCCTGCTCCAGGCAGGTGACCGCGATCCCGGCTTCCGCCAGCCGGCGGGCGACCACGGCACCGGAAAGCCCGGCCCCGATGATGAGGACGTCGGTCTCGGGAGGTGGTAGGGCGGCGGTCACCGGCTTGGAAACCTCGGGTGCCAGAGCAGGTGCTTGGCGCCCTTCTCGTAGGCCTTGCCGTTGGGATAGCTCACGAGCTCGAGCTGCAGGCCCCAGGGGGCGAGAAAGTAGACCCAGGCGGAGCCCGCCGCGTTGCCCTCGGTGATGTGGTCCGGCTCACCCTGAACGGTTACGCCGTGGCTCTTCAGATAGGCGACCGCCGCGTCGATGTCGTCCACGTAGAAGGCGATATGGTGGCCGCCGATGTCGCTGTTCCTCGGCGGCGCCTTGCGCTGTTCGGGAGCCTTGTACTCGAACACCTCGAAATTCAGTCCGTTGCCGCAGCGCAGGAAGCAGTACTTCATGCTGGCGCGGGGATCGACGCCGAGCGAGGTGCGCATGAGCTCGGGCTTGCCGGACACCTCCCCCCCATCGAATACGAAGTCGCAGCCGATCACATCGACGAAGAAGTCCACGGCCTGCTGCAGGTCCGGAACGGTGATGCCGATATGCTCGCCGCCGGCAAGGCCCGGCAGGCCGCGCGATTGCGCTGTCATGGTTCAGCCTCCATTGCGCTCAGCATGCTCGAGGATCAGCCGGTTGACCTCGTTCGCGGCCTCCATCTGCGGCATGTGGCCGATGCCCTCGAGCAGGTGGACGGCGATCGCCGGCGGCAGACCCTTGGCCTGCTCGACCGGAATGATGTGGTCCTTGGTGCCCCAGATGATCTGCGTTGGCGGCTGCAGGGCCGGGAGGATCTCGCGAAGGCCGCTGCGCTGTCTGCCCTCCTTCACCATGGTGGCAAGCAGGGCCGTCAGCGCTTCGCTCGCGCCATCGAGCCGCTTGTACTTGAGGGCATTCTCCACCATGTCGCGCGAGACGGCACTGGCGTCGGCAAAGAGCAGGCCGAGCGCCTCCTTCATCTCCTTGCGCTTGTCGGCCTTGGCGAAGCCTTCGAGGAACGCGGTGCTGATCTCCGACCCGATCCCGCCGGGCGCGATCAGGGTGAGGGAAGCGATCCGGCCCGGCTCACTCTTGGCGAGCCAGATCCCGATGGCGCCACCGAGCGAATGCCCGACGAGGTGGACCCTGGCGAGCCCGAGCGCATCGAGGGTGGCGATGACGGCCTTGGCTAGCGAGGGCACGCCGCCCGACATATCGGCGATCGGGGAGGCGCCGTGCGAGGGCAGATCGATCGCATGAATGGCCCGGCCAGCTGCCAGCGCCGCCTGATTGAACAGCCAGCTGTCGAGGTCGCCACCGAAGCCATGCACCAGCACGACCGGCAGACCAGGGCCTTCGCCTATCGAAAGCACGTTGATGCGGGAGCCGCCGGCCTCGACGAGGCGAGCGGTCGGGCCGGAAGCCGCCGATCCGTCGGTCGCGGTCTGCGTCTTGAAGCCGGAGACAAAGGCAGCGATCTCGGCCTCGGGCACGCTCGGCTCGGCGACGACGCCGAGCAAAGCGCCGACCGGCACCGTCTCTCCGGCAGCGACGGTCCTGCGGCGCAGCACGCCGCTGCCGGGCGTCTCCATCACATTGGTGATCTTCGTCGTCTCGATCTCGATCACCTCGAGGCCGGGCTTGACGGCCTGGCCTTCCTCGATCAGCCAGCCCGCGACCTTGCCCTCGGTCATGGTCATACCCCACTTGGGCATGGTGATCGCCTGAATGCGCTCGCTCATCTTGGCCTCAACCCTTGTGTGCCATGACTTGGCGGACGGCCGCCTCGATCTTCTCGGGCGAGGGGAGGAACGCCCGCTCGAGCGAGGGTGCGTAGGGAACCGAGGCGTGCGGCGGTGTCACCTTGAGGATCGGCGCCTTCAGGGCACCGAACGCCTTCTCCGCGATCAGCGAGGAGATGTCGGCCGCCATGCCGCAGCGCGGGTAGGCCTCGTCGACGATGACCACGCGGCCCGTCTCCGCGGCCATCTCGAGGATCGTGTCCTCGTCCATCGGCGAGGTGGTGCGGGGATCGACGACCGTGCATTCGATGCCGGCCTTGGCGAGGCTCTCGGCAGCCTTCATGGCAAAGCCCACCATCCGCCCGATCGCGACGATCGTCACGTGCTTGCCCTCGCGCACCACGTTGGCCTCACCGAAGGGGACGGTGTAGGCGCCGTCCGGCACCTCGCCCTCCACGTCGTAGAGCATCTTGTTCTCGAGGAAGATCACCGGATCGTCGTCACGGATCGCCTGGATCAGCAGCCCCTTGGCGTCATAGGGCGAGGACGGGATGACGACCTTGAGACCCGGAATGTGGGTGAAGAGGGGATAGAGCGCCTGGCTGTGCTGGGAGGCGGAGCGCGAGCCCGCGCCATAGGTCGCGCGCAGCACCATCGGCGTCACCGCCTTGCCGCCGAACATGTAGCGGAACTTGGCGGCCTGGTTGAAGATCTGGTCGAAGCAGACGCCGAGGAAGTCGACGAACATGATCTCGACCACGGGCCTGAGACCGGTCACGGCCGCGCCCGCAGCCGCGCCGACGAAAGCGCTCTCGGTGATCGGCGTATCGATGATGCGATCCCGGCCGAACTCCTTGAGTATGCCCTTGGTCACGCCGAACGCGCCGCCCCAGGCATCGTCCGTGCCCGTGCCGGTGCCCCCGGTCACGTCCTCGCCGAGGACGATGACGCGCGGATCGCGCCGCATCTCGAGTTTCAGCGCCTCGTTGAGCGCCTTCCTCATGGACTTCTGCGGCATCGCCGCCTCCCCTGCTCTGTCTCGAGTCGTCGTGATGATCGATCGGGCCCGGCGGACCGGCTCAGGCGTAGCTCACATAGACGTCGGTCGTGAGCGTGCTCACATCGGGCTCGGGCGCTGCTCGCGCGGCCTTGATCGCACGGCTGACCTCGTCGGCCATCTCCTTGTCGATCGCATCGAGCTCGGTGCCTTCGAGCAGCCCGGCCGTCGTCACCCGGCTGCGGAACAGCTTCAGGCAGTCACGATCGCGGCGCATCGCTTCCTTCTCCTCGACACTGCGATAGGTGTCGGCATCGCCCGAGAAGTGGCCATAGTAGCGCGGCGTGCGGATGTGCAGGAGATAGGGACCCTTGCCGCTGCGGGCGTGCTCGATCGCCTCGGCGGCGGCGGAGTGCACGGCGAACAGGTCGATGCCGTCGACGCTGACGGCCGGCATGTCGTGGGCAGCGGCTCGCGCCACGATGCTGCCGGCGGTCACGGCCTTCGATGCCGTCGCCTCGCCGAAGCCGTTGTCCTCGATCACGAACACGGCCGGCAGCTTCAGGACAACGGCGAGGTTGAGACTCTCCGCCGTCGTGCCCTGATTGAAGGCGCCGTCGCCGGAGAAGGCGATCGCCACGCCGCCAGTCTTCAGGACCTTGGCCGAGAGCGCCGCCCCGCAGATGAGCGGCGGCCCGCCACCGACGATGCCGTTGGCGCCGAGCATGCCCTTGTCGACGTCGGCGATGTGCATCGAGCCGCCCTTGCCGCCGCAAAGTCCCGTCGCCTTGCCGAAGATCTCGGCCATCATGCCGGTCACATCGCAACCTTTGGCGATGCAATGACCGTGGCCGCGGTGGGTCGAGGCGATCTTGTCGCGGTCGGTCAGGTGCATGCAGACCCCGACAGCGGAGGCCTCCTGGCCGGCATAGAGATGGACCGCGCCCGGCACGTCGCCGGTCGCCATCTCCTCGTTGACGCGGTCCTCGAACTCGCGGATGAGCCGCATGGTGCGATAGGCTCGCCTCAACTCCTCGCGAGACAATTGCATGGCCGTGCTCCCTCTTGCCGCCGCTGCTCGCCAGCGGCCGTTGTTTCCGTCTCTATAGCGGCTAGCGCGCCGCTTTGCAGGTGCAGGTCACGCGCGGCGCGCCTTCCCACTCTGCATAGGCGAGCGCTCGCGCTGTAGCTCGAGCGCGGCCTCGACCAGTGCCGTCGGGCGCGACCAATCGTAGGTGCGCAACATGTTGCCGTAGCTCACGAACGACGCCCCGCCATAGAACATCTCGTACTGGGTGTGGCGGGAAGCGAATTCCGAGCCGAGCGCGTCCCAGGCGAGCTTCATGAACGAGACCCGGCCGAGCGCGTCCGTCGCCGGCGAGACCTGGGTCGCCTCGACGATCGCGCGGGCATCGGGATCGAGCATGTCGGCCTGCGACGACGGCAGCATGATCAGGCCGCCCCCGCACAACTCGCGAATCGAGGTCACCAGTTGCGGCATCATCTCCTGCGTGATCGTCAGGGCCGCGTAGAGGAGCGGCGCCGAGGGGACGAAATAGTCCCCGCGCATGCTCCCTTCGGTCTCCATGCCGGCGACCATCCCTTCGACCATGGCGGCCTGGGCAGCAAGCCTGCCGAGCGCGCCCCGCACCTGCGGCACCTCGGCGACGCCGTTGATCTCGGCCGCGCGCCGCGCGATCCCGACCAGGAACCGCAGCTTCACCATCAGGCGGATCTGCGACTGGTAGTTCTGCAGCACGTGCGCAGGGGTGTCGTGCCACTGGGCACGCGCCAGATCGGCATCGGCATGGACGAACACCCGGTCCCACGGCACTTTGACGTTGCTGAAATGGACGATCGCATCGTTCTCGTCGAAATGGGAGGAGAGCGGATAGTCGAAGGCGCTGGACGCCGCCTGCTCGTAGGAGCGGCGCGACAGCAGGGTCAGGCCCTTGGTCGCGATCGGTACCGCAAAGCTCAGCGCGTAGCGCTCCTCGCCCTTCCCGACCGGCTCGATAGTGCCGACCAGCAGCTCGTCCGACATGACCGCGCTGGTGCCGAGCATCTTGGCGCCATCGACCGTGATGCCCGAGGCATCCTTGTCGACCACGTGCAACACCACGTCGCGCGCCTGCTCGGAGGCCGATCGCGAGCGGTCGGCTTGCGGATTGCGGATCACATAGGTGACGAACAGGTCGTTGTCGCGCACGTGCTCGAAATAGGCGGCGAGCGCCTTGGCCCTCGCGGGATCGGCGCGGGCAAAGACATCGAGCCCCATCATCATGCCGACGAGCGTCGTCGCCAGGTGATCGGGCGAGCGCCCGAGGAAGCCGAAATGCAGCTCCGACCAGCGCGCAATCGCACGGCGCCGCTCGACCAGGTCGGCATGCGAGCGCGGCAGCTGCCAGGAGCGGTTGACGCGACGCCCGCCCGACGGGCTCTCGATCGTCATCAATTCCCGGTTCTCGGGGCGCGCCTGGAAATCATAGAGCCGGGCGAAGGAGGCAACGGCATTGCGAAATGCCGGATGGGTCGTCACGTCATCCACCCGCACGCCGTCGATCAGCACGGTGCGGCCGTCGCGCAGGCTCGAGATGTAGTCGCTGCCGGAGCGGATGCGCATCGAAACGACCAAAGGAAGCCGGGCCATGGGTGACGGCAAGGTCGAGAGGCTCGAAAGCTCGCCCTTGACCGGCGCATCCTAGACAATGGATACGTGGATTACCATCGGGCCTTCGAGCCCGGCTCGCATGCCTTCCTCGCACCGAACGAATGACGGGGCTGCACTCATGATCGACGACCGCGACTATGTGGGCTACGGCCCCAACCTACCCGATCCGCAGTGGCCGGGCCGGGCCCGCATCGCCGTCAACATCAATCTCAATTTCGAGGGCGGCGGCGAGCGCTCGATCCTCGATGGCGATGGAGTGTCGGAAGGCGTGCTCAACGACATCGGCTTTCCGGCGCTCACAGGCCTGCGCAGCCCGCTTGTCGAATCCGTGTTCGAGTACGGCTCGCGCAGCGGCGCCTGGCGGTTGCTGCGCCTGTTCGAGCGCTTCGGCGTCAAGGTCTGCCTGCTCGCCGTCGCCAAGGCCGCCGAGCGCACGCCGGAGCTGACGCGCGCGTTCGTCGAGAGCGGGCACGAGCTGGTGAGCCATCACTACCGCTGGCTCGACTACCAGACGATGCCCGAGGCCGAGGAGCGCGAGCATGTACGACTCGCCTTCGAGACGCTCGAGCGGGTGGCCGGCGTGCCGGTCGTCGGCTGGATGACGGGACGGCCCAGCATCAACACGCGCCGGCTGCTCGCCGAGACCGGCAAGCTTCTCTACGACCGCGACGCGCTCAACGACGAGCTGCCCTATTGGCGCACCGTGGCCGGGCGCCCCTATCTCGTCGTCCCCTACTCGTTCGAGACCAACGACAACCGCTTCAACGAGAACAGCGGCTTCTCCACGGGCGAGGATTTCGCCCGCTACATGATCGATTGCTTCGACGTGCTCTACGCGGAAGGCGCCGAGCAGCCCAAGATGATGTCGCTCGCGATCCACGACCGGCTGATCGGGCGGCCGGGTCGCATCACGGGGCTCATCCGCTTTCTCGAGCACATCAAGAGCAAGGACCGGGTCTGGATCGCGACCGGGCGCGAGATTGCCGAGCATTGGCGGCGGGTTCATCCGGCTCCTGCTGCCCGTTGAGGTTTGCGCTCGCCGTTCAATTGAACGCGGCCACGTCCTCCTCGCTCTCCTCGCGCACGACCATGCGCAGGAAGCGGCGGGTGCGCTCGTGCTGGGGATCGTCGATCACCTGGCTCGGCGGACCCTGCTCGACGATTTCGCCCGCATCCATGAATACCACCCGGTCGGCGACCTCGCGGGCGAACCGCACCTCGTGAGTGACGACGATCATAGTCATCCCGGCTTCGGCGAGGCGGCGCATCACGGCGAGCACCTCGCCGACGAGCTCGGGGTCGAGCGCCGACGTCGGCTCGTCGAACAGCATGAGCTTGGGACGGATGGCGAGCGCGCGGGCGATGGCAACGCGCTGCTGCTGGCCGCCCGACAGCCGGTGCGGCAGGTGCTCGACGTGACGCTGCAAACCGACGCTGCGCAGCAACTGGGTGCCGAGCATCCCGGCTTTGGTGGAATCGACACCATGCACGTGGATTGGCGCCTCGGTCACATTCTGCAGCGCGGTGAAGTGGTTGAACAGGTTGAAGTGCTGGAACACCATGCCGATGCGGGCATCGGCGCGGGCTCTCGCCAGATTGCCGGAGGGCTTGGGTGCATCCCCCATGCGTGAATAGCCGATCGCCTGGCCATCGACCGTGATCTCGCCCTTGTCCATGGGCTCCAGGTGATTGATCATGCGCAGCAACGTGCTCTTGCCTGAGCCGCTCGGACCCAGGATCGTCACCACCTCGCCGCGCTTCACGTCGAAGTCGATGCCACGCAGCACCTCGCGCCCGCCATAGGACTTCCAGACGTTGCGGCAGACGACGAAGGTCTCGCCCTGGCGGGCCTGTGTCGCGGTTTCGGCCAGCAGGTTTTCGATCCAGCCATGGCCGGGCTTTGCATCCTCGCTCCGGGGCTTGGTCTGGCGATCGATCAGGACAGGAGCGGTCGCGGGCGCGACGGCATCGGGCGACTTGCGGCCAAGGCCTAGCCCGAGCAGCCGATCGAGGGTGGAGACGCCCGGCTCCGCGCGCTCGCGCTCCCAGTCGAAGCGGCGCTCGAGCCAAATCTGCAGCAGCGAGATCGCGCTGGTGATGGTGAGATAGATGATGCCCGCCGCCGCGAACACGGTGAAGAACTTGAAGTTCTGTGCGACGATCTGCTGGGAGCGAAAGGTGAGCTCGTTGACGAAAATGATGGAAGCGATGGAGGTCAGCTTGATCATGCTGATCGTGTTGTTGGCCAGACCCGGCAGGATCGCTCGCATCGCCTGCGGCAGCACGATACGCCGCAGCGTCAGCAGCCAGCCCATGCCGAGCGAGGCCGCCGCGACCGACTGGTTGCGCGAGACCGACTGAATGCCGCCGCGAATGAGCTCGGCCGAGAACGCTGCCTCGTTGAGCGCAAAGCCGATGACTGCGGATGTGAAAATGCTGAACTTCAGGCCCCATTGCGGCAGCGCATTGAAGATGAACACGAGTTGCAGCAGTTGCGGCGTGCCGCGCACGAACCAGATGTAGAACCATGCAAAGGCACTGACTGGCCAGAACGAGGAGAGCCGCATCAGCGCCAGTAACAGCCCGAGCACGACACCGATCACCATGGCCACGGACGCGATCTTGATCGCGACCCATGCGCCCGTCAGCATGAAGGGCGAGAAAACGTAGCCTGGAACCTCGAGGAACCACGCGACTTCGGTGGCCTTGCCGGAGATGTCCCCGCCCTTCCAGTTGATGCCTTCACATCCCGCGACGAGCAGCCCACAAACGAGAAGGAGGCAGAGCGTCCAGCCGAAGCGTCTTCGATCGGACATTCACTGCCTCCCGTTGCCTGCATGGATGGTCGATCAAATCCGACTACTCGGTCTTGACCTCAGCGGTCACCTGCAGGGCAGGATCGATGCCGTATTTCTTGAAAAGCTCGGCTTGCGTGCCGTTGGCCTGCAGGATCCTCAGGCCATCGAGGATCGCCTTGTTGAGGTCGTTGTCCCCGTTCCTGACCGCCGAGCCGATGTTGAAGCCCGACAGCGTCATGAAGGCACGTGCGAACTTATCAGGATGCATCTTCACCTGCTCGTCGGTGACGGTCAGGTCATACATGACGATATCGGCGCGCCCGTCCTCGATCAGACGAATGCCCGAGGCCGGATCGGGATAGGTCAGAATATTGATCTCGGCTTTGCCTGCCGCCTTGCACTCGTCGCTCTTCTTGCGAACGACCGGCTCTTCGACCGTGCCGACGCCGACGGCGATGGCATGGCCGCAATAATCATCCACGCTGTTGATGTTCTTGGGGTTGCCGGTCTGCGTCAGCGCACCGGTCGCTGCCTGCATGTACAGCACGTAGTCGACCTGCTTGGCACGCTCGGGCGTGTAGTAGAGGTTGTCGAAGAAGACGTCAGCCTGATCGGCGACGACGGCGGGCAAGATGCCCGACCAGGCACCGATGAACCACTCGTACTTGACGCCGTGGCAATCGAACACGGCACGGGCGAGATCGGCATCGAAGCCGACGATGTTGTCGAAGTTTGCCGGATCGCGCATGAAGAACGGCGCGGTCTGTGCGTCGCCGCCGATCCGGATCGTGCGGCCTGCAAGGCTCGGATACTTCTCACCGAGCTTGTCGGGCTCGCACTTGCTGTCATCCGCCATGGCGAAGGACGGGGCGAACGATACGGTTGCAGCGAGCGCGATAACCGCCGCCAGGGACTTGCCAAACTGCATCACTTTTTCCTCCCAGATGGTCCGCAGTCGATGTTCTCCCCGGCCACGGTGCCTGCGTTCTGCCAGGCCGGAATTCCAGTCGTCCACCCGTCTCGACGCTCTGCCGGCGCCTCCCGCTCATCTCGATCGGGGTCGGCGTCGACAGTCTGAGCCGGGACTGATAAATGGATACAATTATACAGCCGATGGAATCAAGCCGGGTCGTGCAACGGCAGCCGCCCGTTTTCGGAATGGCACCACGCGCGCCTCGGTTGGCCGGCTGCCGCAGGGCGCGGAACCAGAGGACGAACCGATGTTGCAAGGGCTCGAGCTCCTCGCCTCCCAGCTCGACGCCATCGAGCGTGACCTCGCCGCTGGCTGGTCCCTGCCCTATGCCTGGATGGGCGATCCCGATCTGCATGCCTTCGAGCAAGCGGCGCTCATCGAGCGGAGCTGGCAGGTTGCAGGGCTCGAGCGTGACTTGGCCAAGCCTGGCTCGCGCCTCCTCTGCCGCATCGGCCGCGTTCCTGTCGTCGTCGTGCGCGGTGAGGAGATGGAGATCAGAGCATTCGTCAATGCCTGCCGGCACCGGGCCTATCCGGTGGCCGAGGAGAGCGGCTGCTCGCGGCTGCTGGTCTGTCGCTACCATGGCTGGAGCTACCATCTGGACGGCCGACTGCAGCGGGCGCCGGGCTCCGATGGGGAGCGGGGCTTCGACCCCGACGCTTTGCGGCTGAAGGAGATATCGGCCGTGGCCTGGCGCGGCATCGTGCTCGTCAATGTCGACCGAAAAGCGAGGAGCTTTGCCGCGACCTATCCGACGCTCGAATCGATCGCGGCAGGCGCGGGTTCGGACATCAGGCCCTACAGGCATCATTCGCGCTCCGAATTCGAGATCGGTTGCGACTGGAAGCTGCTCTATGACAACACGGCGGAGTGCTACCATTGCCCGACCATGCACGCCGACAGTCTCAACCAGATGTACGACTCGGACGGGTTCCATGCCGGAGGCTGGCAGGATGGCGTGCGCTATGCCCGCTCCAGCCTCAAGGACGGCAACCGCCAGCACCACTCCATTCAGCTGTTCCCCGGCATCATGTTGTTCCAGGATCCGGTGATGGCGCTGCTGGGACGCTTCCATCCCGCATCGCCGGGACGATCCAGGCTCGTCGTCGATTATTTCGCGGCCCCCGACGCCGATACCCGCGAGGTGGAGACGTTCATCGCCTGGTGGTCGCAGACCCTCGCCGAGGACAAGGTCCTGCTCGAGGCGCAGACGGTCGGCATCACCTCGGGCCAGCTCGACCGCGGCCGGCTGATCCGCAGCCGCGAGGATTCGCTGCCGGGCGTGCAGCTGCAGATCCTCGCTGGCTATCGGGCGGCGCTTTCCGAGCAGGCCTGACGGCCTCACATCACCAACGCGACCGGGCGCACCGGGCAGCCGGTGCCGTCGCGCATCTTGATCGGCAGACAGACGAACAGGAACTCCTTGCCCTCGAGCCGATCGAGATTGCAGCACTGCTGGACCATGCAGATATTGTTGGTGAGCCAGATCTTGTGCGTCGGCCACCACCATTCCTTCGGATCGTCCATGCCCATCATGTCGGTGACGAACAGCTTGATGCCGCGATCGACCAGCCATTGCGCGGCCTCTGTCGGCACATGCGGGCGATTGAGCATCCAGTCACCCTTGCCCCAATGCTTGTCGGTGCCGGTCCAGCAGACGACGGCTGCGTCAGGGCCGATCTTGCGCCCGGTCTTTTCCTCTGCCGCCTCGAGGTCCTCGATCTCGATCGCCTCGCCCCGCTGCTTGTGGCGGAAGTCGAGCAGTTGACCCGGCATGATGAGGCGCTCCAGCGGCACCTCCGCGACGGAGACGCCGGCCCGGTCGAAATGGCGCGGCGCATCCACATGTGTGCTGCAATGCTCGGCGAGCAGCATCATCCGGGATTCCATGCCGAGCTTGCCTTGGCTGACCTTCTCGAGATTGTCGAAAGTGTCGACCGGCCAGAACGCGATCTGCAATCCCCCGACATTGGGCATGCCATTGTAGAGCTCGCGGCCCAGATCGACGATCTCCCTGATGGGTTTCATGGCGGTGGTCCTTTCGTAGTCGCCGGTTCAGCAAGCATTGGGGTTTGGATACCTGTATACAAGCATGCTAGAGATGTCTCGCCAATGCCGTCTCTCAACGGACCGAGGATGCCGGACGGCCTATGCGAGCCACCAACCTCGAAAACATCCAGAGGAGCCAGCGAGCCTCCAGGCCGCTCCGAGCATAGCAGCTGCCATCGAGACCAGTGCCCCGCAGCCGATCGCGGATGCCCTCAACAAGGTTCCCCAGCATGAAACAGTCGTCTTCAACCAGGGTCAAGGAGCCGACATCGGCAGAAGCCGAGGCCTATTCCTACGTGCTGAAGCGCATCCGAGCGGGTGAGCTGAAGCCGGGGGTACGGCTGCGCGCCGAGGATATCGCGACCCAGATCGGTATGAGCCGGATGCCGGTGCGAGAGGCCTTCCGGCGGCTCGACACCGAGGGCTATGTGACAATCCGGCCCAATCGCGGCGCAATCGTCACCGACCACACCTTCGAGGAGATCCAGGAGCTGTTCGAGATCCGCTCCGTGCTGGAGGGGCTCGCCACGCGGCTCGCAGTCGAGCACATCGGACCGCCCGAGATCGAGGAGATGCGCGAGCTGCTGCGCCGCATGCGCAAGGGTCAGAAGAACGCGGAGGACTGGCTCTCGCGGCATTGGGCGTTCCACGAATACATCTGCTCGCTGAGCGGCCGCAAACGCCTCGTCCGTGAGATCGAGCGGCTGCACGCCGCGCTCGAGCCGTTCTTGCGGCTCTGGTTCTTCCACGCCAACCGGCCGGTTGTCGCCATCAGGGATCACCAGGAGCTGATGAATGTGATCGAGACGGGCGACGCCGCCAAGGCGGAGGCCGCCATGCGCGAGCACGTCCTCATCACCGCGCCCCGCATCATCGAGTTTCTGCAGCGCCGCGACGACACCTGAAGGCGCGGCCCCGTCAACTCGACGCGGCAGCACCAAGTCGTGGATAGAGCGTGCGTAACCGCTCATAGCTCTCGCGCCACAGCCGATACTTGTGTTCGAGCGCGGCGACGGCGTGCGCCCGTGGCTCGAATACCTTGCCGTGAGCGACGTAGCGCGCAATCTCGCTCCAGTCGCGGATCGCTCCAACACCGACGGCCGCAACGAACGCCGCTCCCAGCGAAGAGCCCGGATGGCGGTCGATGCGCGTGACCGGGCGGCCGAGCGCATCGGCCGCGATCTGCAACCAGAGATCGCTTTTGGCGCCGCCGTCCGCGGCAAAGACCCGCTCGACCGGCAATCCCGCTTCCGCGAACACCTCGACATGGTGGCGAAAGCCGAAAGCCACCCCTTCGAGCGCCGCCCGCCAGACATGGCGCAAATCGTGATGCAGACCGAGCCCGACGATGGTGCCGCGGGCCTAGGGGTCCATCAGCGGGGTCTTCTCGCCGAGCACATAGGGAAGGAACAGCAGCTCGCTCTCGGCGGCGATCCCGGTGGCGCGCAGATCGAGCCATTCGTGCAGGCTCTTGCCGGCTGCGCGTGCGGCACCAGCCTCGCCGCCTGCCCAGGTGCGCGCGATCCAGTTCAAGAGGCTGCCCGAGGCCGCCATGCAGCCATTGGGAAACCAGAGCCCCGGCACGATGTGGTGATCGATGAAGAGGCGCCGGTCGGCGACCGGCCGGTCGGAGGCGAGCAGGATGTCGCCGGCGCCGCCGAGCTTGATGACGAGGTCGCCATTGCGGGTGGCGCCGCAGACGAAAGCCGACGCCACGTGATCCGCGCAGCCAGCGACGACCGGTGTCCCTACGGCGAGGCCGGTATGGGCGGCGGCGGCCACGGTGATGCTGCCGACGACCTCATGGCTCTTGCGGATCGGAGGGAGCAGCGAGCGGTCGAGACGGCCGAGCGCGATCAACCGGTCGTCATAGCCGCCGCTCGCGAGCCGCACAAAGCCGGATTCGAGCGCCCAGTTGTGCTCGACCTGCAGCGCGCCCGAGAGCCGATAGGTGATCACATCCGAAGCGCCGAGCAGTGCTCGCGCGGCTGCGAACCGCTCGGGCTCGTGCCGGCGCAGCCACATCAGCTTGGGGCCGACCAGTTGCTGGCTGTAGCCGGTGCCGGTCAGCTCGAGGAACTCGGCCTCGTCCATGCCCTGCCTGAATTCCGCCAGCTCAGCCGTCGCCCGGGCGTCGTTCTGCTGGATGCTGCGCCTGAGGACCCGGCCTTGATCGTCGAGCAGAATGACCGCCGGCAACATGCCGGTGACGCCGACGCCGGCAATCGCGCCTGGCCCGACGCCGGTCTTGGCGATGAGCGCCCGGCAGATCTCCCCGACGTTGCCCCACCATTCCTCGACCTCCTCCTCCGCCCAGTTGGCGTGGTCGCAGTGGAGGGTTGCGGGCCGGCTCTCGACGGCGAGCGTGCTGCCCTCGGCATCGATCAGGATGCCGATCGTCGAGGTCGTGCCGATATCGAGGCCGAGGAGGTAGGGCATGGCGTTGCGGGAATCCTATCGCCGGATTGTGCGGACCTTGTCCATGAAGCGCGCGACGCGGGCTGGATCGACGGCGTTCCAGGTGTTGCCATCGACCTTGAACGTGGTGCCGACCACGGCACCGTCGGCGATGCCCAGAATTGCCTCGACCGTATCCGGCCGGACACCGGTGTTGGCGAACACGGGCGTATCGGGCAAGGCCTCCTTGGCGGCACGCAGATCGGATGTCTCTGCCGACTGGCCTGTCATGGGGCCCGAGACCAGCACGACGTCGGCGAGCGAGGAGAAAACCGCGCTCTTGGCTCTCAGCGCAATGTTGCGGCTGCCGAGCGGGGAAGCAAACTCCGCATTGATGTTGAACAGCAGCTTCAGATCGGCGCGGCGGGAATCGGCGCGCAGCCTGAGTGCGGCCGCCGCGTTCGGCTCCCACAGCCCCATGTCGCTCTCGTAGAGGCCGGTGAAAATTTCGCGGGCAAAGCGTGCCCCGCTCGCAACCGCGATTGCGACGGTGGCGACCGGATCCCAGAGATAGTTGACGCCGAACGGCACCTTCACGAGCGATTTCAGCTCGCCGACCGCAAACGCGAACGCCGCCAGGGTCACGGGCGAAGCCTGCAGCAGGTAAGGCCGGTCGCCCTCGTTGCCGAACATGACGCAATCGACCCCGCCCGCCTGCAAGGCCTCGATGTCGGCGGCCGCCAGATCGACGATCCGCTGCATGCCGCCATCGGCAACGTAGAGCGGCGAGCCTGGCAGCGGTTGGAAATGCACCATCGCGATGATCGGCTTCGCACTTCCGAAGGTCTCTTTCAGCATCTCGATTTTCTCGCTTGTTGCCAGCTCAACCGAGGCGCGGGCGCGGCAGGGCGCGACCGGTCCCTGCGTCGAACACGTGGATCTGGTTCAAATCGTAGTGGAGCGTCAGACTGGACTCCGGTGCCGCTGTGAACTCGCGCGGCATGCGGATCAGCACTTCGGGGCCACCGCGCCCGCCGAGCTCGGCGACGAGGATGACCTCGGGCCCGAGCGTCTCGACAGCGATCGTCGCGACCGGCACGGGCAGCGTTGCGGCTCCGCGCGCGATGAGGTGGAAATCTTCCGGCCTCAAGCCCAGCGTCACGTCTCTGCCGGCATGACTGGCATAGGCGCTGGCGAGAGCATCTCCGAGCGCAAGCGAGACGGCGCCGGCCTTGGCCGCGAGCCGTCCGCCCTCGGCCTCGAGGCGCGCCTTGACGAGATTCATGGGCGGGCTGGCGAGGAACCCCGCCACGAAGATGTCGGCCGGATTGCGGTAGACCTCCATCGGCTTGCCCACCTGGACGATCACGCCGTCCTTCATGATGCAGATGCGCTCGCCCATGGTCATCGCCTCGACCTGGTCGTGGGTCACGTGGACGATGGTGGTGCCGAGCTTGCGGTGCAGCTTGATCAGCTCTGTGCGCATGGAGGCACGCAGCTTGGCGTCGAGGTTCGACAGCGGCTCGTCCAGCAGGAAGGCCTTGGGCTCGCGCACCAGCGCCCGGCCGAGTGCGACGCGCTGGCGTTGACCGCCCGACAGGTGCGCGGGCTTCCTCTCCAACAGCTCGCCGATGCCGAGCATCTGGCTGATGGCGCCGATCCGCCGCTCGATCTCGGGCGCCGGCACGCGCCGCAGCTTCAGGCCGAAGCCCAGATTGCCGCGCACCGTCATGTGCGGATAGAGCGCGTAGTTCTGGAACACGATCGCGATGTTGCGGTCGGCCGGATCGACGTCGTTCAGCCGCTCGCCATCGATCCTGAGCTCGCCTTGGGTGATGGTCTCGAGTCCGGCGATCATGCGCAGCGTCGTCGACTTGCCGCAGCCCGAGGGGCCGAGCAGGATCATGAATTCCCCGTCCCTGATGTCGAGCGAGATGTCGCGCACGGCACCGACGCCGTTGGGGTAGGTCTTCGTCACGCGGTCGAGCTCGATACGGCCCATGAGTGTTCCCTGGCGAGCGCCCGTCTCAGGCGAGCGAGCGCATGTAGCGGTAGAGATAGCCGGTGAGGCCCAGAATGATCGCGAGCAGCAGCACCGACATGGCAGAGGCGAGGCCGATGTCGAGGCTGACAAAGGCTGTACGGTAGATGAAGTAGGAGACGAAGTCGGTCGAGACGCCCGGCCCGCCGCGCGTCATGATGTAGATGAGGTCATAGGTCTTGACGGCGAAGATCAGCCGGATCAGCAGCGTCACGATGATGACCGGGCGCATCAAGGGCAGCGTGATGTGCCAGAAGCACGCGACCGCGGAGGCTCCGTCGACCCGGGCCGCCTCGTAGGGCTCGCGCGGCAGTGCCGAAAGACCCGCCAGCAGCAGCACGATCATGAACGAGACCTGGTGCCAGATATCGACGAGCACGATCGTCCAGATGGCGATCTTGGTGTCGCCCAGCCAGTTGACGGCACCGATCCCGGCCAGGCTCAGCAGATAGTTCACGATGCCGAGCTGGGGGTGCAGGAACATGCGCCAGATGAGGCCGACGATGACGGGGTTCATCAGCAGCGGGCAGAGCAGGATCGCATAGTAGATCGGCTTGAAGCGCTCGACCTCGTTCAGCATCAGGGCGACGAGAAATCCGAGCAGGAACTCGAGCAGAACCACTACGGCAACGAAGAACGCGGTCAGTCCCAGCGAATGGCGGAACTCAGCGTTGGCGGCGGCCTTCTGGTAGTTCCGCGTGCCGGTGAAATGGTCGAAGCTGGGCGCAATCAGCGTGTACTCGTGCACGCTCGTCCACAGCGCCCAGAGGATGGGGAACAAAATCACGATGAACAGCACCAGCAGGCCCGGCGCCGAGATGGCCCAGCCGAAGCGACGATCGCGGGTGTCAATGGGCGTGGGGGCGGTCATTGGGGCCGTGCGGATCTCTCGATTTCGCCGCCACGCCTTGGCGAAAATGAACACTGTGTCCCAGTTGCTGTAGGTTGGGTCGAGGAACGAGACCCAACATCACACGCACGAGCGCAATGTTGGGTCTCGCGAAGGGCCCGATTCAACCTACTTCAGCTTGCCGTCCTTCTTGGCGAGCTCTGTCATCTCGGCCTCGACGGCGGCAAGTGCGTCGCCCGCCTTCTTCTCGCCGGCGACGACGAGGGAGAGCTCGCGGCCGAGCACCTCGACGAGTTGGGGCGTGTAGGTGAAGACCGGGAAGTTGTGGCTCGTCAGCAGCATCTGCTTCAGGGCCTGCGCGTAGGGGTACTTCTTGTTGACCTCGGCATCGTCGAACACGTCGGTGCGGGTTGGCGAGCCGCCCTGCAGTGCGCGTTTCACGGCGACATCCTTGGATTCAACCCACTTGATGAACTCCCAGGCCGCGTCCGGGTTGTTGCTCGACTTCGGGATCGCCCAGCCCCAGGCGCCGTTCAGACTGGCGCCTTTGCCGGCTTCCTGGCCCGGCACGGCCATGATCTCGGCCTTGCCGACAACCGCGGAGGCCGCTGCATCATCGACCTTGGGCCGGAAGAAATTGTAGGTGATGTAGCTGTAGGCCTTGCCCTGGGCGAACACGTTGAACGCCTCGTCGAACGAGAAGCTCGCGGCACCCGTCGGGCCGAACTTGGCGATGTTGTTGGCGTACTGCTCGATCGCAGCGACGCCGGCTGGCGTGTTCAACGTCGGCTTCCAGTCGGCGGTATGGTACTCGCCGCCATTGGCAAACAGGTAGTTCGACCACTCCATGGCGATCGGATCGGGGCGCAGGCCCTGATTGACGACGCCATAGTTGCCGTCCTTGGTGAAGAACTCGACCTGCTTCAGGTACTCGTCCCAGGTCTTGGGCACGCCCAAATCCATGCCGGTCTTGGTCTTGAAGGCTTGCCTGTTGGCTGCGTCCTCGAGTAGATCTTTCCGGTAGAGCATGCCCATGGCGTAATTGTAGAACGGCAGCATGTAGGTGACGCCGTCCACCTGCATGACGAGGTCGCGCATCGGCGGCACATAGACCGACGTATCGAAGCCGTCCTTTTTGATCCGCTCGTCGAGCGGCTGCAGCCAGCCGGCCTTGGTGAACTCGCCGACCCAATAGAAGTCGACGACGATCGCCGTGTAGGAGCCCGACCCCGCCACCAGCTGCGGCACCAGCTTGGTGTGCATCTCGGCGTAGTTGACGACCTCGAGATTGACCTTGTGGCCGGTTGCCTTCTCGAACTCGGGGATCAGCGACTTCACGTACTCGGTATCGGGCACGCTCTCCATCAGGATGCTGATCTCGGCGGCACTCGCCGGCGCCGAGGCTGCGAACGCCACGGCGGCTCCCAGCAGCAGTTTTCTCATCATGGGCTTCCTCCTTTGTTTTTGGCGAGGTGGCGAGT
>JANPDA010000177.1:0-3718 GCA_031431235.1 Hyphomicrobiaceae bacterium
GCTGGACGAGTCGGAAGGTGATATTCGCCTGAACGTAGCCAATACACTTCTCAGTCCCGAGGTGCAAACCCACTTTGACAGGATCATCATCGATACCGCGCCGCGATTGACTCTTGGTTTTGTCGCCGCGGCGTGCTGCAGCACTCATGTGCTCGTGCCGACTATTATGAATCAAGGCTCGTCGCGTTCGGTCAAGGACACGCTGACGCAGTTGGATTTCTTTCGGCGTCGTATCGCCACTCATATGCAGCTCTTGGGGATCGTCGCCAGCAAAACCACCAATGGACAAGAGAAGAAATGGACGGTTTCGGAGCAAACGGCTGTCGAAAATCTCGCAAACGATCTGCGCCAGTTATACAAACGAGACGACCTCATTCTCGAGGGTTGCAAAATTCGCGACTCAGCACAAATTAGGAAGGCGGCTGGCGTTCGCCTCGCGTACTTGGAGGTTGACGATGGGACCGCTGAAACGGACGCTCGCCCAATGTTCGAAGCGCTCGGTGCGGAGGTCCGCAGACGCGCTCCTGGGAGAAAGCCATGAAAGTCGAATCACTTGTCGGAATCCTCGTTGCACAGATGAAGGTTTTGGAGGGGGTGGGAGCGCACGACGCGGCAGCACCAATTCGGTTTTTGGCTGATGCATTGGAGCCCGCCAGGGCGGCACAAATGAGCGTGGCCTGTAAGACGATCGTGACGCTGCAACCGAATCTGACGGGGACGGTCGCCGGGCATGCCGGCCCACCCATCGGCTCGTCCCTCGGCCAATTGCGTCTGATGTTGGGTGTTCTTCAGGCCGCGTCTGCGAAGTCCGCAGCTGCTGATGTCGCCACGCTTGTCGACGCGCTTGAACCAATCAGGAACTGCCCTTTTGGATTAATCGCAGAGGCTCTAAAGACAAAACCCAAGGCAAGTCGGGCTGCCAGTCGGAATAAAACGACGATCGAGCTTGGTGTCGCAGCAGTCAGGCAGATTGCGGATCGGCTGGTCTCGGCAAACGGTGACGACCAAGCGTTCAAGTCCGTCTTGAGTGAATTGAAAGCGCAAAGGCTATCGAAACCCGATGTCTTTGCCATCGCCAATCGCTTCCTTGGCGTAGAGGCACACCGGACTTACAAATCCGCGGATCTGGCCTTCAAGCGAATCGAGGAGCGCCATTTCCAGGATGCCCTCTCGGAGAGTCGAGCGCGAGCGATCAATCAGATAAACCACTGACTCTGGATTGCGCATCAGAGCGCGGCTATGGGAATGCGTGGGTTCTTCGTGCCGTTCTCCCCCACCCTCGACCGCCTGCTCGACCAGGGCCTCGGCGAGGCGGCGGTCGAGGGGTTGGTGTTAGACGGGCAGGCGGTCGAAGATCGAGCCGGTGACCATGTCGAGGGCGAGCTCGATGTCGATCGTCGACCCAAGCGTGCCGTCGGCAATGGCCGCAGGCAGCAGCGACCGCCCTGCCTCGCGGCGCGATTTCGGCATCGCTGTCGCCGGAAGCCAGTCTTCGACCCGACGCGGGCGCTTCGGCTCGGGGCACTCGCAAACTGCATTGGCGAAGTGGAGCTTCAGAGCTTACCTATTGCGCATGACCACCGCTCGAATCGAAGCCCTGCAAGCAAGAATCGCTCAGCTCTGGTCGGCCTTGCTCGAGGGTCCGCTCAAATCGTTTGCGATCGGCACCGATTCGCTCGCCTTCCGCTTGTTCGTCACCTCGGCGCTGTGGACGATGCTGATGCTGCCGCTGACGGCGGGCATCCTCAGCGCGCTCTACCGCCAGGAGCTCGAGCGCGATTTCGACACGCGCCTCGAGATCGTGCTGAAATTGACGATCCAGACCAGCCTCGATGACGAAGCCGTCGAGCCCAAGGTTCCCAGCGGCCTGGGTGACGAGTTCGCCAACCTCTACAACTCGGTGCTGTCTGGATATTATTGGCAGATCCGCCCGCTGGACCTGCCGGGTGCGCGCACGCTGGTCTCGCCCTCGCTGCTCGACAGCCAGCTCGCCTTCCCCGCGGCCCAGGCGTTCACGCCCGCCGGCAAGCAGTTCCGCGTCGCCCGCGGCATGGCGCCAGGCGGCCGTGAGGTGCGCTACATCGAGCGTATCGTCACGTTCGGGCCGAGTGCTGCGCCCAAGCGCTATTCCTATGTGGTGACGGCGCCGCTGAAGGAGCTCGAGGTCTCGATCGCGAGCTTCCGCAACCGCCTCCTCGGCGCACTCGCCGTGCTCGGCTTCGGGCTCGTCACCGCCATCTTCTTCCAGGTCCGCTACGGCCTGAAGCCGCTCGAGGCGATCGAGAAGGGTCTCGCCGCGATCCGCTCCGGCAAGGCTTCACGCCTGGAAGGCGAGTTCCCCGAGGAGATCCGTCCGCTGCAGCGCGAGCTGAACGAGCTCATTCGCTCCAACGAGGAAATCATCGAGCGCGCTCGCACCCACGTGGGCAACCTCGCGCATGCACTCAAGACGCCACTCAGTGTCATCACCAACGAGGCCGAGGCTGAGAGCTCCCCCCTCGCACGCAAGGTCGCCGAGCAGGCCGCACTGATGCGCAACCAGGTGAGCCATCATCTCGATCGCGCCCGCATGGTCGCGCGCACCGCGACCATGGGCGGGTTGACCGAGGTGCGCCCAGCAGCCGAGGCGCTGGTGCGGACGCTGCACAAGATCTATGGCGCCAAGCGCGGCCTTCAGCTCGAGCTGGTCTGCCCGCAGGAGCCTCGCTTCAACGGCGAGAAGCAGGATCTCGAGGAGATGCTCGGAAATCTGCTCGAGAACGCCTGCAAATGGGCCGAGCGTGAGGTGCGCGTCACCATCACCCAGCAAGCCGGGCGGGATCGCCAGGAGCGGGCGCGTCTGCTGATCGCCGTCGACGACGACGGGCCGGGCCTCACGCCCGAGCAGCGGCAGGGGGCCATCAAGCGCGGCCGCAGGCTCGATGAATCAAAGCCTGGATCGGGTTTGGGTCTTTCGATCGTCTCGGATCTCGTCGGCCTCTATGGCGGCCGGTTCGAGCTGGAGCACTCCGACCTCGGCGGCTTGAGCGCAAGACTGTCGCTCCCTGCGGCATGATTGCCACAGACGTGTTGCTGCTCGGGTCGAAATTTCGCCCGAATCGTACGAAGAATGGGATATGAGGCAGTGTGAATTCAACTGGTGGGCCTTAGCGCTGCATTTTGGTGCGCCCTTGCAACCCGAGACCCACATGGGGGGAGTTTGATATGCTCGCACGAGCGATCGCCGTAGCCGCAATTCCGTTGATGCTGGTCGCCTGCGGCCCCAATGGCGCGACCAAGCAGGATGGCGGCCTCATTGTCGGCGCCGTTGCCGGCGGCGTCATCGGCAACCAGTTCGGTAGCGGGAAGGGCAATTTGCTGGCGACCGCGGCGGGTGCCGTGATCGGTGGCATCGTCGGCAGCGAGATCGGCCGCTACATGGACGACGCCGATCGGCGTGCGGCCCAGGAGGCGGAGTATCACGCGCTCGAAACCGGCACGTCGGGCGCCGAGACGCCTTGGCGCAACCCCGATTCGGGTCACTATGGCATCGTCGTTCCCGGCAAGCCCTACAAGCGCGCGCAGGACGAATTCCGCGACTACACCCACACCATCTACAACGAGGGTCAGCCCCAGACCATGCGCGGCACCGCTTGCCGCAACCAGGACGGCACCTGGACGAGCGTGACCTGAACGGGTCACGGATGCTCTGGAGGGGCGGCAGGCAGGTCGCCCTTCT
>JANPDA010000178.1:0-1652 GCA_031431235.1 Hyphomicrobiaceae bacterium
GCGTTCGCGCGCACCACGGCTTCCATGATGATGAGGCTCGGCCGGCCCATCTCGTAGCCCTGCTCGATCCGCATCACGTGCTCGCCCTCGGTCAGCGCATCGAACCGGTGGACGACTGCCGCGAAGGCAGCGGCCGCCGACCCGGTCGCGGGATCCTCACCCACATCGGGAACGAACATGCGAGCATGGAAAGCCGAGCCCGTGCTCAGCGTCTCGCGGCAATAGAGGTAGGCACCCCCGCCCTGGCCAAACGCCTCCTCCCAATAGCCATGGTGCAGGCCCGCACGCGCGATCGATTCGATGTTTCGCACTGGCACGAAGGTGTAGGCGACGCCGGCCGAGTAGCGCGACGGCTTGTGGTTCTCGAAGCCGATCTCGGAGGGAGCCAGCCCCAGCGCCGCGGCAAGCCGGTCGGCGGGAGGAGGAGAGGCGAGCGGCTCGGGAAGCTTGGGCGCGTCGAACTCGGCATAGACCGGCTCGCCCGGCTTGCGGCGCACGCCAACCCTGACGCTGCCGATCGTTTCCTCGAGCATTACGAGGGCTTCGCTCGGCGCCGGCCCCAGCCTGCCGTTCAATTCCGCAATCAGGATCGCCGCCCCGACCGTCGGGTGGCCGGCGAAGGGCAGCTCGCGCTGCGGTGTGAAAATGCGGATCCTGGCGGAATGGGCCGGGTTCGCCGCCGGCAGCACGAACACCGTCTCCGACAAATTGAACTCGCGCGCGACCTGCTGCATGACGGCGCTCGACAGCGCTTGTCCATTGGTGACGACGGCCAGCGGATTGCCCCCGAACCGTTCGGTCGTGAATACGTCGAGCGTGTGGAAGTCGAGCTCCATGGCGCCCCGCCTCGGTTGTTGATCCAGCCTGATGCGGCCGCACTCTGCCGGATTCCTCGAGCGGTTGGAAGCGGCTGCGCTTGATGATGCAACTCGGCCACGGATCCACAGGTTGCTGATCCCACCAGACCCATTGCGATTGCTCGACTCAGCCTGCCCTGCCTACCGTCCACTCACTGTACTGCGTATGAACGTGGCGATTTCCAATACGGAGTACAAAAATGACAAGTCGTGTCGTAGTGGCATTGCTCGCGGGCGGGCTATTGGCGTTTTCGGGCGCGGCGCCGGCCTTTGCCGATGAGGATATCCCGCAGCTGGCAGAGGAGAGTTTCGCGCCGCCTCCCATGACCTGGGCCGGCTTCTATCTCGGCGCTCATGGCGGCTATGCCTGGGGTGATACGAGCGTGTCGGACGCTGGCGTCGAAGTATTCTCGCTCGACAACGATGGCGGCCTGGGCGGCATCCACGCCGGCTACAACTGGCAGAACGGCACCTGGGTCTACGGCCTGGAAGCCGACATCAGCGGCGGCTCGCTGTCGGGCGATGAGGACTGCACCGACTCGGTAGGCCTCGCCGGCACCGGCATTTCCGTCGTCTGCAAGAGTGACGTCGACTATCTGGCGAGCATTCGGGCGCGGCTCGGATTGTACGCGCCGTCGCACTTGCTGTTCGTGACCGCTGGTGTCGCTTTCTCCGACGAGAAGCTGACGATTTCGACGTTGGGCCTCGAGTTTGCAGCCAGCCAGCGCCTGACCGGTTATGTGGTTGGTGGCGGCGCGGAATGGAAGATGATGCCGAATTTCAGCCTGCGCGGCG
>JANPDA010000179.1:0-7381 GCA_031431235.1 Hyphomicrobiaceae bacterium
TGCAAAATGGCGGCGCTACTTGGCTTTGGGACCCGGTGCTGACGACAATCCTGCGGTTGCCGGCCATAGCCGTAGCGGCTCTCGGAGCAGGCATGATGCTGGGCCGGATTGCGCGACGGGGGAAGGCGGGCATCGCGCCGGGAACCGCGAGAATGGCGGCCACGAATCGAGCGCCCGCCGACGGCAAGCCTGAGCTCGCAACCGCCCTCGCCCGGGTGCGCTCGGCCTTCGCCGGCATTTTCCTCTTCAGCGGCATGATCAACGTGCTGATGCTGACGGGCTCCTTCTACATGCTCGAGATCTATGATCGCGTGCTGCCGTCGGGCAGCATCCCGACGCTCGTAGCCATCACGATTCTGGCGACCTTGCTGTTCCTTGCCCAAGGTGTGCTCGACATGATCCGGGCCCGCGTGATGGTGCGGATCGGGGCTTCGATCGACGAATCCTTGAGCGAGCGCGTCTATGAGACAATCGTCCGGCTGCCACTGCGCCAAGGTCAACAGGCGGACGGAATGCAGCCCCTGCGCGATCTCGACAGTATCCGCGGGTTCCTGTCGGGCCCAGGGCCGATCGCAATGTTCGACCTGCCCTGGGCCCCGATCTACATGGCGATCATCTTCGGTTTCCACTTCACGCTCGGGATGACGGCCCTGGTCGGCGCTATCGTGCTCATCTCCCTCGCGTTGGTTGCTGGCGTGCTCACGCGCAACCCGGTGTCGCGAACGACCCAGCACGCCACACAGCGCATCGGAATAGCAGAAGCCAGCCGACGCAATGCCGAGGTGCTGCGGGCGCTCGGCATGACCGGCCGGATGGGGCAACGCTGGTCGGAAGCAAATCAGAGCTTCCTTGCGGCCAACCAGACCGCCAGCGATGTCGCTGGTGGGTTCGGCGCGCTAACCAAGGGCCTGCGAATGATGCTGCAGTCGGCGATGCTTGCCGTCGGCGCCTATCTCGTCATCGGCGGCGAGGCATCAGGCGGCATCATCATCGCCGGTTCGATCCTCTCCTCGCGCGCGCTTTCACCGGTCGATCAGGCGATCGCGAGCTGGCGGAGCTATGTCGGGGCCCGTCAGAGCTGGACCAGGCTCGACAAGTTGCTGACCCATCTGCCCCCCGATGGTGAGCCGCTCGCGCTGCCGCCGCCGAGCAAGACACTCTCCGTCGAGAACCTCAGCGTTGCGCCGCCGGGTGAGCAACGCCTGATCGTGCGCGATGCCGAGTTCGCACTGCAGGCCGGGAATGCGCTGGGCGTCGTCGGCCCGAGCGGCTCGGGCAAGACCTCGCTTGCTCGAGCAATCGTCGGCGTGTGGCCGGGCGTGCGCGGACACGTGCGGCTCGACGGAGCGACGCTTGCGCAATGGAACCCTGACGCGCTCGGTCGCCACATCGGCTACCTGCCGCAGGACGTCGAGCTGTTTGCCGGCACCATTGCCGAGAACATCTCGCGGTTCGATCCCGCGGCCAGCAGCGAAGCCATCATCACTGCCGCCACAGCCGCGGGCGTCCACGAACTGATCGTCAAGCTGCCGAAGGGCTATGACTCGCGGGTCGGCGACGGCGGCGCCTCGCTCTCGGCTGGCCAGCGCCAACGGGTCGCGCTCGCCCGCGCACTCTACGGCGATCCATTCCTCGTCGTGCTCGACGAGCCCAACTCCAACCTCGATGGTGAGGGTGAGCAGGCGCTCGGCAAGGCAATCCTCGGCGTGCGTGAGCGTCGCGGGATCGTCATCATCGTCGCCCACCGACAGGCGGCACTCGACGCCTGTGACATGATGCTGGTGATGGGCGAAGGCAGCGTGAAGGCCTTTGGACCCAAGAGCGAGGTGCTGCCGAAGCTCCGGCGACCGCAACCCGCCCAGACCGGCTCGTTGAAGGTCGTCCCCAAGCCGGAGGAGACCCAATCATGAGCTTGGCGCCACTCACCAGCACCCATCGCGCCATCCGCCAACATCTGCTCGGCGGCATCGCACTTGTCCTGTTCCTGGTCTTTGGTGTCGGCGGCTGGGCGGCGACATCGGAGATTGCAGGCGCCATCGTCGCCTCTGGCCTCGTTGTCGTCGATAGCAAGGTCAAACGCGTGCAGCACCCGAGCGGGGGCATCGTCGGGGAGATTCGCGTCGAGGACGGCGACATCGTCCAGAAGGGCGACATCCTGGTCCGACTCGACGACACGATTCTGAAAGCAAATCTGGGTGTCGTGACCAAGGAGATCGTCGAGCTCGGCGCTCGCAAGGCCCGGCTCGAGGCCGAGCGCGACGGTCTCGCCGCCATCGCTGTCAAAGGCGACATCAGATTGGGCACGGGCGAGCTCGATGTGGAGGGAATCGTTGCCGGCGAGAAGCGCCTGTTCGAGCTGCGGCTCGCAGCGCGTACCGGACAGAAGCAGCAACTCCGCCAGCGGGTCGATCAGCTCAAAGGCGAGATCGAAGGCTTGCGAGCGCAGATTGGCGCCAAGAACCGCGAGATCGAGCTCGTCGGAGGTGAGCTCGAAGAGGCCCGTAATCTGTGGCGGCAAAATCTCGTTTCGCTTTCGAAGCTCAATTCGCTCGAACGCGACGCCGCCCGTCTCGAAGGCGAGCGCGGCCAGCTCACCTCGTCGATCGCTCAAACCGAAGGGCGGGTCAGCGAGACCGAGTTGCAGGTTATCCAGATCGATCGCGAGCTCGCAAGCGAGGTGGCCAAGGAGATGCGTGAAATCGATGGCCGGCTGGGAGAGCTCGCCGAGCGACGGGTCGCGGCAGAGGACCAGCTGAGCCGCGTAGAGATCCGAGCGCCATTCGCAGGCTTTGTCCATCAATCGACGGTCCATACCGTCGGCGGTGTCGTCGGGGCAGGCGATACGATCATGTTGATCGTGCCTAAGGCGGAACGCCTGGTGGTCGAGGCAAAGATCCGGCCGACCGACATCGACCAGCTTTCGATCGGTCAGACCGCCAGGCTGCGCTTTTCGGCCTTCAACCAGAGGACGACGCCAGAGCTCATTGGCACGCTCGATCGGATCTCCCCCGACATTACAACCGACGAGCGAAGCGGGCTCGTCTACTACACCGTTCGCGTGACGATCGAGCCCTTGGAGGTGGCAAAGCTCGGTGCGGTGACCCTCGTGCCCGGCATGCCGGTCGAGGTGTTCCTGAACACGAGCCCGAGAACCGTACTGTCCTATCTGATCAAGCCTCTGGTCGATCAGGTGCCCTACGTCATACGCGGTGAATGAGCCGCCAGTGGCGACAAAGCCCCTAGCGGTCAGGCTCGACCCGCGATTGCGGCGAGGCCGCAAACGGATCGACCAAGAGCGGGCTGAGCCCCTCGTTTGCCTGCACTCCAGCCGCCGACATGGCGACCGGATGCTCGAAGGCGATACTCGCCACCCATTCACTTTCCTCCTCCGCCGTCAGTGTTCCGAAGGGCTTACGGTCGGTTGCATCGTAATGCAGGGCGGGATCGTAAAGGGCGGTCGCCAGTTGCATATCCTCCGCCGACAGCGCCCCGATCGCAGCCAGCACCGCATAGGTAGCAGTCACCAGCTCGTGGTCCGAGCCGGTCATGGCAATTTTGGCATCCAGCAGCTCCTGCTCGGCATTCAGCACATCGAGCAGCGATCGCGTGCCAAAGCGCGCTTCCTGCCGCACGCCCGTCAACGCTAGATCAGCCGCCTCGATTTGCGTCTTAGTGAATACCAATTGTGTGTGAGCGGCATCGAGCCGGGCCCAGGCGGAGCGCACGAGCGAGCGCACCCGCAGCTGCTCGCGCTGCAGCTCGGCCGCCCGCGCCACCCGCAATTCCTTGGCTTGGCGCACCTGCGCCGACACCTCTCCACCCTCGTAGAAGGGCACTGTCAGCCGCCCAGAGACGATCGCCGTCTCGCTGCGTTCGACGAGAACGTTGGGATCGAGCTCGCCGCTGTAGGACGCCTGCAGATCGACCCGCGGCATCAGGCCCGCTGTGATGCGTTGGACCGCATGACCTGCCGCTTCCTCGCGGGCGCGAGCGGCACCAACGAGGGGATGGCGCGCGAGGCCCGTGCGGATCGCTTCTTCCAGGTTCGACGGCATGACAGGCAACTCTCGTCCGGGTGCCACGAGTCGTCCAGGCGCATGCCCGGCGACGAGCTCGAAGGCGGAAGCACTCGCGACGAGTCCGGCTTCCGCGGACGCGAGCTCAGCCTTGGCGCGCGCCTCCCGGCTCTCGGCTTGAGCGACGTCGGTGCGCGTGAGGTCGCCAGCGGCGAGGCGGCTGCGCGTCGACGCCAGTTCCTCGACGAGGATCTTCAGGTTCGCTCGGCGCAGCTCGACCACTTGCCGGTCGCGCAACACCCCGGCAAAGGCTGCGACCACGTCGAGAAAGATCCGCTGCTCGGCATCGGCCAACACGTGCCGGCCGGCGATGATGTTGGCGTCCGCCTCGCTGACTGCGCTGCGTGTGCGATAACCGTCGAACAGGGACTGGGAAAGCTCGAGCGAGTAGCTGCGTGGGTGCGTGGTGCCATCCGTCACGGAGCCCGGCTCGGTCTCCAGCCGCTGCGACGAAAGCGCAGCATTGCCGGTGATGCGCGGCCGGTAGCCCGATTGGGCTCGCGCCAACTCCTCATCCGTCGCTCGAAGTCGCGCCCGCTCGGCTGCAAGCCGGGGATCGTTCCGGTAGGCCGCGGCAAGCGCATCGGCGAGCGTTTCGGCATGGGTCGCCGGGCCTGCGCCGCTGCAGGCGAGCAGGCCGACGGCGAACAACAACGCAAGACGAACCCACCGCACATCTCACCCCTAGAGCTGCGGCCAGCGCCTGTTACGCGGCCCGTGCAAACCTGCCTCCGCAAGCCCCACTCGTGCTTACCCACAGAAAAATCATTCAGCAATCGCCATTTGCCCCGAAAGATCGAATGAGGGCCCGCGCGGTACTCGAATGCAACGATCGCGCATTGGCTCTCGACCAGCACCGGCACCAAGCCTCGACGAGCCAGGAACCGTCCTCGCGCGCGGGCGTTGCTGCAATGCCACGAATTCCCTAGACTGTGGTCGAGCATCACGCGAGCACGCCAATCCGTGGGGCGACCCGCACCAGAGGGCAGCATCAGCATGGCCAGATCCAACTATCTCCCGACCATCCAGGCCGGCGGTCCGGGACTTGCGCGTTATCTCGACGAGATCCGGCGCTTTCCCATGCTCGAGCCGGATGAGGAGTACATGCTGGCCAAGCGCTGGCAGGAGCATACCGACTCCCAGTCCGCCCACAAGCTCGTGACCTCGCACCTGCGCCTCGTCGCACGCATCGCCATGGGCTATCGCGGCTATGGACTGCCGATCGGCGAGGTCATCTCGGAGGGTAATGTGGGCCTGATGCAGGCGGTCAAGCGCTTCGAGCCCGACAAGGGCTTCCGCCTCGCGACCTATGCCATGTGGTGGATCCGGGCAGCGATCCAGGAATACATCCTGCGCTCCTGGAGCCTAGTGAAGATGGGCACCACGGCATCGCAGAAGAAGCTCTTCTTCAACCTGCGCAAGGCCAAGGGCCAGATCCAGGCGATCGAGGAAGGCGATCTGAGGCCCGAGCATGTGAAGGCGATCGCGACAAAGCTCGGCGTGCCGGAGGAGGATGTGATCTCCATGAACCGGCGGCTTTCGGGCGACAGCTCGCTCAACGCGCCGGTCAGGGCGGACGCCGACAGCGGCGAGTGGCAGGACTGGCTGGTCGACGAGGTCGACAACCAGGAGACGGTGCTGGTCGCCAGCGAGGAGCTGGCGCAGCGGCGCGAGCTGCTGAAGGATGCGCTCGCGGCCTTGAACGAGCGCGAGATGGAGATCTTCACCGCGCGCCGCCTCGCCGAGGAGCCCGCGACGCTCGAGGAGCTGTCCGAGAAGCATGGCGTCTCGCGCGAGCGCATCCGCCAGATCGAGGTTCGCGCCTTCGAGAAGGTGCAGAAAGCGGTGCAGAAGGCCTCCCGAGCGAGCGAGGCGCCGCGCGCGAGCTGAGGTCGGATCGGGTCAGCGACCGGCTTCGAGCAGCACGACTTCGTGCTTGCCGCTGGCTGAAAGGCGGTTGGCGAGCACGCAGCCGGCCGATCCCCCGCCGATGATCGCATAGTCGCACGTGTCAGGCATGCATGCTCCCGTCTGGAGGCTGGCTGCAAACAGTCGTAGGCTTGGCGCGCGACAAGATAGAAGCCTCGAAGCCCGGCACAGGAGTTGGCAGCGGTGGCAGCAGGCCCGATCGGCATTCTGATGCTCGACACCAGCTTCGAGCGGCTCGTCGGCGATGCCGGCAACGCGGCGAGCTGGCCTTTTCCAGTCGTGATCCGCAAGGTCGAGGGAGCGGACGTGACGGCTGTGATCGACAAGGGTGCCAAGGGCCTCGCACCGTTGTTCATCGAGGCCGGGCGGCAGCTGGTCGCGCAGGAGGGCGCCATCGCGCTGACCACGACCTGTGGCTTCCTCGCGGTCATCCAGCGGGAGCTGGCCGCCGCTGTCCAAGTGCCGGTCGCGACCTCGAGCCTGATGCAGGTGGCCATCGTCGACCGCTTCCTGCCGCCTGGCAAGCGCTCGGGCGTTCTCACCTTCGATGCGAGCGGGCTGTCGGCCGAGATCCTGCAGGCGGCCGGCGCTCCCGCCGATACGCCGGTCGCCGGGCTGCCGCGCGACGGACGCTTCCAGGAGAAGGTCCGCACCAACCGGCCGATGCCGCTCGAGGTGCTGCAGCGCGAGGTGATGGCGGTCGCCGAGACGTTCGTTGCGAGGCATCCCGAGGTGGGCGCGCTCGTCGTCGAATGCGCGAACCTGCCGACATTCTCGGCCGCCATCGCCAAGGCGACGCGGCTGCCGGTCTATGATCTCATCACCATGATCGAATGGCTGCGGGCGGGCGTCGTTCCACGCAGCTACAGCTCGTGATTGAACAGGGAAATCCGATGGGCAAGCTCAAAGTCTCCGGATCGTTCGTCGCCCTCGTCACGCCGATGAACGCGGACGGAGGCATCGATTTCGGCGGCTTCAAGACCCTGCTCGACTGGCACGCGGGGAACGGCACCTCCGCCGTGTTGATCCTCGGCTCGACCGGGGAGGTGAGCCTGTTGTCGCGCGAGGAGCGGCACGCCGTCATCCGCGAGACGGCCAAGATGAAGGACGGGCGGCTGCAACTCTTCCATGGCTGCACCGCCAACAACACCGACGAGACCATCGCCATGGTGCGGTTCGCCGCCGACAACGGCGCGGATGGCGCGATCCTTGCCGCTCCCTCCTACATCGCCGCCAGCGAAGCCGACATCGAGCGCTATCTGCTGGAGGTCGCCGACGCGACCAGCCTGCCGCTCGGGGTCTACAACAACCCGCCGCGCGTGAAGACCGATCTGCCGGCGGATGCGCTGTTGCGGATCTTCAAGCACCCCAATTAC
>JANPDA010000180.1:0-3476 GCA_031431235.1 Hyphomicrobiaceae bacterium
CCACCACTAGCGCTCCACCTAGCCCGGTGCTCAGCGTGGTTAGCTTCGCCTGTGCACAACTTATGAAATGTACGCAGCACGAACGTGCCCAATACAGTCTCCGCTAGATCGATTCCTGACTTCCCGGCCGCGAGCGGGCCAGAATCATGAACAATTCGACCACACCGCATTCCCACCCAAGTGCTGCGACCTAGGGCTCGGTGCGGCAGCTGCCCGTGCCTTGAACCTGGGCCCCGGATAGCCGCTTGCAGCGGCTTCCGGGGAAAGGGAATTGGAAGCAATCGACCCGAGACGGTCTCATCCCGTCGCCTCTGCGACCGCCTTCCTGATGTCGGCGGCGAACCGGTCGACTGTCTCGGGGCTCGTGTCCCAGCCGCACATCAACCGGCAGGTGGTCTCGCCGATATAGGTGTAGAATCGCCAGCCGGCCTCGCGCAGTGTGCTCTGGGCCGCGGACGGGATCTCGGCGAATACGGCATTGGCCTCGGTCGGCACTTTGATGCTGACGGCCTTGCCCTTGGCGAGCTTGTCGGAGAGGCGCCGCGCCATGGCGTTGGCGTGGCCCGCGTGGCGGAGCCAGACATCGTTCTCCAGCATCGCGGCCCAGGGCGCGGTGACGAAGCGCATCTTGGAGGCGAGCTGGCCCGCCTGCTTGGCGCGCCGGTCGAAGCCCTCGGCGAGCGCCCGGTCGAAGAACACCACCGCCTCGCCGACCGGCAAGCCGTTCTTGGTCGCCCCGAACGACAGCACGTCGACGCCGACCCGCCAGGTGAGGGCCGCCGGTGTCACGCCGAGTGCGGCGACGGCATTGGCGAAGCGCGCGCCATCCATATGCACCTTGAGGCCGAGCTCCCGGGCTGCCTCCGACAACGCCGCGATCTCCTCGGGCGTATAAAGCTGCCCGGTCTCCGACGTCTGCGTGATCGTGAGAGCGCTCGGCCGCGGCGCATGCAGATCGTCGCGATAGCGCGCGAACGGCTCGATCATCTTGGGCGTCAGCTTCTCGAAGACATCGCCTGCCGGCAGCAGCTTGGTGCCGCCCGAGAAGAACTCCGGCGCTCCGCACTCGTCGGTCATGACATGGGCAAAGGCATGGCAGATGACCGCATTGTAGGAGCGCGCCAGATGAGCGAGCGAGAGCGCGTTCGCCGCCGTGCCGTTGAAGACGAAGAAGACCTCGCACTCCCTCTCGAACAGGTCGCGCATCTGGGCGCAGGCCTGCTCGGTCCAGCGATCGGCGCCATAGCCGGGCGCATGCCCGCCCTGATCGGCCTCGAGAATGGCATCGAGTGCTTCCGGGCAGATGCCGGCATTGTTGTCGGAGGCGAACTGATCGAGGGCCGGTCGCGACTGCATATGACGATCCCCTTTGGCGTGGCGAGGCTGACGGTCGTGCCACAGCTAGTGTCCTGTCTCCGAAATACGCTCAACCTTGCAGTGTCCTCTGAAGCGTATTTCGGAGATGAAAGGACACTAGCAAATCTATGATTCTAGTGTGGTTTCGCCTCGCAAATGCCATCACCGAGCCAGCCGCGGATGCTGGATGGCATTTGCGAGACACCACACTAGCATGCGGACTCGATCGCGTCACATGTGGCCGCGGTCGGTCGCGCCTTGTCCTGGCGCATGCCTTGGCCTATCGAATGATCATTCGATCGGGAAGGATGCGAGCATGACGGTCAACAACGCCGACAGCCGCCGCGGCGGACGCGACGCGCGGCGCGCGGCGCGAGCTGCGCCCATTCCGCAGTCCGACCGCCCGGTCTGGCCCGGCATGGAGGCCGGCCGCTACAAGCCGCTGACCGACGCCGAGGTGCTGCGCATCCACCAGGCCTCCCTCGATATCCTCGAGACCATCGGCATGGCGGATGCGCCGCCATCGGGTGTCGAGCTGCTGACGGCGGTCGGGGGCATCCAGCAGCCGAACGGCCGCATCACCTTCCCGCGCGCCCTCGTCGAGGACATGATCGCCAAGGCCGGCCGCCGGTTCGTGGTCTATGGCCAGCGGCCCGAGCACGACCTGCAGCCGTGGGGCAAGCGGGTCTATTTCGGCACGGCGGGCGCGGCCGTGCACATGGTCGACGCCTACACCGGCGCCTATCGCGATTCGACCGTGCGCGATCTCTATGACATCGCGCGCGTCGTCGACACGCTCGAGCACATCCACTTCTTCCAGCGCTCGGTCGTCTGCCGCGACCTCACCGACAATGCCGAGATGGATTTCAATACCTGCTACGCTGCGGTGTCGGGCACCTCCAAGCACGTCGGCACCAGCTGGGGCGAGCCGGCGCATGTGACGACGAGCCTCGAGATGCTGCACATGTTGGCGGGCGGCGAGGACAATTGGCGGGCGCGCCCCTTCGTCAGCCAGTCGAACTGCTTCGTGGTGCCGCCCTTGAAATTCGCCCAGGACGCCTGCCGGTGCCTGGAAGTCGCAGTGCGCGGCGGCATGCCGGTCCTGCTGGTCTCGGCCGGACAGGCAGGCGCAACCTCGCCGGCCGCGCTTGCCGGCGCACTCGCCGTCGAGATGGCCGAGTGCCTCGCCGGCCTCATCTATGTCAATGCGGTCGAACCCGGCGCACCGGCGATCTTCTGCCCCATGTGCTTCATCTCGGACCTGCGTACCGGCGCCATGTCGGGCGGCAGTCCGGAGCAGGCGCTGCTATCGGCGGCGGCGGGGCAATTCACCCAGCTCTACGACCTGACCGGAGCGACGGCGTCGGGCATGACCGACAGCAAGGTGCCCGACATGCAGGCGGGCTACGAGCGGGCCTACAATCATGTCCTCGTCGCCAATGCCGGCGTCAACATGATCTACGAGTCGGCGGGCATGATGGCGAGCCTGATGGGCTTCTCGCTCGACAGCCTCATGATCGACAACGACATCATCGGCGCGACGCAGAGGACGATCCGCGGCATCGAGGTCTCGGAGGATGCGCTCGCGCTCGACGCGATCCGCGACATCTGCATCAACGGACCGGGCCATTTCCTCGGCTCCGAGCAGACGCTGGGGCGCATGCAGAAGGACTACCTCTATCCCGCGATGGGTGATCGCACCAGCCCGAAGGAATGGGCCGAGCGGGGCCGCTCGAGCCTGATCGACCGCGCGCATGGCAAGCTCGAGGGCATCCTCGCCAGCCACCACCCGCGCCACGTGCCCCGCGCCGTCGATGCGGCGATCCGGGCACGATTTGCGGTGCGACTGCCGGCGGGCGTGATGGGTGGATGAGTGAAGTGTTGCCAGCGCATTGCGGAGGGAGTGGCCGGTCGCCGGCAAGATCGCGATCGGCTCACCGCCCATGACCCGACGCTGCCGCAGGTCGCACCCGTGCTCGCGGCAGCGCCCGCCACGCACTTCACCCCGGATGCCACCAGCGCCCGCCGATGACGACGCCCTGGCTGCGGATGCGCTTGTCGCCCGTCAGGTGCTCGCCGACCACGTCCACGTAGTCGAAGCGGCCCTCCTCGATCGAGAG
>JANPDA010000181.1:0-8039 GCA_031431235.1 Hyphomicrobiaceae bacterium
GCCAAAGCTGATACGGTAATCTTCGTCATAACCCCGGCTTCAGTCATATCACCTCGATGTGATTGGGAGGTTAAGCGTACAGTTGCTCTCAGCAAGCGCCTGATCCCTTTGCAGTGGATCGCGGTGCTCGAAGCCGAGGTCCCAGTCGAGCTCAAGCGGCTCAACTATACGATTTTCGCTACCGGACAGCCTTTTACGGGGCCACTGGCCGAGCTGACCGAAACGCTCCTGCAGGACCTCCCCTGGCTCCGCCAGCGAACGCAACTTCATGAAGAAGCGATAAGATGGCAAACTCGGAGCCGAGACCAGGATCTCCTGCTTCGAGGAACAGCGCTCGACGAGGCGGGGAACTGGACTCGCCGACGAAAACCGAATGCACCAGACAATCCGGCTGTCCTCACCGCATTCATTGGTGCGAGCGAGAACGAGGAGTCCGCGCGGGCGAGCGCCGAGCGCAAACGTATCGAAGAGATGGCCACAGCGCAGACCGAGCGGGCCAAGGCGCTGACAGATGCCGAGGCGGCGCTGAAGCGCGAGGCGGAGGCGCAGCAGGCTCGCGCGCGGGCGCGGCGCATTATCACTTGGGGCTCCGCGGCAGCTTCGATCCTCATTGTAGCGGGCGCGTTGTCATTCGCCGCTCAACAACAGCGCAACAGGGCGACGCAGGAACGTCTGACCGCCGTCGCTGTGGCCAAGACAAAGGAGACGGAACGGCAAAAGAGTGTCGTCGACGATTTGATCAGCCGTATCGGGGCCGGCAGATTTGAAAAACCCGGCATAAATGCAATGAAGAAAATATGCAGTGAGGCAGTTGCGGTAACCACAATTTTGGGAACCACATCTATAGAAAATGAATATCGTAACAATGCAGAGAGATTCTGGGAGCTTTATTGGGGACCAATGAATATCGTAGAGATACGCCAGAGAACTGATAAATATACCGGAGATAGTAAATTGGTGATGCCGAGCCGTATTGAATCAGCTATGGTCCATTTTGGAAATGAATTGGGACAAAACGATTCAAGTATTATTCATTTGCCACGCTCTATTCTAACTTCATTATCTCTAGAAATTAAAAAAGAGTGTGACGCCTATTTGCCGTAGACATCAATGGCGGCATTGCTGTTTTGCGGGATGTAATGTAGCAAGACGCCAGAGTGACTCGCGGTAGCGCCGGTCCCGACCGCCATTACGGGGACGCCAGCAACCTCCAAGGGCAGTCATGCCAGCTGGACCCCAAGTGAAATTTCCTCTTCGGCAGCTCCTCTCGACCGCCTCTTCGCCATGGGGCCTGCTCGCCCGCAATACTACGTAAGCGGACAGAGTGGCAAACCCGCGAGCCGGGCCCGATCCCCGCAAACCTCCTTCGCTTGATCGCGCGGGCTGTGATATGTACCCGCGCCATGACGCAAGCACTCAAATCCAGATCGCGGCCCGCGGCCGCAAAGCCCGATCCCGCCAGTCCCGCGCCCAAGGTGGGCTTCGTCTCGCTCGGCTGCCCCAAGGCGCTCGTCGATTCGGAACGGATCATCACCAAGCTGCGCTCCGAGGGCTATCAGCTCTGCGCCACTCACGAGGGCGCCGATGTGGTCGTGGTCAACACCTGCGGCTTCCTCGACAGTGCGCGCGACGAGAGCCTGGCCGCCATTGGCGAGGCGATCGCAAAGAATGGCCGGGTGATCGTCACCGGATGCCTGGGCGCCGAAGCCAGCCTCATTCGCGAGCGCCATCCTGGCGTGCTCGCCGTCACCGGGCCGCATCAGTACGAAGCCGTCGTCGCCGAGGTCCACAAGGTTGCGCCGCCCCGTCACGACCCCTACCTCGACCTCGTCCCGCCCGAGGGCATCCGCCTGACACCGCGCCACTACGCCTATCTGAAGATTTCCGAAGGCTGTAACAATTCCTGCTCCTTCTGCATCATTCCGGACATGCGGGGAAAACTCGTCTCCAGGCCCGCCGCCCACGTCATGCAGGAAGCCGAGCGGCTGGTGGCTGCGGGCGTCAAGGAATTGCTCGTCATCAGCCAGGATACGAGCGCCTATGGCGTCGATATCAAATATGCCGAGAGCCCCTGGAAAGGGGGCAAGCTGAAGGCGCGATTCCTCGATCTGGCGGCAGCCCTCGGCAGCCTCGGCGTCTGGGTGCGGCTGCACTACGTCTATCCCTATCCCCATGTCGACGACGTGATCCCGCTGATGGCGGAAGGCAAGATCCTGCCCTATCTCGACATCCCCTTCCAGCACGCGAGCCCGCGCGTGCTGAAGGCCATGCGCCGGCCGGCTGCGCAGGAGAGGACGCTCGAGCGGATCGCCCGCTGGCGTGCGATCTGCCCCGACCTCGCCTTGCGCTCGACTTTCATCGTGGGGTTCCCGGGCGAGACGGAGGAGGACTTCGAATTCCTGCTCGGCTGGTTGCGCCAAGCCCGCATCGATCGCCTGGGCTGCTTCAAATACGAGGACGTCAAGGGCGCCCGCTCGAACGCGCTCGAGGGTCAGGTGCCCGAGGTCGTGAAGGAGCAGCGCTGGCATAGGTTGATGCAACTCCAGCAGCAGATCAGCGGGGAGCGGATGGCGGAGCGGGTCGGTCGGCATACGACCGTGCTCGTCGACACTGTCGAGGGGACCAAGGTCACCGCCCGCAGCCCATGGGATGCTCCCGAGATCGATGGCATCGTCACGGTGAAGGGCGCCAAGGGCGCCAAACCCGGCGACCTGCTAGCCGTGGAGGTGACGGGCGCGAAGGACTACGATCTGATTGCGCGCGTGCGCAAGGCGCCATGACGAGACGCACGGCCGGCCCGGAAATCGAGCGGCTGATCGGGCTTCTCGCCCGCTTGCCGGGGCTCGGGCCGCGCTCGGCGAGGAAGGCGGCGCTTGCCCTGTTGAAGCGGCGCGCCGATCTGCTCACGCCCCTGGCGGCGGCACTCGCCGAAGCCGATGCCAAGCTCGTCACCTGCCCCGAATGCGGCAATGTCGACACCCTCTCGCCCTGCGCCATCTGTCGCGATCCGGCGCGGCCGGCCGACCTGATTGTCGTGGTCGAGGAGGTCGGGGATCTATGGGCGTTGGAGCGTGGTGGCGTCGTCAATGCCCGCTATCACGTGCTGGGCGGTCACCTCTCGCCGCTCGATGGGATCGGACCGGAGGAGCTGGCGATCCCCCGGCTCGTCGAGCGATCGCGCGAAGCCTCTGTCAAGGAGGTGCTGCTCGCACTCAACGCGACCGTCGAGGGGCAGTCGACCGCGCACTATCTCTCCGAGATGCTCGAGCGACCGGGCCTCTCCATCTCCCGCCTGGCCCATGGCGTGCCGGTGGGCGGCGAGCTCGACTATCTCGATGACGGCACGCTCGCAGCAGCCTTTCGCAGCCGGCGGCCGGCGTGACGGGCCGGGGCGCTACTGCCCGCTGAGAGCACCCGAAAAGCCGAGCCCCATCATCGTTTCGCCCTCGCTGGCGTCGTCAGCCTTGACTGGCGCGCTCGTCTCGGTGAGCACGTCGGCGTCGGATCTGGCCTGGGGAGCGCCGAGCGCCGCCTGCCCGGCGCCATCATCGCCAGGAAGCGCGCCGCGCGACTGCGACTTCGGCATGGTGATGATCTCGCCATCCGCGCAGGTGCGGGTCAGTTGCCCGAAGCTCGTGAAGGCGTCCACGTCGGCTTCGTGCGTGCCGAGCCCGTCTGCATCCGTCTCGCCGGCGCTCAACTTGTGGGTCTCGAACCATTTTTCGACGATCGATGTCCCCCGGCTCCGCACATTGGGCGCCGCATTGCAATAGACCTGCTGATACAGGTCCTCGATCCAGATCCGGTCCTCCGCGGGTGCGCCGCCCAGCGCGATCGTTACCAGTGCGAGCCCCAGCGCCGGCCGGCGGGCCACATGCCGGCCGTTCCAGAACAGATCGCCGAGGAAAGCCTGTGCGCCCACATGATCGCGTTTCTCGGCGAGCGTCGACAACCAGTGCAGGCCGGCGGAGACCGCATCGGCGTCGGCCTCGTCCGAGAGGCTGAGCCGGGCGAGCTCGAACTGGGCGTCCGCATTGTCGAAATAGCTCGCGGCAAACTCGAGATAATCCCGCGCGCGGGCCGGATCGGGCTCCATCTGCAACTCGGCGATGCCGGTCTGCCAATAGCGGGCAAGTGCCACGAAGGCATGCGAGACGAAGCGCGCGCGCGGATCGAGATAGGGATCGATCTCGCGATTGGCCTCTGCGATGCTCTCGAACAGCTTGAAGGCGGCGGCGTCATTGCGATAGCCGCCGCGCGGGTTCGCATAGATGCGGGCCAGCTCGTACTGGGCGAGGAAATAGCCCTCGCTCGCCGCATGGTCGAGCAGTGGCAACGCCCGCTCGGCATTGCCATCCCGGTAGGCCTGCATGCCCTCCAGGAACACCTGCGACGCTGGCGTTGCCGACTGGACCGCCGCGATCGGGCAAAGCAGGGCAAGAGCGAGCAAGCCCGCTCCCGCCGATGTCACGAACCTAGATATCCGCATAGCAAACCACTTCCGCCTCGCCCCCTGGATGGGTCACGGCGCCTGTTCGCGCCGGGCCCACCTGCTGTGCATACTTCCAGAGCGCGCCGCTCTGGTAATCGGTCGTCGGCGCTTTCCAGGACTTGCGCCGCTTCTGCAACACCTTCTCGTCGACCGCGAGGTCGAGCGTGCCCTTGACCGCATCGATCGAAATGATGTCGCCATCCTCGATCAGCGCAATCGGTCCACCAACCGCGGCCTCTGGGCCGACATGGCCGATGCAGAAGCCGCGTGTGCCCCCCGAGAAGCGCCCGTCAGTGATGAGCGCGACCTTCTCGCCCATGCCCTGGCCGTAGAGGGCAGCCGTCGTCGACAGCATCTCGCGCATGCCGGGGCCGCCTCTGGGACCCTCGTAGCGGATCACCAGCACCTCGCCTTCCGCGTAGCGCTTCTTGGCGACCGCCTCGAAGCAGGCCTCCTCGCTGTCGAAGCAGCGGGCGGGACCCTTGAACTTCAGCATCTTCATGCCGGCGACCTTCACGATCGCGCCATCTGGCGCCAGCGACCCCTTGAGCCCCACGACGCCGCCCGTCTTCGATATGGGATTGGAGGTCGGATAGACAACCTTCTGTTTGGTATTGAATTTCACCTTCTCGAGGTTCTGCTTGATGGTCCGCCCGGTGACCGTGATGCAGTCCTCGTGGAGATAACCCCCGTCGAGCAGCGCCTTCATGATCTGCGGCACGCCGCCGATGTCGAACACGTCCTTGGCCACATACTTGCCGCCCGGCTTCAGGTCGGCGATGTAGGGCGTCTTCTTGAAGATCTTGGCAACGTCGAACAGGTCGAATTTGATCCCGCACTCGTGCGCGATCGCCGGCAAATGGAGCGCGGCGTTGGTCGAGCCCCCGGTTGCGGCAACGATGATCGCGGCGTTCTCCAACGATTTCTTGGTCACGATATCGCGCGGGCGGATGCCATCGGCGAGGAGCCGCATCACGGCGCGCCCGCTTGCGACCGCATACTCGTCGCGACTGAGGTCGGGGGCTGGCGCTCCAGCCGAGCCCGGCAGCGCGAGGCCCATCGCCTCGGAGACGCAGGCCATGGTGTTGGCCGTGAACTGACCACCGCAGGCGCCCGCCGACGGACAGGCCGCACACTCGAGCTCGTGCAATTCCGCGGCATCCATCTTGCCGGCCGAATGCTGGCCGACCGCCTCGAACACGTCGACGATGGTCACGTCCTTGCCCCGGTGCCGACCGGGCAGGATCGAGCCGCCATACATGAACACGCTCGGCACGTTGAGGCGCACCATCGCCATCATCATGCCGGGCAGCGACTTGTCGCAGCCCGCGACGCCAACGAGCGCGTCGTAGCAATGGCCGCGCATGGTCAGCTCGATCGAATCGGCGATGCATTCGCGGCTGACGAGCGAGGACTTCATGCCCTGGTGTCCCATGGCGATGCCGTCCGTCACGGTGATGGTGCAGAACTCGCGGGGCGTGCCGCCTGCCTCGTTCACACCCTTCTTGGCGGATTGGGCCTGGCGCATCAGCGCGATGTTGCAGGGGGCGGATTCGTTCCAGCAGGACGCCACGCCGACGAGCGGGCGGTGGATCTGCTCTTCCGTCAGCCCCATCGCATAATAGAATGCCCGGTGCGGTGCCCGGGTCGGTCCCTCGGTCACGTGCCGGCTCGGCAGCTTCTTCTTGTCGAATACCTTGGCGTCCATGGATCTCATTGCCCTTGCCGCTAGCGTGCTTGCCCGTTGCGGGGACAGGCATACCGGCCTTGCCGTAGCCGACGTCCCACCACGCCAAGCCTAGAGGCTTCTCGCCTTTGGCTCAACGGATCGACGTGACCAGAGACGCTGCCAAAATGGCGCGGCAACTGGCTGAACGGCTTCGTCGGATCACTCTCCGGGCACTTTATGGCGCAATCGGGGCGCATCGGCCTCACTCTGTGGCGCGGATGCCACAGATCCAAAGCTCGACGCCGAAGCAGCGGTCGTTCGCCGAAACAGCCCTTCATGACGCGAAAATCCAATTGAGATCGATAGTGCCGTTGGCCGCCAGCAGGAAAGTGATCACCAGCGCCACCACCCCCGCCAGCACGAGCACCCCGCCGAGCGCCCGGACCAGCCGCCAGACGACATAGGCGGCAAGGCAGGCCGCAGCCGGCGCCAGCAGTGCCGTCCCGACTGGCATGGCGGCCGCCATGCCGAAGTCCCGTGCCGCTGTCGCCGGTTGCGCCATGATCATGAGCAACGGTGCCACCGCGGCGAGCTCGGGCAGTTTTGGCGACTTACGCATTGCACTATCCGATGGTTGCAGGCGACGCGAGCTTGCTGCTGGGATCAGAGTTCTAATGAGGCACTTCGGCCAAGCCGGGGCTCGACTGGGGCAAATCAGGGGCGTGGTGGTACCGCGATCGGGGCATTCGGGCGGCGATCGAGCCTGGCGCAGCGCCGGCCGGGCGTGGCGCTTCGATCGGCCTGAATTTGTTCGTGGGGTGAGGCTTCGCTGATCTTGCCGTGGTGGGGATGCTGGTAGCAGATACAGTGCCGTGGGGTCAGCTGCGGCGACACCGCATCATGGCCATGAGGAGAGCTTCCGATGACGGACACTACCGCGCCACCCGCACCGCAGAGTACCAAAGAGCCGCTCGAGATCACCTGGTCGGGCTCGCCCTGGTCGTTTGCCGGTCTGGGCTTCGTCAATTTCCTGCTGTCGATCGTGACGCTCGGCATCTACGGCTTCTGGGGCCGGACCGAGGTCAGGCGCCGGCTCTGGTCGGCGGTGCGGGTCAATGGCGAGCCGCTCGAGTACACCGGTACCGGCAAGGAGTTGTTTCTCGGCTTTCTCATCGTGTTTTTCCTCATCCTGTTGCCGCTGTTCGGCGCCATTTTCGGGGCGCCGTTCCTGCTCGCCTGGCTGCTCGGTCCCGACGTGGCGGCGATTGTCGCGCCGATCATCGTCGCTGTCGGCTTCATCCTGTTCTACTGGCTGATCGGGGTCGCGGTTTACCGCGCCTATCGCTATCGGCTGTCGCGCACGCGCTGGCGCGGGATCAGGGGCGCGCTCGTCGGCTCGCCCGCGTCCTATGCCTGGCACTATTTCTGGACGCTGATCTTGATGCCGTTCACGCTCGGCTGGATCCTGCCTTGGCGCACCAACATGCTCGCCCGCCACATGACGAACGACATGCGCTTTGGCGAAAGCGCCTTTCGCTACACGGGCAAGGCTGGGCCACTCTATCCTCCGTTCGTGATGGCCTGGATCGGCGCCTTTGCGGCCATGGGCATCTACGCCGGCGGCATCATGCTCGCGCTCTGGCCCATGATACAGCGGCATAAGGAGCAGCAGGGGGCTGGTGGCGAGACGCTGGAGCCCTTGACGATGTTGCAGGGTGTGACGGTCGGTGGCTCCCTCGCTCTGGCATTGCTCGTCGGCCTGCTCGCGATTGGTCTCTACATGTCGCGCGTTGCCAACCACATCGCCAACCACACGGCCATCGCGGACGCGCGCTTCAAGCTCGAGACGAGGTCGGGCGGCCTGATCTGGCAGATGAT
>JANPDA010000182.1:0-8943 GCA_031431235.1 Hyphomicrobiaceae bacterium
GAATCCGATAATTCATGCGCTGCCCCGTTCGTCCTTGTGACGAGGCCCATGGCGCACCGGTTTTGCCCCTCGGCCCGACGCCGCGAACCGGGGCAGGTCGTCATGCACCTCGAACCAGCTGACCTGCTCGCCCGTGTGGACGTGAGCCGTCGGCCGGAGCGCGGAGGGATCGGCGAGGGTGCCGTGATAGAGGTGCACCTCGCCGGGGAAGCTCGCCTCGGATTCGAAGGCGATCGGCGAGCCGCAGCTCGGGCAGAAGCTGCGGAACACGCCCGGCGAGGATTGGTAGCGGGCCGGCACGCCAGATAGATAGGTGAGCTTATCGCGCGCCACGCCGACGAAAGTCGCGAGCATCGAGGATGTCTGCCGCCGGCAACTCTGGCAATGGCAATGCGCAACCCACAACGGGGGACCATCGAGCTCATAGCGGATTTGCCGGCAAAGGCAGTGCCCGGAGGTTGTGGTCATGCGTGATCTCCCATACTGTGCTGCTCGCAGTTTGCCATGCTACCGGGCTTGCCGCTGCTGCGCCAGCGTCGGCGCAACGGTGTCAGGCACCATCGCCGGAGGTTCGGATCCGATCGGATGCGCTACTATGGGGGTCAAAGAAGCATCGTGGCACATCGTGACAGATAACGCCGCGACACGTCTAGCTCGTCCAGCCGCTAATTTTCAGTAAATAAATATAAATCAACAATTAGGCATCATATTGTATTTATTTAATATAAAAACCAGAATAATTCACAAAATGGAGGTATGCTTTGATTGAAACACACATGTCACTTGTAATGGCATTCTCCATAATACTGTTATTGTTGCACGTAGCCGGAGGAACCAATTTTCCTCTTATATTTTATTTTTATTACATACATAAATTTGATATGTCAAAAGACGTAAAGCTTTATGTTCATTTATCGGATGTCGATTCGAAACAATATCCGTACAATTACATTGGCGTTCGAAAGCTCGGTTATTCTGCTGTGTATTTCTTTCTATTTCTATTGTTTAGTTATCACACCGTAGTTAGGATGGTTAAAATTATGAAACTGTTTACATTATTATAAAAATGCCGCATAGCATAGAAATCACGTGGAATCATCGCAAATTATTCCAATTCAGACGATAATAACGTGTATAATACAGATTTTTCATTAGATAAATTTGATGTAGATATCGTCAGAAAATTGATGGAAGACATTCATGTGCGTCAATCCGATAAAGTCGGTGTGTTTCCTGGATTAGGTGTCGGGGTTGTTGGTATTTCATGATCAAAATATATTACAACGGGGAAAACATATATCGATGTCGAAGAACTTGGTTTAATGGTGAGTTTTGATAATAATCCAAACGCAGGATCACTCTCTGCATGAATATCGCAATTCGGACTTGGACTAGGTGTCATAGCGGGGATAGGTCCATATGGAGGAATAGCACTCCAAGGTCAGATTGATAACAAAAGGCACCATCACCGGAGCCCGCGCGCCACTCAGCCCCGCTGGAACGGATTGCGATAGAGCCTGTCCTGGCTCTCGACGCCGACCTCGAGCACACAGTCCGACCGCGGACGGGCGACGCAGAGCAGCACGAAGCCGTCGGCAATCTGATCGGGCTTCAACGCGACGCCCTCCGACTGATCGACGCGGCCGGAGACGAGCCGCGCTGCGCAGGTAATGCACCCGCCATAACGGCAGCCGAACGGCAGCACTACGCCCTGATCCTCGGCAGCCTCGAGGATCGGCTCGTCATCGCCGCATTCGACGATGCGTCCCCCGCGATTGGCGAGCGCGATGTGGTAGGCCGGCACCTCTCCGGCCTAAATCCAGATGTCGGACGTGCAGTCACCGCCGGGATAGCGCATCTCGTGGGCGCGCGCCGGACCCTTCGGCTCCTTGGCGAAGTCGACGAAGAATTTCGGGTTGAGCACCATGCCACCCTTCTCGGTATCACAGTCGATCTGCACCATGCAGGAGCCCATTTTCTTCATGTCGGGATAGAATTGGTTGTCCCAGGTGGAGAAGAGCGAGTTCGTGACATAGAGCCGCTTGCCGTCGAGCGAGAGCTGGATCATCTGCGGTCCGCCGCTGACCTTCTTGCCGTTCACCTGTGGCGCGCGTCCGAGCAGCCCGCCGAGCCAGACCTGCCCGGTGAACTTCGGCTTTGCCGGATCGGAGATGTCGTACTGGCGCACATCGCCATGCAGCCAGTTGGAGAAATAGAGGAAGCGGTCGTCCATGGAGACGAGGATGTCGGTAATGAGAGAGGGCACCTGGATCGGCCAGCCGATGACGTCGACGGGCGGCACGTCGATCACCTTGTCGACCTGCCAGCCCTTGCCGTTCTTGTGCCAATGGAAGACGTTTGAGGAAAGCGTCGCGGCAACGAAACCGTGGGTCGAATCCGGGTCGTGGTGGAAGCGCACCTCCAGCGGGATCATGCCCTCGCTGCCCAGGTCGACGCTCTTCTTGATCGACTTCTTCTTGAAATCCCAGAAATGGATCGAGTGGCCATACTTGCCGGCGCTCACATCGGCCAGATCGAATCCGGGCATGAAGGTGTTGGGCGCGGCCCACTCGCTCGACACCATCACGTTGTGGCGCGGCTGGTACCAGAAGTCGTAGTTGAAGTTCATGCCCTCGATGTTCTTCTCCCAGCGTCCGACGATCTCGAAATCCTCGTTCAGATGCAGAAACCCGCCGGGCGCATTGCCCTTGGCGTCGCCCAGCATCGAGATGATGATGTCGGAGCCCAGGCAATGCACCGTATGGGGCCCCGAGAGATTGGTCTTCTTCCTGATCTCCTCGCCCTCGATCACCTTGTGCAGCTTCGGCTTCCTCGGATCGCTCACGCAGTCGACGATGTGGATGCGGCTCGAGCGCACGCCCGGCACGATCAGATAGCGGCGTTCCTTGCTCGCGTCGCCATGACAGGACGAGCAGGCGTTCCAGCCGATGTGGTGCAGCTCGTCGCCGATGTTGGGCATGGCCAGGCGATGGACGACCTTGGAGTAGGTCGGGCTGTTGGGATCGACGTCGATGGTCGCCAGGTAATCCGGCGCCTCGACCCCGGTGCCGGTGTAGAGGGCGACCGAGTAGAGCAGCTTCTCGCGCGGCGCCTTCATCGCCTCCAGCGGCGAGGCATAGCCCGGACCCGCCGACGCGCAGCAGTTGTCGTCCTTCTTGGGTGACTTGGCCATCGCTTCCTCCGTTGTTGTCGTCGTCAAACTCTCACGTCCACCACGACACGCCCCTTCACCTGACCCTTCAGGATCGCCTTGCCGAGCTTGGGCAGGTCGGCGAGCTTGGCTGGCTCGATCATCGCCTCGAGTTTTTCGAGCGGCAGGTCGGATGCGATCCGCTGCCAGGCCGCGACCCGGTCTGCATAGGGCCGCATCACGCTGTCGATGCCGAGCAGGTTCACGCCGCGCAGCAGGAATGGAACGACCGTCGCCGGCAGGCTCGCCCCGCCAGCGAGACCGACGGCGGCGACGGACGCGTTGTATTTCATCTGCCCGAGCACGCGCGCGAGCATGGCGCCGCCGACCGCGTCCACGCACCCGGCCCAGGTCTCCGCTTCGAGCGGTCGCTTGGAGACTTCCGCCAGCTCCTCGCGCGCAACGATGCGCTTGGCGCCGAGCCCTTTCAGATAGTCGCCCGTCTCGGGACGCCCCGTCACGGCTGCCACGTCGTAGCCGAGCTTGGAGAGGATCGCGACGGCGACCGAGCCGACGCCACCGGCGGCGCCCGTCACCAGCACCTCGCCCTTCGCCGGTGTCATGCCATGGGCTTCCAACGCCATGACGGCCAGCATCGAGGTGAAGCCGGCCGTGCCGACCGCCATTGCCTGCCGCGTGGTCAGCCCCTTGGGCAGCGGCACCAGCCAGTCGGCCTTGACCTTGGCCTTCTCGCCATAGCCGCCCCACCAGGCCTCGCCCACCCGCCAGCCGGTCAGCACGACCTTGTCGCCCGGCTTGTAGCGCGCGTCGCTCGACGCCTCGACCGTGCCGGCGAAATCGATGCCCGGCACATGCGGATAGGTGCGAACCAGACCGCCTGCGCCGGTGATGCAGAGGCCGTCCTTGTAGTTCAATGTCGAATGCTCGACCTTGACGGTCACGTTGCCGTCAGCCGGCAGGCGCGAGTCCTCGAGGGTCTCGACGGCCTGCGAGATCGTGCCGTCCTCGGCCTTCGAGACGACAAGGGCGCGAAAGCTCATGAGTGCGTTCTCCTCGGGGATCGGTTCGCTCGACTCTTAACCCGCATTGGGACCGGTAGAAAGTGGCGATCCGACTGCCCGAGCGTCTGGCCCGACAGAGCTCGATCATGATAGGATGAATGAATGGATGGAGATCTTGCAGACATGACGACAACCCTGCCTGCGGACATCGAGACTGAGGCACTGGACCTGAGTCAGAACACTAGCGAGTGGCAAGCCGCTCGCCAGGGTCGTGCATGAGGCCATCCGTGAGAAGGCAGCGGCAGCGGGCTTGCTGCAAACGGGGCACGTCCGGCTCGATCGCGAGGAACGCTTCGCACGCATGCTTGCGCTTTCCGAGGAGTTTGCCGAGCTACCGGTGCTCGATGGGCGAGAAGCCGATGACATCATCGGTTACGATGAGTACGGCGTGCCGAGGTGATCGTCATCGACACATCCGCTCTGGTTGCTATCACCAATCACGAACAGTAACAGCAACGTCGTTCCCGCGCAGGCGGGAAACCAGCCAACGAGCATTTCATAACAGTCGGTTTGTCTGGATGCCAGCCTGCGCTGGCATGACGGGGAAGTAGGTCGATCGCCTGGGTATGCATCAGACTAGCGCCCCGGCGGGATCAAGGGAAGGTCGGCGACGGTGCCGGGCCGCGGTCCCTCCGGAGTCTCGATCGTGACGGCGAGGCCCGCCTCCCAATGATCCCGGTCGAGCAGCGCAAACGCGATTCCGCATTTGAGCTGCGGCGAGAACGCCGCCGAGGTGACATGCCCGATCGGCTTGCGTTTCGCCTTGACCGGCCAGGGCAACACGCAACCGGGCACGGCTTGGGCATTGAACCGGATGCCGCGGACACGCCGCGCCGGCCCCTTGGCGGCGATCTCCTCGAGCGCCCGACGGCCCATGCAGTCGACAGCGCGATTGAGATGGCAGAACCGCTCGAGTCCGGCTTCCAGCGGGTTGTTGGCCCGCGTCACGTCGTTGCCGAACGACAGGAGCCCGCTCTCGATCCGCTCGATCAGGTTCGGGCAGCCCGGCCCGACGTCCAGATCATCGCCTGCATCCATCAGCGCATCCCAGAGCTTCTCCCCGAGCGCCCAGTCGTCCAGATAAATCTCGAACCCGCCCTGCCGGCTCCAGCCGGTGCGGGCGACAATCAGCGGGTGGCGCTTGAAGGCGAGCGTGGCGAAGCGGAAGTACCCGATGCTCGCCACCTTGTCGCCGAGCACGCGGGCCATCAGGTCGTCCGCCTTCGGCCCCTGCACGGCGAGCGGCCAGACATCGGGCTCCGTGATCCTCGCCTGTAGCTTGCCCGCGTAGGCGAGGCCCTTGGCCCACAGCTCCACATCGGTGTCGGCGATCGAGAGCCAGAACCGGTCGGGTGCGAGTTTCAGGATCACTGGATCGTTGATCATCAGCGCTGCTTCATCGATCAGCGGCGCGTAGAGGCATTGCCCGATCTGGGCTTTCGACAAGTCCCTCGGCGTCATCGACTGCACGAGCCGGGCCGCATCCGATCCGACGATCTCGACCTGGCGCTCGCAACCGACGTCCCATACCTGGACATGGCGCTTCAGGTGCCAATAATCCTCCTCGACAGAGCGGAAGGAGGTCGCGAGCAACATGTGGTTGTAGACAGTGTAGCCCTTGACGCCGGCGGCTTCCACGCGGGCGGAAAAGGGTGTCCGGCGGGTGCGGCGGGAGGCGGCGAGAATGGGAGTGGTCATGACCGGCGCTCGCTCACGGGCCTTTCCAGTCGATCGCCAGGATCTCGGCGCTGCGATTGGGGAAATCCCAGACCCGGCCGAACGCACGCACCCGCGATTGCGTCGCCTTGGCAACGATCACCTCTGGCCCGATCCAATAGCCCGAGTTCGAGATGACGACATCCTGCTTGGCGTTGGCGCCCTCGATCGGGACGACCTCGCCCTGGATCTTCCTGCCGACGACGAGACGGCGCTTCTTGCCCTCGGTCTCGTAGCTGATGGGCGCACGCTCGGCGCCGAGAAAGGTCGAGACCAGCATGGTGAAGAGGCCAGTCGTGCCCTTGGCTGCGCCCGAGAAGATGGCCGTCAGGCGCTCGAGCTGATCGTCGGAGGCGCGCTCGTCGATGAAGGCCGCCGCCGTCCAGTTGCCGCGCCCCATCTCGCCGGGGATGTCGAGCAGGAGCGCGACGTTGAGGCCGGCGAGGCTGACTTTGCCGTGCGTTCCCTTGTCGATCCGAACGCCCGCCCAGCCTTGGCAGAAGCCTTCCGTTGGCGGATGCTTGCCGAGGGAGACGACGCATGGGCAAAACACCGTGCAACTGCAACCCAGAATGAGCTCGCCCTTCAGCTTCCAAGCATCCATGCCGTTTCCCCGCGCCGTTCGGTTTCCTCGGATCGAAATCTCGCACGGCGGATAGGCGAGACGCAACGGCCTTTGGCGCCATTTCCCGTAGGTCGGACCGAGGCGGCTGCAGGCGGCCGATGTCCGACAATTCAGCACCACCCCATGTCGGACATCGCCCGGCTCGTGGCCGGGCTCAGTCCGACCTACCTGTCAGCACTTGCCGAGACGGCCGCGATCCTGCCAATCTGACCGCAACAATCAAGGGAGAGACGACCATGCGCGTTGGCGAGCAGCGGACCCGCGAGTTGCAGCGGCGGATGAAGGACGAGGGGCTCGACGCGTTCGTGCTGAACGACGCCGACTCGATCTTCTATTTCGGCGAGGTCTGGGACTATCTCGGCATGGAGTTCGGGCGCGCGACCATGATGGTGGTGCCGCGCGACGGCGAGCCGATCCTGATCACGCCGCTGATGGAGTCGGAGATGGCCGGTCGCATGACCTGGCTATCGAAAGTCACGCCCTGGATGGATGGCGTCGATGACGAGTGGCGCAAGCCCTTGCTGGCCGCGCTCGGTCAGAAGGGCATCGACCGGGTCGGCGTCGAATGGGACAAGACCCATCCCGCCGTGCATCGCTGTATCGCCTCCCTCGAAGTCGAGGACCATTGGCGGATCATCTCGAAGATGCGGATGGTGAAGACGCCCGAGGAGATCCAGACCATGCGCGAGGCTGGGCAGGTTGCCGTCGCCATGTTGAAGGGCGGGCGCGAGGCGATCAGGCTCGGCGCACCCGAGTACGAGGTCGCGCTCGCCGTGATCGCGGGCGGCACCCGCAAGGCCGCCGAGATCCTCGAGAGCCAAGGCACCAGCGACCGCCAGAACATCTACCATTCGCCGACCATCTACAATCTGCAGATCCTCAACTCCGGCGAGCACACCTGCCTCGTCCACCGCCGCTCGACCGTCCGGAAGCTGGCGAAGGGCGACCCGATCTATCTCTGCTTCTGCGGCGTGGCCAATTTCAAGGGCGTCAAGCTCGGCTTCGACCGGCAGTACTACGTTGGCGACGTCTCCAAGGACGAGGCGCGCGCCTACGAGACGACGGTGAAGGCGCAACAGACCGCCCTCGAGCAGATCAAGGCCGGAGCCATTGCCGAGGACGTGAACGCCGCCGCTGTCGAGGTCTATGAGGCGGGCGGCTACTCGCCTTCCTATCGCACCGGGCGCGGCATCGGCTTCTCGTTCCTCGAGGAGCCGCAGCTGAAAGTGGGCGATCGCACCAGGCTCGAGGCAGGCATGGCGTTTGCGGTCGACGGCGGCATCACGGTCAAGAGCAAGTACGGCGCCAGAATCGGCGACTCGATCGTCGTGACCAAGGAGGGATTCGAGTACCTGACCGACTACCCGCGCGGCTTGACGGTGCTGTGAGCATGCGCATCCGAGGCCAAGCAGGCGCATGAGCGAAACAACCCCACTCGAAGCTCTGATCCACCGTGACCGGACCATCACGATCGCCGGGCTCGTGGCAATCTCGATCATCGCCTGGGTTTATGTGCTCTCCGGCTCGGGTACCGGCATGAGCGTCACCGCCATGACCACGCTCGCATTTCCCCCTCCTGCCCTGGCGCTGGGGGCCAGCAGCTGGGGGGCCGGCACCTTCCTGGCGATGCTCGCCATGTGGTGGGTGATGATGATCGCGATGATGGTGCCGACCGCTGCGCCGGTCGTGCTGCTCTATGCCAGGATCGTGCGCAATGCTCAGGTCGCTGGCCGGCTGGCCGCCGGTCCGGTTCCCGTCACCTCGTTCGTGCTTGGCTATTTGATCGCATGGTTGGCTTTCAGCCTCGTTGCGACCGTTGCCCAATGGGGGCTCGAGGCTGCGGGACTTCTATCCGGCTTGATGATGTGGTCGACCAGCCGGGTGCTCTCGGGCACTGTGTTGATCGCGGCCGGGATCTACCAGCTCACACCCTGGAAGGACGCCTGCCTGCACGAATGCCGCTCGCCGATCGCTACTCTGACGGCGGTCTGGAGGCCGGGCCGGATCGGCGCGCTCACGATGGGCTGGCGTCACGGCCGCTTTTGCGTCGGCTGCTGCTGGTTGTTGATGGCATTGCTGTTCGTGGGGGGCACCATGAACCTCGTCTGGATGGCCGCACTCACCCTCCTTGCATTGCTGGAGAAAGTGGCGCCGGGCGGACGCGCGATCTCGCGTGTGGCCGGCGTCGCCATGCTGGCCCTCGCCGGCTATGTGCTGTGGCCGTGAGACGGGCGGCCGCCCACGGCATCAGCGGCCACGACAGGCCGCCGGCCGGTGTCGAGCTGGTGCCCCAGTCTCACTGCGTCAGCACGATGAAGTCGGTGCCTTTACCGGTCTCGTTGCTGATGCCGTTGTCGGAGATGATGAGC
>JANPDA010000183.1:0-12405 GCA_031431235.1 Hyphomicrobiaceae bacterium
ATAACCATTCTACTGGGTCGACAGGAAGTAAGAGGACCACCAGTATGCGAGGGATGACGGTCTCTGCGCGAAGATCTTCGTAGTTCTTGTGTGGCAGAGGAAAGGCCACATAACCTTCCTTCAGCAGGTCACGGGATGTGGCCTTCGCTTGAAAATCGATTTGAGGCCTTCGGCCATAGGTCGCCTTGAGCACACCGTCGACACTGTCAACATCTATTTTTGTTTCTAATAGGTCGTAACCTGCCCGTGCAGCTACCGCATGCATGTATGCGATAGACAGTCGCTCCTTCCGAGTGTTTACTGGAACAGACTGGCCACTCATTCCGCCACCTCCCACGTCGTCACCGCCTCGCCGGTCTTGGGGTCCCTGCTGTCCTTCAGCGTCACCCCGAGCGCGACGATCTCGTCGCGAATGCGATCGGCCTCCTTGAAGCTCTTGGCACGCCGAGCGGCGAGCCGGGCCTCGATCAGCGTGGCGATTCTGGCGCCGTCGATATCCCTTGCGGCACTGCCGGCCGACAAATCGGCCCGCGCCTGGCCATCCCAAATGCCCAGGAACCGCGCCGACGCGGCGACGCGTGCCAGCCCCATGGCATTGCCGCGACGGGCCGACTTGAACTTGCCATGCAGGATCGACAGCGCTTGCGGCGTGTTGAGGTCGTCCTCCAGCGCGGCGACGAATTCCTCGTCCGGGTTGCCGTCGGTTGGCACTCCCGCCAATCCGTCCGCCAGCTCCAGCAGCGTGCCGCGCGCTTGCACCAGCCGCTCGACCGTCCAATCGATCGGCTGGCGGTAGTGGGTCGAGAGCATGGCCAAGCGCAGCACCCTGCCATGCCAGGCCTGGCCGCCGAACTTCCGCTCGGACAGCAGCTCGCGAATGGTGATGAAATTGCCGAGCGATTTCGACATCTTCTCGCCTTCGACCTGCAGGAAGCCATTGTGCATCCAGACCCTGGCCATCTGCTCGCCGCCATGGGCCGAGCAGCTCTGCGCCAGCTCGTTCTCGTGATGGGGAAACACGAGGTCGATGCCGCCGCCATGGATGTCGAAGACCTCACCCAGGTGCTTGCCCGCCATCGCCGAGCACTCGATGTGCCAGCCGGGCCGACCGTTCGGGGCGATGCCGGCGGGCGAAGGCCAGGACGGCTCGCCGGACTTCGAAGGCTTCCACAGCACGAAATCCATCGGATTGCGCTTGTAGGGCGCGACATCGACGCGGGCACCCGCCAGCATCTCGTCGGTGCTGCGTCCCGAGAGCTTGCCATAGTCGCGCATGGATGGGACGGCGAACAGCACATGGTCCTCCGCGGCATAGGCATGCCCCAGGGCGATCAGGCGCTCGATGATCGCCTTCATCTCCTCGATGTGCTCGGTCGCACGCGGCTCGACCGTGGGCGGGAGCACGCCGAGTGCCGCGATATCCTGATGGAACTGATGCGCCGTCCGCTCGGTCAGATCGCGAATGGCGAGGCCTTCGTCGGCGGCGCGCTTGTTGATCTTGTCATCGACGTCGGTGATGTTGCGCGCATAGACGACATGCTCGGGGCCGTAGACATGGCGCAGCAGGCGGAACAGCACGTCGAAGACGATGACGGGCCGTGCGTTGCCGATGTGGGCGAAGTCGTAGACGGTCGGCCCGCACACATACATGCGCACTTTGGCGGGATCGATCGGCTGGAAGGCTTCCTTCCGGCGCGTCAAGGTGTTGTAGATCGTCAGCGTCACGTGATGCGCCTCCTCGCAGGGCGGCGGGACGTTCGGTTCAGAACTCACACGATGAACGACGGCCGCGCCAGCAGATAGCTAGCTCGAAATGCTCATGCAGCAGCCACGAATGGCCGCGGCGGTGTGTGCGGATACCGTCATGGATGGCACAATGGGCAACGCGCGTGAGGCCGTCAAGGCGATTGTGATGGTTTGGCCACCAGGTCGAACCAGGATCGCCGGCCGGATGGCAGGAGCAACGCGTGCGTCTGATCCGAATGAACCTGGTCAGAACAGAACCCGGCAGCGGCATCCGAGGAAAGATTGCGAAATGCCCAGTTGAGATGTCGGGGCAGGAATCATAGAAGGTTTCTCATCCATCCAAAGAGCGCAAAGCATGGCCCACGCCACCCGCCCCCGCACCTTCGATCCGTCTGATAGCGGCGTGCTCGAAGGCTGGCTTGCTCGCCAGATCGGCGCAAACCGGGCGAGGATCACCAATGCCGAGCTGCTTTCGGGCGGCGCGATCGGTGAGAACTGGCGACTCGACGTCGACGTCGCAGGGGGCCGCCGATCCGGCCGCCAAACCTGGGTGCTGAGGACCGACGCGGCCACCCGCATGGCCATGAGCCACGACCGGGCGGACGAATATGCGTGCATGCGGGCCGCGTACGAAGCAGGCGTCGCCGTGCCCGAGCCTATCGCGGTCAGCACGGAACGTGAGCTGATCGGCGCGCCATTCATGATCGTCGGCATGCTCCAGGGCTCCGCGCAGGGTCGCAAGCTCGTCCGTGATCCCGCGCTCGCTGCTTTCGGCGAGGCGCTCGCCGGGCGGCTCGGCGAGGAGTTGGCGAAGCTGCACAGCGTGCAACCGCCGCGCCGTGATCTCGGCTTTCTGCACGTCCCCGATCAATCGCCCGCCCGCGCAGCCGTTCGTCAGCTGCGGGCCGACCTCGACAAGTGCTCCGAGCCCAGGCCCGCCCTCGAGTACGCGCTGGCGTGGCTCGACCGGCGATCCCCGCCGGCGGCTGGCCTCGTGCTCGTGCATGGCGATTTCCGCACCGGGAACTACCTGGTCGAGGCCGGGATGCTCACTGGCATCCTCGACTGGGAGTTCGCTCACTGGGGCGACCGGCACGAGGATCTGGGATGGCTGTGCGCCCGATGCTGGCGCTTCGGCAGCGATCAACTGGAAGCGGGCGGTGTCGGCACGCGAGAGGCCCTGTATCGAGGCTATGAGCGGCAATCGCGGATCACGGTCGAGCGGGCCGCGATGCCCTATTGGGAGGTGCTCGCGGCTGCGCGCTGGGCGGTGGTCGCGCTGCTCCAGGGCGAGCGGCATCTGACCGGCGGCGAGCGCTCGCTCGAACTGCTGCTGACCGGCATGATGGCGCCCGAAATGGAGTGGGACGCGCTCGCGGGTATCGAGGCGATCGAGGCGATCGAGACCACGGGGATGAAAGGGTCGTCGCGATGACTGAAGCCGTCATGCAACCTGCCGCGCTGCTTTCAATCGCGATCGAGACCTTGCGCAGCGAAGTCCTGGCCGCCCTGCCGCCTGACCGCCGCTATGCGGGCGCCATGATCGCCAATGCGCTCGAAGTGGCGCAGCGCGGCCTGGAAGCTCCAACTGCGGAGCGGGTCAGGCAATTGCTCGATCCGATCTATGGCGCCGGCCGCGGCAGCATCGCCTGGCTCGCCCGCGATGTTCGCTCCGGCGAGGTGGACGATGCCAGCACCGGCGAATTGCGAGATCTGCTGATCGCCGACCTCCGGCGCGAGCTGATGATACGCAACCCGCGCTTCCTCGCATCCAGGTCCGCCTGACCTGCCCCGACGCAGCCCGCGGCGTCGCATCAACTGTCCGTGATTCCTTGCTGATCGGCCCGTGAGGGAGTAAGGTTACCACGGATCACACGAGGGATGTCACAAGACAACGATTGGAGCAATTTGGATGTCTCTGAACCTTCACACCGGATGGATCGTCGGAGGCGCAGCCCTCGTTGCGCTCGCTTTGACGGTTCCGGCGACGCTTGCCTTCGCTGTGACGACGACGCCGACCCCCAGCGGCCCGAGCGACGCTGCCCGCGAAGCCTGCAAAAAATATGCGGAAGGCTCGTCAAAGTGGAACAAGTGCATCAAGCGGCACGCCGCCAATTTTCGCGATCAGGATAAGTACTGGGCCGGCGTGGTCATGGCCAAGGCGGGCGGCTACGACGATGCGCTCGACATGCTGAATGGTATCCAAGCCAAAGACGACGCCCGGGTGCTGACCATGATCGGCTACTCGATCCGCAAGTCCGGCCGCACCGAGGAAGGCATCGCCTTCTATCACAAGGCACTCGCGCTCGACCCGAACTATGTCGAGGCACGTGAGTATCTGGGCGAAGGCTACCTGCAGCAGGGCGCCCTCGACAAGGCCAAGGGCCAGCTCGCCGAGATCGCCAAGCGCTGCGGCACGACCTGCGAGACCTACGCCGAGCTCTCCAGGCAGATCAGCGAGTTCGAAGTGCTCGCCAGCAAGGGCTGATCGAGGATCGTTTGCTGACCTGAGCGAGGGGCAGCCGAAGGGCTGTCCCGCCTGGTTCGTGAGCTGCTGTCGAGGGCAGGGTTGCATCACTCGAGAATTTCCGACAGACAGGGCGGCCGAGGCGAGCCGGACCTGCGATCGAGCACGGCCCGACGCACAGGGCGCAGGATCGCGGAGTCGAATGCATGCCGGCTGCCGGACTATTTCCCACGCCGCGAGCGCTCGAGGCCTTGCTGTTGGGCGCGCCGGGGCCGGACCATTCTGCCCGCGAGGCAGCCATCGCCCGCCAGAGCCAGTTGACGAAGCCCGCCGGGTCGCTGGGGCGATTGGAAGACCTGGGAGTCTGGCTTTCGGGTTGGCAGGGAACGGCCCGGCCACAGATCGAGCGAGCCGACATCATCGTCTTTGCCGGCAATCACGGCGTCGTCGCCGAGGGCGTGTCGCCCTTTCCCGCTGCCGTGACGCAGCAGATGGTTGCCAACTTCGAGGCAGGCGGCGCCGCCATCAATGCGCTCGCCCGCGCGTTCGGCCTCGGCCTGCGCATCATTCCACTCGAGCTCGACCGGCCGACCGGCAATCTCGCGCGCGAGCCGGCCATGAGCGAGGAGGACTGCCTCGCCGCGCTTCGGATAGGTGCCGCCGCCGTGGACGGCCGGGCCGATGCCTACGTGCTCGGCGAGATGGGCATCGGCAATACGACAGTCGCGGCAACCCTCGCCGCGGCCGTGCTCGGAGGCAGCGGGGCCGACTGGGCCGGAGCCGGCACCGGCCTCGATCCATCGGGGGTTGCGCAGAAGGCCAGCGTCATCGACCGCGCGCTCGAGCTGCACCGTCCCCATCTCACAAATGCTTTTGAGATCCTGCGCCATGTGGGTGGGCGCGAGCAGGCGGCCATCGCCGGAGCTATCCTGCAGGCGCGGCTCGTGCGGCGCCCCGTCATCCTCGATGGTTTCGTCGTGACGGCCGCGGCATCCGTGCTGACGCGCTCCCACACGGATGCACTCTCCCATTGCGTCGCGGGCCATGTCTCGGCCGAGCGCGGCCATCGGCGCTTGCTCGAGCGGCTCGACCTCGTGCCCTTGCTCGACCTCGGCATGCGGCTCGGCGAAGGCACCGGCGCTGCCATCGCGGTGAGCATCCTGAGGGCGGCAGCGGCGACCCAATCCGGGATGGCGACCTTTGCCGAAGCGGGCGTCAGCGACCGCCAGGATTGAGAGAGGTCGGGTCATGGACTGGCTCGGCAAGCGTGGCATGGAGCTGCTGCTCGCATTCGCGCTGCTGACCCGCCTGCCGCTGCCAGCCCCACCGACGGCATCGGCAACAGCCGTGCGCGGCTCGGTCTGGGCCTATCCAATCGCGGGGCTCGTCGTCGGCATGCTCGCCGCCGGCGCCTTTGGCTTGGCGAGCTGGGCGGGTCTGCCCGCCGCCATGAGCGCCATGCTGACCCTCGCCGCAACTGCAATTCTCACCGGCTGCCTGCACGAGGATGGCTTGGCCGATTGCGCCGATGGTCTGGGTGGGGGACGCACGCCACAACGCAAGCTCGAGATCATGCGCGATAGCCGGATCGGCACCTATGGTGTCGTCGCACTCATGCTCTCGTTCGGGCTCCGCTGGTCGGCGCTGGCCGCACTCGCGCTTCCGGCATACGCCACGCCGGCGCTGATCGTGACCCATGCGACGGCAAGGGGCCTCGTCCCGGTGCTGCTGCTGGCCCTGCAACCGGCCCGCCGGGACGGGCTCGGTCTGTCGGCCGCTCGTCCGCCGCTGATCTCGTCTGTCGCCGCGATCCTGCTCGCCATGGCAGTCCCGCTCGTGCTTTGGCCGCTCGAAGCAGCACTCCTCGCCATCGCCGCAGCGCTCGGTGTGATGGCGTTGGTGGGCTGGATCGCCGAGCGCCAGATCGGCGGCTTCACGGGCGACGTGCTCGGCGCGGGCGAGCAGACGGCCGAGATCGCGCTGCTTTGCGTCGCGGCTGCGCTGCTGGCGTAAGGTTAAGGCGAGGTTAGGGTCGCGCTCGTCGGCGGACAGTGCCAAGGTCCGCATCCGTCGAGATGTTGCGTGCCGGGGGCGTTGCGTGGTCGGTCGAGCAAGAGTGGGTGTGACGGCCAGACGCAATGGTCCCGATGGCTGCAACGCCGCACGCTGGCGCGTTGCGGCCGGCCTCGCACTGCTGGCAATGGTCGCACTGATCACGCTTTCGGCCGCAGGCAGCACGGAGCCAACCGGCGAGCTTGTCGTGCGGCGTGGGGTGAAGGAAGAGATCCGGACTTTGCTTGCGGCCCGCGACTATGCCGGGCTCGAGGCAATCGCCGAGCGCTATCGCTCTGGCAAGGACCGAACGCCGAGCGGCATCTGGAAGCTCACGCTCTTCTACGGCTCGCTGCATGACGCCATCGCGACGGTGCGGGCCTCCGACCGCGCCGGCTGGCGCGCGCTCGCGGCCGACATGGGCACGTGGCGCAAGCGCTATCCCGCCTCGCCCACGGCCATCGTCGCAGGAGGTCTCCTGCTCAAACGGATGGCCTGGAACCTGCGTCCGACGGGGATCGTGCTCGAGGCTGCACTCAGCACCGATCGCCGATTTCTCGATCGGCTGAGGACCGCGCGACGGTTTCTCGACGCCAACGAGGCAATCGCCGGCAGCGACCCGCATTTCTACGTCGTCTGGGCGAGCCTTGCGGCAGCGCTCGGCGAGGACAACGGCGAGTTCATTTCCCGCCTGCAGCAGGCGGCCGCGCGCGAGCCGGGCTACTACCAGCTCTATTTCGCCGCCCTCGACCAGTTTGCGCCGGCCGATGGTCAGCCAGCGAGCGACCAGGCCCGAGCGGTCGAGGCGCTCGCCAACCTCGCGGTCGAGAACACCCGCACTGCCGAAGGCCACGGCGTCTATGCCCGCATCTACTGGTATGCTTCCACCGCCTTCTGGAAAGACCGGCTGTTCGCCGCCTCCCACGTGGACTGGGCTCGGATGCAGGTTGGCATCGACGATGTGCTCGCACGCTATCCAGATGCCTGGAATCTCAACAATTTCGCACGCCTCGCCTGCCTCAAAGGCGACCGCGGCAAGACTGCCGAGCTGTTCGCCCGCATGCATGGCGAATTGGCGTTGGAGGCTTGGCCGTCGCGCGCCGAGGCCGAGCGTTGCCACGACCTGGCAAATGGCAAGGGCTGATCACACCCAACCGGCGAGCTCGCGCCGGACGATCGATTCGAGCATCGCCATGCCGTGCGGCCCGTCGTTGAGGCAGGGGATGTGGGTGAACGTCTCGCCGCCGGCCTTGTGGAAGATCTCCGCCGAGCCGACCGCGATCTCCTCCAGCGTCTCCAGGCAATCGGCGGCGAATCCGGGATTGAGCACGGCAATGCGCTCGATGCCTGAGCGCGCCAGCTCCGCGACCGTCGCATCCGTGTATGGCTGCAACCATTGCGCGGGCCCGAACCGCGACTGGAACGTCGTGCGCAGCCGCTCAGCCGGCCATCCGAGCGCCTCGCGCAACAGCCGCGTGGTTTTCATGCAATGGCAATAATAGGGGTCACCCTTGTCGAAATAGGATTGCGGGATGCCGTGATAGGAGGCGAGCACCACCTCGGGCTCGTGCTTCGCCCCCGCGATCGCCTCACGCACCGAGGCGGCGAGCGCAGCGATATAGTCTGGATCGTCGTAGTAGGGTGCAACCGTCCTCACCGCCGGCTGCCAGCGCATGGCGGCAAGGGCTTCGAATGCCTTGTCGTTGACGCTCGCAGTGGTACAGGCACAGTACTGGGGATAGAGCGGGAACACGAGAACCCGATCGCAACCCGCCTGCATCAGCGCCTGCAATCGCTCTGCAATCGCCGGCTTGCCATAGCGCATGGCCCAGTCGACCGCGATCCGGGTGCCGGGCGGCGCGATCGCCCCGGCGAGTTGCTCGGCCTGCGAGCGGGTGAAGGTGCGCAGCGGGCTTTCGTTGCGCTGCTCGTTCCAGATCGACCGATAGAGCTTGCCGGAGCGCCGCGGACGTCGTTGCAGGATGATCAGATTGAGAATCGGCCACCACAGCAGCGGCGAGGTCTCGATCACCCGACGGTCGGACAGAAACTCCTTCAGGTAGCGGCGCATCGACCAGTAGTCGGTGCCATCGGGCGTGCCGAGATTGACGAGCAGCACACCGATCCGGCCATTCCCGACCGCTGGATGGCCGGCGGGGCGATGGCCGCGATCCTGGTCGTCGATGCTGGCAATTGCCACTGGTGCTCACTCCCGGTTGCTCGTGCCCCGTGCTACGAACAGCGCCAAGAATAGACCAGATCGCAGGCGATGACACGCCGCCGCATCCGCACGAGGGACCATGCCGAAGCCGACCAAGTCCGCCGATACGGCCTATGCGACGGCGCTGGAGCGCCACGATACCGCCGGCACCGCGCTCGAGCACATCGGGCGCATCTACGAATCGAGCGCGGAACGGGTGCGCCAGCGTTTCGCCCGGTTCCTCGAGGGCAAGCGCACGGGCGATCCGACGCTCGAGGCCTGCTATCCCTATCTGGGTGTCACCGTCGACACCGACCGGCTCGTCTACGATGCGCGGCCTTCCTGGGGCACGCTCGCCTATCAGGGCAGCTACGGCACCACGCTGACCCGGCCCGACATTTTCGCCGACTACTGGCGTGCCCAGCTCGAGCGCCTGATCAGCTATCACGGAGTGCCGGTCGAGGTCGGGGTCAGCCGGCGGCGGATGCCGCTCCCGTTCGTGGTCGAGGAGGCAACCGCCAACCTGCGCGTCGAGGATCTGCGCGCGCTGCAGGCCGTGTTCGCGTTGCCCGACCTCTCGCAGATCGACGATGCCGTCGCCAATGGCACCCATCAGTCGGCGCCCGGCATGCCAGAGCCGCTCGCGCTCTTCTCCGCCGAGCGCATCGACCTCGCGGTGCAGCGGCTGCATCACTACACCGGCACGCATGCCCGGCACTTCCAGCGCTTCGTGCTCTTCACCAACTACCAGCGCTATGTGGACGCCTTCATCGCCCGGGGGGCCGAGGCGCTCGCTGGCAACGGCAATGAGGGCACCACGGCGTTTGTCGAGCCGGGCGACATCGTCACCTTCGTCGGCGAGCAGCGGCCATCCGATGGCGCCGGCCAACGGTCGCAACCTCAGATGCCCGCCTACCACCTCGTGCGCGAGGACCGGCTCGGCGTCACTCTCGTCAACATCGGCGTTGGACCCTCGAACGCCAAGACCATCACCGACCACCTGGCGGTGCTGCGCCCGCATTGCTGGCTGATGGTCGGTCATTGCGGCGGCCTCCGCCGCTCCCAGCAGCTCGGCGACTACGTGCTCGCGCACGCCTATGTGAGGGAGGACAATGTGCTCGACCGGGACCTGCCATCCTGGGTGCCGGTGCCCCCGATCGCCGAGATCCAGATGGCGCTGCAGGACGCCGTGCGGCAGGTCACGGGGCTCTCGGGCGACGATCTGAAGACCAGGATGCGGACAGGGACCGTGGTCTCGACCGCCGATCGCAATTGGGAGCTGCGCTATGATGACCTCTACACCCGCTTCAACCAGTCGCGCGCGATCGCAATCGACATGGAAAGCGCGACCATCGCCACCAACGGGTTTCGATTCCGCGTACCCTACGGCACGTTGCTGTGCGTCTCCGACAAGCCGCTGCATGGCGAGTTGAAGCTGCGCGGCATGGCGAACGCCTTCTACCAGCAACGCATCAGCCAGCACCTGACGATCGGGTTGGAAGCCATCCGGCTGATCCGCGAGGCTGGCATCGAGCGCCTGCATTCGCGCAAGCTGAGGAGTTTCGACGAGCCGGCGTTCCGATGATGGGGCGGTATGGTTCAGAAACGTCAGATTTCGCGACTGACTGTCAAGCACTGCTCGAGGTATCGACACCAAGCGAAATTGAGATTCTTGCGGACCTGATCCGACGTGCGAGCACTGATTCGGTGCGTCGAAGGAGGGGCGACATGGACTACCCAGCAATGATTCGGCGTGGATATCGATGCCGTCGATTTGAGGTTCGGACGCGGTCCGAGGGATCGGCAGGCTTGGCAAGCGCCAATTTGAGCGCTAAGCTGTTCCGTATGATGCACAGCCTGACATTCAGCGATCGATGGCATGCTTTCATCGACGCGTATTTCCACTCGATCGAGTTCCATCCGATGTCTGGCGAAGGTTTGTTTTTTCGTCGTGATGCGGATGCATTGATGGCTGATTTCATCCGAACGCAATTGGATTTCGCTGAAGCCAGGGAGACAATTCTCTCGGATCCGCAGCGATTTCTCGCACCAGAGTTTGCGGTCGACGCCGGCACGGGTCGACGCCAGGCATGAACGTGCGGAGCGGCAAGGATGATGATTTGCCGAAAGGGCAGGCAAGTCCAGCGCCCGAAGACTCCCCGCCGGCGGTCGCTGAGTCGATACAGGCAGAAATCCGGGAGATTGCGACCCAGCTTGGAGTCGATCTCAGCGATCCCAAGGTTGCGAGCGTCTTCATACAAAGTGTCACCAGACGGTCGAGCCCGTATCCGGACATCGAGACTGCCAAGCAGTGGGAGAGCATTTACCCCGGTGCCGCGCGAATCTTTATCGATATGCCGCGCGACCAGGCGCTACATCGGCAGGCACTCGAGCGAACTCAAGTGAGGGTCGACGCCGCAATCCGGCTTGGCGGTAGTGTATTCGCAGGCATCGTCGCTCTTGCATCTATCTATGCAGCGTACAATCTCGCCCTGGTTGCAAAGGGCGGCTACGACTATTTGCTCGTCGTTCTCATTCTCATCGTGGGGGTTGGAGGAACGAACATTGTTCCGCGTATCATCGAACGGCTTCCGAAGTACACGATCATGAAGGACAAGGAATAGAGTTCGATTTCGAGTTTCGACGAGCCGGCGTTCCGGTAGCGGTGGCACATTCACGTCGGCGCGATGAATGGCTGCTGGATCGTCTGGAACACCGGCAAGGCCTCGAGCTTTGCGGCGTGTCCCGCGAGCGCTGGATGATCGACCATCGAAACGAGCCCCGGGTGCGCTTCCGTCAGGAACCGCAGCACGACCGCGACGGCGATGTCGGCGTGGCCGATGCGATTGCCGAGCCAGAACGCACTCCTCCGCTGCACGCGATCGGTCTCGAGTGCGCCCTTGATCTGGGTGCTGCACCGCTCGACCCAGACCTCCGATACGCGCTCGTGCAGCCGCTTCTCGTAGAACAGGCTGACCGCCTTCTCCGCGGTTCCCGTCGCCAGCGCCGCCACTCGCAAGGCGCGGTGACGGTCGGGCTCGGCCACCGGGAAGAGCCTGCGCCCGGCAGGCACCAGGCTGTCGATGTAGTCGAGCATGCAATGGCTCTCGGCCAGCACCTCGCCGTCGTCGAGCACCAAAGTCGGCACGCGGATCAGCGGATTGAGCGGCCGGATGCGCTCGCCGTCGCCGAACACCGACCAGGGCCGGTGCTCGAACGCCAAGCCATAGAGTGTCAGCGCGATACCGACCCGGCGCACGAATGGCGAATCGTACTGGCCGATCAGGATCATGCCGCTAGCTCCAGCAGGGACGTGCCTCGCCGCCCGACCGTCGGGATCTCAAACGCCTTCGAACAGTGCCGTCGAGAGATACCGCTCGGCAAAGCTCGGCGCGAAGGTGAGGATCCGCTTGCCCGCCATCTCGGGGCGCTTGGCGAGCTCGAGTGCGGCCCAGACATTGGCCCCCGTCGAGATGCCGCCTGGAATGCCGTCGAGCTTGGCGAGCAGTCGCGCGGTCGTGAAGGCTGCCTCGTTCTCGACCTTGATCACCTCGTCGATCCGCTCCCGGTCGAGCACCGGCGGAACGAACCCCGCGCCGATCCCCTGGATCTTGTGCGGACCTTTCTCGCCCTTCGATAAGAACGGGCTGGCCGAAGGCTCAACCGCAAACACCTTCATGCCAGGGCGACGCGGCTTGAGCACACGCGCGGTTCCCGTCAACGTGCCGCCTGTACCAACACCGACGACCAGCGCATCGATCTTGCCGCCCGTATCAGCCCAGATTTCTTCAGCCGTCGTCAGATGATGCACCTCGGGGTTGGCTGGATTCTTGAACTGGCTCGGCTGCACGGAACCAGGGGTTGCCGCAATCAACTCGTCGGCCTTAGCAATAGCAGCACCCATCCCGCCCGCCGCAGGCGTCAGGATCAACTCCGCGCC
>JANPDA010000184.1:0-27504 GCA_031431235.1 Hyphomicrobiaceae bacterium
CTGGTGCCGGGCATGTTCGTCAACGTGGCAGTGGTCACGGGCAAGCCCGCCGAGGTCGTGACCATCCCCGAGACCGCGATCACCTACAGCCTCTATGGGGATTCGGTCTTCGTGGTGATCCCCGCGAAGATCGAGGCCTCGGCAGTGGGGACACGAGCCGAGCCGCCACCGCTCGAGGTCGAGCGGCGCTTCGTCGGGGTCGGCGAGGTGCGTGGGGGGCGGGTGGCGATCACAACCGGATTGAAGACCGGCGAGCAGGTCGCAACCACCGGCCAGCTGAAACTCAATCCAGGCACGCACGTGCTGATCAACAACGACGTAGTGCTCGATACGGGCGGCGTCCGCAAGGCGGAGTAGCTCGATGGGTAGCTTCACCGATCTGTTCATCCGGCGCCCGGTGCTCGCGACCGTCGTCAGCCTGCTGGTCCTGCTGATCGGCCTGCAATCGATCGGCAAGCTGCCGATCCGCCAGTTCCCAGCCGTCGCCGATACCAAGATCGAGATCCTGACGACCTATCCCGGCGCCAATGCCGAGCAGATCAAGGGTTTCATCACAACGCCGATCCAGCAGGCGATCGCGAGCGCCGAAGGCATCGACACGCTGACGTCGGTCTCCTCGCAGAACGCCTCGACCGTCACGCTGAAGCTGAAGCTCGATGCTGATGGCGATCGGGCGCTTGCCGACGTGCTGGCGAAAGTCAATCAGGTGCGCGGCGTGCTGCCGCCCGAAGCCAACGATCCGATCGTCACTCGCACGACGGGCCCCGGCTACTCGCTGATGTACCTGGGTTTTTCCAGCAAGCAGATGTCACCCTCGCAGATCTCGGACTATCTCGACCGGGTGGTGAAACCGCAGCTGCAGGCGATCAGCGGCGTCGCCAAAGTCGAGATCCTGGGCGGCTCGACCTTCGCCATGCGGATCTGGCTCGACCCCGACCGGATGGCGGCGCTGGGCCTGACGCCACTCGACATCCGCAGCGCGCTCGCCGCCAACAACTTCACGACGGCAGCCGGCGAGATCAAAGGCGACTTCGTCCAGACCACGATCAACGCCGAGACGACACTCGCCAGTGCCGGCGCCTTCGAGAAGCTCGTGGTCGCGACCCGCAACGGCGTGCTGATCCGGCTCGGACAGGTCGCGCGCATCGAGCTCGGACCCCAGCAGGCCAACTCGTCTTCCGTGTTCGGCGGGCTCAAAGCCGTGTTCCTGGGCATCGACGTGACGCCGAATGCCAACCCGCTGACCACGATCGAGGCCGTCCGCAACACCGTCCCCGCGATCCAGGCGCAGTTGCCCGCCGGGCTCGAAGCCTCCATCGCCTACGACGCGACGCTCTTCATCGAGGACAGCATCGTCGAGGTGGCAAAGACGCTCGGCGAAGCCGTGCTGATCGTCATCGTCGTCATTTTCCTGTTCCTCGGCAATGTCCGCTCGACCCTCATACCGATCGTGACGATCCCACTCTCGATCATCGGCGTGATGGCGCTGCTGCTCCTGCTCGGCTACTCGATCAACTTGCTGACGCTGCTCGCTGCCGTGCTGGCGATCGGGCTCGTGGTCGACGACGCGATCGTGGTCGTGGAGAACATCCATCGCCATATCGAGACGGGGATGACGCCGCTCGACGCTTCGCTGCAGGGCGCGCGCGAGATCGCGCTGCCGGTGGTCGCCATGACGGTCACGCTCGCCGCCGTCTATGCCCCGATCGGCTTCACCTCGGGGCTCACCGGCGCGCTCTTCCGCGAATTCGCGTTCGCGCTGGCAGGCGCGGTGATCGTGTCGGGCGTGATCGCGCTGACGCTGTCGCCAATGATGTGCTCGAAGCTGCTTCGACACGAGACCCGTCCTGGCTGGTTCTCTCGTACCGTCGACAGCGTGTTCGCCTGGCTCAAACGGCGCTATCGCCGACGGCTGGAGAAATCGCTCGACAACCGGGCACTGACGATCTTCGTGCTCGCTGGCGTCGTTGTGTTGACGGGACTGCTCTACACCGTGGCCGGTAAACAGCTCGCGCCGTCCGAGGACCAGGGCATCATCTTTTCCTTCGTGATCGCGCCCCAGCCGACCAACCTCGACTACCTCGAGCGCTATGTCGATCGGATCGGCGAGATTTTCCAATCGGTGCCGGAGCAGCAGACCTTCTTTGCCATCAACGGTACCGGCAGCACGCATGCGGGCTTTGCCGGCATCCTGTTGAAACCCTATTCGGAGCGATCGCGCACCGACGCGGCCGTTCTCGGCGAGCTCGCGCCGAAACTCTCAGGCGTTGCCGGTGTGAAAGTGTTCGCGACCACGCCTGCGGGCATCCCGATCGGAGCGGGCGACACGCCGGTCGAGTTCATCGTGCAGTCGCCGGGCGATCATCGCCAGCTCGCAGAGGCCTTCGGCGCCCTGGAGAAAGCCGCCAACGAGAGCGGCATGTTCATCTTCACAAACTCTGACCTCAAATACGACACTCCACAGATCGAGCTGCTGATCGACCGCGACAGGGTCAGCCAGCTCGGCATCACCATGCAGGACATTGGTGGGACATTGGCGACACTGCTGGGCGGAAATTTCGTCAACCGGTTCACCATTCAGGGTCGCAGCTACGAGGTCATCCCGCAGGTGCCGCGCGACTTCCGGCTCTCGCCCGAATGGCTGCTGCGCTATCAGGTGCGCTCGGCGGCCGGCCAGATGGTGCCGTTGTCGGCTTTCGCCACGATCGGGCGCTCGGTGCAACCGACCTCGCTCAACACCTTCCAGCAGCTCAACTCGGCCAAGCTCCAGGGCGTGCCTTTCCCCGGGCGCAGCCTCGGGGAGGCGATCGACTTCCTCGAGCAGAAGTCGCAGGAGATCCTTCCCGCCGGCATGACCCATGACTTCCAGGGCGAGAGCCGCAGCTTCATCGAGGAAGGCAACACGCTCGCCATCACCTTCGTGTTCGCCATCGTCATCATCTATCTGGTGCTCGCCGCCCAGTTCGAAAGCTTCCGTGATCCGCTGATCATCCTGGTCGGTTTACCGGCCTCGATGTTCGGGGCGTTGTTTGCGCTCTATCTGATCGGGTTCTTCCTGGGAAATCCGGCTTTCGTGCCGCCCTTCAACCTGGGGAGCGGCACGATCAACATCTACACCCAGATCGGCCTCGTCACGCTGATCGGGCTCATCTCCAAGCACGGCATCCTGATGGTCGAGTTCGCCAATCGGCTGCAGGAGGAGCAGGGCCTCGATCGGCGTGCTGCGATCGTGGAGGCGGCATCGACCCGCCTGCGCCCGATCCTGATGACGACGGCTGCCATGGTGATCGGGATGGTGCCGTTGCTGGTCGCGCAAGGGGCCGGCGCCAAGAGCCGCTTCGATATCGGCCTCGTCATTGCCTGCGGCATGACGGTCGGGACGATCTTCACGCTGTTCATCACGCCGGCGGTCTATACGCTGCTGGCGCGCCGGCATGCTACGCGCGCGGTCGAGCCTGCGGCGGTGGAGTTGCGTCCCGAGCCGGTCCGACAGGCGATCGAGCACCCCAAGGCTGCCGAGTAGCGCTCATGGTCAAGCGCCTGCTCATCGTCGCGCATGCGCCATCGCCGAATACGCTGCTCCTGCGCGAGGCGGTGGCAAGTGGGGCAGCATCGATCGGGGAGGCGATCGAGGTGAGCGTGCTGGCGCCGCTCGAGGCGGGCCCTTCGGACGTGCTCGCGGCCCAGGCGATCATCCTGGGCACCACGGAGAACCTCGGCTATATGAGCGGCGCGCTGAAGGATTTCTTCGACCGCAGCTACTATCCCCTCCTCGATCACACCCAAGGGCTGCCCTACGCCGCCTTCATCCGTGCCCGCCACGACGGCACCGGCACCTGCCGCGCCATCGAGTCGATTGCCACCGGCCTGCGCTGGCGCGCCGTGCAGCCACCGCTGCTGCTCAAAGGCGAATGGCGGGCGGAATACGAAGGGCAATGCGAGGAGCTCGGCGCGCTGTTGGCGGCGGGGCTGGAGGCGGGAGTGTTTTGAGGCGTGAATCGCTTTCGTCGTCAGCCGCCCCTTGCAGGACCAGGCTGCGCCACGTTGTCCTTGGCTTCGCTGCGTGCCGCGTCCAACAGCTCCTTCAAGGCGCCGACGGCTGATAGCCCGAGCGAGAAGCCGGAGCGGAACTCGCCGATTTTGCGCTCGAAAGTGGCGAGCGCGAGCAGCGCGTCGGGCTTGTCGGAATTCGCGGCCTCCAGCGCCATTCCCTCCGCGTCAGCCAGCGCCTCGATCTCGGCCGCACGCGGCTCACGCATTGCAAGCGACAACAGGATCGCGCCGCCAACGGCATGGCCGAGCGCAACCACCAGCACGGCGCCGAGAACGCCGAGCTGGGGCCGCAGATAAAGGAAGAGTGCGAGATTGAAGAGCGCGAGCCCGACGAGCAGCACGATCGCGGCAAGCGCTGCAAACGCGATCCGCCGTGCCATGTTGCGGACGAGCAACCGACGGCGAAGCATGGCGGTGCGCAGATAGAGGCGGAAGCTCGTTGGCTGTCTTGCGGGCGGTCCCGGTGCCAGAGAACAACTCCCGATCGTTTGCCGGATGGCCCAAGCGTGCTCCCAATGGTCGCGGTCAGTGGAGCTTGCGGCCTTTGCCCCCACTCCGCTTCGCCGTGCGCCGCGCCACGACCTTCCGCTCGGCCTGCTTCTCCTCGAACAGCTCGACCAGCTTGTCGCACATGGCGCCGGCCAATTCGCTCGGGTCGGTGATGGTGACGGCACGCTTGTAGTAGCGGGTGACGTCGTGGCCGATGCCGATCGCCAGCAGCTCGACGGGTGAGCGGGTCTCGATCTCGTTGATCACCTGGCGCAGATGCTGCTCCAGATAGGAGCCGGAGTTGACCGACAAGGTCGAATCATCGACCGGGGCGCCATCCGAGATCATCATCAGGATGCGGCGCTGCTCGGTGCGGGCGAGGATACGCTTGTGCGCCCAGGCGAGAGCCTCGCCATCGATGTTCTCTTTCAAAAGCCCCTCGCGCATCATCAGGGCAAGGCTCAGGCGCGCGCGACGCCAGGGAGCATCCGCCTTCTTGTAGATGATGTGGCGCAGGTCGTTGAGGCGGCCGGGCGCGGCGGGCTTGCCGTTGGCGAGCCATTCTTCGCGCGACTGACCGCCCTTCCAGGCCCGCGTGGTGAAACCCAGGATCTCGACCTTGACGCCGCAGCGCTCGAGAGTGCGCGCGAGAATCTCGGCACAGCAGGCCGCGACCATGATCGGGCGCCCGCGCATGCTCCCTGAGTTGTCGAGCAGCAGCGTCACCACGGTATCGCGAAAATCGGTATCGCGCTCGCGCTTGAAGGAGAGCGCATGCATTGGATCGGTCACGATGCGGGGCAGGCGGGCGGCATCGAGCACGCCCTCCTCCAGGTCGAAGTCCCAGGCGCGGTTCTGTTGGGCGAGCAAGCGGCGCTGCAGCCGGTTGGCGAGACGGGCAACGGCACCCGATAGATTGCGCAGCTCCTTGTCGAGGAAGGCGCGCAGTCGCTCCAACTCGTCGGCGCTGCAAAGCTCGGCCGCCTCCAACTCCTCGTCATGGACCTTGGAGAAGACCTTGTAGCCGAACCGCTCGGGGTCATCGAGCACGGAGGTGTTGGGCCGCCAGGGATCGTCGCTGTCGTCGGCCTCGAGCCCTTCGGCATCGACGTCGAAAGCGTCGGAATCGGCTGATTCCGACATCTCGGTGTCCTCGCCCTGATCGCTCGAGGAGGATTGCTCGTCGGGGCTGCGGTCGCTGTCGCCAGACTCGTCGCCTTCGTCGGAGTTGTCGGCCGAGCTCTCGTCGGGATCGGCCTCGGGGTCGCCTTCGTCGCCCTCCTGATCGCCCTCGGCATTCTCCTCGAGCAGGTCGAGCTGACGCAGGATGTCGCTGATCGCATGCCCGAACTCGCGCTGGTCCTCGGCGAGCTTGTGCATGTTGGAAAGGGTGCGGCCGGCGCGCTGCTCGATCCAGTCGCGCCACAGCTCGACGACTTTCTCGGCGCCCTTGGGCGGGGCACGTCCGGTCAGGCGCTCGCGCACCATCAGGGAGAGCGCGTCCTCGAGCGGGGCGTCCTCGCGCGTTGTCACGTCGGCGAATCGGCCCGGCGCGTACTGGCTTTCGACCTTGGCCGAGATGTTGTCAGCCATGCCCGACATCCTGAGCGACCCGATCGCCTCGACGCGCGCCCGCTCGACCGCCTCGAAGGCGAGACGGGCCGGGCCTGAGGCCGGCGCGATTCGGCGGTGCACCTTGGGGTCGTGGCAGGCCGCTGTCAGCGCGATCGAATCGGCGTGGCCGCGAATGACCGCGATCTCGCGCTTGGAAGGATTGCGCGACGGCTCGGGCAGCTTGACGGCCTTGCCCTCCATGCCAGGCGCGGCCGCGGAGTAAGTCACCTGCAGCTCGTCATCGGCCGCGATCCCGCGCAAGGCGAGCGCGAGCGCCCGCTTGAACGGCTCCATCGGGGCTTCCTTGCGTTTCGGCGGTTGGGACATTTTCTCAGGGGTTGGGTTTTAGGGGATAGGGGATAGGGGGCAGGTTTCTTCCCTGTAACCTGGCCCCTGAAACCTACCCCCTCATTCAGCTCATCGCGATATTGACTGCGCTTTCCGGTAGCTCCTCGCCGAAGCAGCGCTGGTAGAACTCGGCAACCAGCGGCCGTTCCAGCTCGTCGCACTTGTTGAGGAACGTCACGCGGAACGCAAAGCCGATGTCGTTGAAGATTTCCGCATTCTCCGCCCAGGTGATCACCGTCCGCGGGCTCATCACGGTGGAGAGATCGCCGTTCATGAAGGCGTTGCGGGTCAGGTCGGCGACGCGAACCATGTTCGAGACGGCGCCCTGCTTGTTCTTCTTGTTGAAGGATTTGACCTTGGCCAGGACGATCTTCACCTCGGCGTCGTGGGGCAGGTAATTCAGCGTCGTGACGATCGACCAGCGATCCATCTGGCCCTGGTTGATCTGCTGGGTGCCGTGATAGAGGCCGGAGGTATCGCCCAGGCCGATGGTGTTGGTGGTCGAGAACAGCCGGAAGGCTGGATGGGGGCGGATGACCTTCGACTGGTCGAGCAGCGTCAGCTTGCCCGACACCTCGAGCACGCGCTGGATGACGAACATCACGTCCGGGCGGCCGGCATCGTACTCGTCGAACACGAGCGCCGTGTTGGTCTGCAGGCAGTAGGGCAGGATGCCCTCACGGAACTCGGTGACCTGCTTGCCCTCTTTCAGCACGATCGCATCCTTGCCGATGAGGTCGATGCGACTGATGTGGCTGTCGAGGTTCACGCGGATGCACGGCCAGTTCAGCCTTGCCGCCACCTGCTCGATATGGGTCGACTTGCCGGTGCCGTGATAGCCCTGGATCATCACGCGCCGGTTGTGCGCGAAGCCCGCGAGGATCGCGAGCGTCGTCTGCTTGTCGAACAGGTAGTCGGGGTCGAGATCGGGCACGTGCGCCTCGCGCTCGGCGTAGGCCGGCACCTCGAAGTCGCTGTCGATGCCGAACAATTGGCGCGCCGAAACCTTTACATCCGGCAGGCCGGGGGCCTTCCCTGAAACGGCCAAGCTCATCGTCGTTCAATCCGCCGTGTTGAGTTGCGCGGCACCCTCGTCTGGCGCAGTGTGCCACGGCATCGACGGTCGACCCCTGGCATGCCCTTGGTGCTTGACAGAGCTCAGCAGAGCCCCGCCTGTTTCAGGTAGTTATAGGCTTGGATGATCTCGCGCAACCGCTCCTCCGACCCCTTGTCCCCACCGTTTGCGTCGGGGTGGTGGCGCTTCACCAGCGACTTGAATGCGTCCTTGATCTCTTGCTTGGTCGAGAAACTCTCCAGATTGAGTGCGCGCAGCGAGCGAATGGCCATCTTACCGAGCGGCGCGCGCGGCTCGGGAGGCTTTGCCCCGGCCTCGCGGGCAGCTTCGGCGGCATGGCGGCTGAACAGGTCGAAGGGATCGGCGCCCGGCGAGCGCGGCGGAATGCCGCGTGCTGCTCCCGACTTGTCGGGACCGTCACTGATCGAGCCGCCCGTACCCATCGCCCAGGTCGGCCGGTGGCCTGTGATCGCATCCTTCTGGAAGGCGGCGACCTCGGTGTCGCTCATGCCAGAGAAATAATTGTAGTGGCTGTTGTAGGAGCGCACATGCTCGAGACAGAACAGGAAATAGCGCCCTTCGCGCCCGCGGCCCTGGGGGGCGCGAAACTCGCCAATGCCGGTGCAGCCGGCCCAGTTGCAACGCGGCACGTCGGGCTCCGCCGGCTGCGCCGACCCCGATTTGACGCGGATGCTGTCGAAATATTTTGAATCGAGTTTCATCGGGACCGAGTATGGGCATTGCACCAAAGGCAGACAATAGGGACGCTGCAGATGGTAGGCATGGCGATGCAGCGCCGCCATAGCTGGGCTGGGATGGTTAGGCCACCAGAATGAGGACGCCGTTAATGACGGTCGAGAACCGGATCAGGGAAAAGCTCGCGGCCGCCTTCGCGCCAAGCGAGCTCGCCATCGAGAACGAATCCCACCTCCATCACGGCCACCACGGCTCGCCGGGCACGGGCGAGAGTCATTTTCGCGTGAGGATCGTCGCCGCTGGGTTCGCGGGGCTCGGCCGCGTCGAGCGCCACCGTGCCGTCCATGCAGCGCTCGCCGCGGAGCTCGCCGGTCCCGTGCACGCCCTCGCCATCAAGGCGCTGGCGCCGGGCGAGGCCGGCTGAAGAGCCGGCCCGCGATGAAGGCCGGCACGAGCGCTGCCGGGACGGATGCCATCTGGAACCAGAAGGGGTGCGGGATGTTCAGCATGGTGGCGATGCCCGCCAGCAGCATGGCCCCGCCGACGATCCAGGCGGAGGATTGGCGGCCCGTGATCCTCGCCGCGACGGCTCCCCCGATGAAGGCGCCGGCTGCCCAGGCAACGAGCACCGCGACGATCGCCCCCACGGGGAGCTTCTCGATGAGCGTGTTGAGCGTCTCCGGATTGGAAAGGTCCGTACCCGGCGGCGGGGGATAGATCGAATGGCCGATCAGCTCGCCGAAAAACACGACGGCCACGGCCACGACGAGGCCGGCGAGGTTCCCGAGGAGGAGGCGGGTCATGGTGAAATCTCCCTTTGCAGCAACAATCCCTCGACCCACGCTTGCGCAAGCGCGATCCCTTCTTCCGGCCGGAATGTCGCGGGATTGAGGCACCATTCGAGCCACAGGCCGTCGAGGAGGGCCGTCAGGCCGATGGCGAGGAGGCGGGGGGTCGCCTTCGCGCTCGTCCTGGTGGAGCCACGCTGTGCTTCGATGGGGGGAAGCGGCGCTGCCATTGCCTTCCCAATCAGGCTCTCGACGACATCGAGCGACGCCGCATACGTCTCCTCGCGGACGGTCCTGATCTCGGGGACCGAGCGCGAGAGGCTCCAGAAGACGATCCAGACGTGGAGGAGGTCGGGATCGAGGTTCGGCGGAGAGAAGTTGGCGCGGACATAGGCCTTGAGGCGCGCAGCAGGGTCGTCCGGCACCGCAGCGACAGCCGCCTGAACCGCCTCCGACAGCCGCGCATGCAGATGCCGGAAGGCCTCGGCGATCAGCGCCATGCGACCGGGGAAATGATGGTTGATCAGACCGACCGAGACGCCCGCCTCGGCCGCGATCGCGCGGATCGAGAGCCCCTCGGCGCCGGAGCGGGCGAGCGAGCGCAAGGCCGCCTCGATCAGCGCCCGGCGGCGGTCGGCCGGCAGATGGCGCTCGTAGCGCCGCCGTCCCTGCGCAGATGTCGCATGCGCTTGAGCCATGCGCTGAGCGTATGCTATCTTGAACAAGTGTTCAACAGGACAGCGCGCGGGCATCTCCCATGAAGTTCTCTGGCCTCGTCGACCGTATCGCCGGTGAGCGCACCGATGCCTGGGCGATCCATTTCGCCGCTTCGGAGGCCAAGCGCCGGGGCGAGGATGCGATCATGCTGACGATCGGGGATCCGGACTTCTCGACGCCCGAGGCTTTCACCGACGCCGGTATCGCCGCACTCGAGGCGGGCGACACGCATTATGCGGATGTGCCGGGCCGGCCGGCGCTGAGAGCAGCCATCGCACGCCAATTCGCGGCTCGGACGGGGCTCGCGACGAAAGCCGAGAACGTGATCGTCATGGCGGGAGCGCAGAACGCGCTCTTTGGTGCTTCACAGGTGCTCGGCGAGCCGGGCGTCGACATGCTCGTGCTGGAGCCCATGTATATCACCTACGAGGCCGTGATCCGGGCGACCGGCGCTGGGCTCGTGACAACTCCGCAACGGCCCGAGACGGGGTTCCGCGTCGATCTCGACGCGCTCGCTTCCGCCGTGACGCCACGCACCCGCGCAATCTTCTTTGCGACGCCCAACAATCCGACCGGGGCCATGATGACGCGCGAGGAGCTGCAGGGAATCGCTGCGATCGCGCGCCGGCACGATCTCTGGGTCGTCGCCGACGAGGTCTATGCCGATCTCTGCTTTGAGCGCGAGCATATCTCGATCGCCTCGTTGCCGGGCATGGCGGAGCGCACCGTCACGATCTCGAGCCTGTCGAAGTCCCATGCCATGACGGGATGGCGGTCGGGCTGGGCGATCGGACCCGAGAAGCTCGTCGCGCACATGGAGAATCTCTCCATGGCGATGAACTACGGCCTGCCCGGCTTCATCCAGCAGGCCGCACTGAAGGCGATCACGGACGGCGCTGCCGAGGTCGCACGGATGCGAGAGGTCTATCGCCGCCGGCGCGACCTGATGCTTGGGGCACTTCAGGAGGTGCCGCTGATCCGTTGCCTGAAACCCGAGGCCGGCATGTTCATGTTGATCGATGTGATCGGCACGGGGCTCACCGCCAATGATTTCGCTTGGCAATTGTTCCGCGCGACTGGCGTCGGCGTGCTCGATGCGAGCCCGTTCGGGCCGAGCGCCAAAGGCCTGTTGCGCGTCGCCTTCACCACTGACGAAGCTTCCCTCGGCGAGGCCGCAAAGCGGATCGCAAGGTTCGTCGCCAGCCTCTCCGATTCCACCCAGCGGCAGCGGATCGCTTGAGGTACACGGTTTACCCGCTTGCTCAAGCGCCCAGGATGCCTATAGTTCGAAGCTGAAGATAACGATCGGCCAAGAAGGCTGGCGAATTGGGGGAAGGATCAAGGATGGCAGCGGCCCCGAGTCCTGGCAGCACCGCCGCGAACGTGCGCACCGAAGCCGTGGTCGTTCGCGATCTGCACAAGAATTTCGGGCCGCTCGAGGTGCTGAAGGGCATCTCGATGACGGCGCGGGAGGGCGATGTCATCTCGATCATCGGTGCTTCGGGCTCGGGCAAAAGCACATTCCTGCGCTGCATCAACCTGCTCGAGCTGCCCTCCAGAGGCGACATTCTCGTGGCAGGTGAGGCGATCAAATTCAAGCCCGGCCGCGACGGCAACAGGGCGCCCGCCGCCACCCGCCAGGTCGAGCGGATCCGCACCAGCCTCGGCATGGTGTTCCAGAGCTTCAATCTGTGGGCGCACATGACGGTGCTCGGAAATGTCATCGAAGCGCCGGTCCACGTTCTGAAGGTGCCACGCGCGGAAGCGATCGCGCGCGGCGAGGCCATCCTGAAGAAGGTCGGCCTCTACGACAAGAAGGACCAGTATCCGGCATTCCTGTCGGGCGGCCAGCAGCAGCGCGCGGCGATCGCGCGTGCGCTCGCCATGGAGCCGAAGGTGATGCTGTTCGACGAGCCGACATCGGCACTCGACCCCGAGCTCGTCGGCGAGGTGCTGAAGGTCATCCGCGGCATTGCCGAGGAGGGACGCACCATGATCGTCGTGACCCACGAGATGTCGTTTGCGCGCGAGGTCTCGAACCATGTCATGTATCTCCACCAGGGAATGGTGGAGGAGGAAGGCCCACCCAAACAGGTGTTTGGGCAGGCCCGCAGCGAGCGGTTGAAACAATTTCTCGCGCGCGTGCATTGAGGAGGCCTATTCTTCGTAATTCTGCCAGCATTCAGATGTTTGCAGGCAGTGGTGTGGGGTCAGATGTCTGGCCCCGCCTCGGTTGGTCTGGGATGCACTGGGCAGGTGGCTGCCTGCCGGCGCAATACGCAGTGGCCGAGTCCAAGTCGTGCAGGCCAGTGCCTGCCGGTTCTCAAGGGAGGAATGCATGAAGTCGTTCGTGAAGTCACTGGCGGCCGCGGCTGTCGCGCTTTCGCTGGGCGCAGGCGCTGCCGTTGCCGAGGATGTCGTCAAGTTCGGCGTCGCCGCCGAGCCTTATGCGCCGTTCTCCTCGCAGGATGCGTCCGGCAAGTGGGTCGGCTGGGAGATGGACCTGATGGACATGGTCTGCACCCAGGCCGCAATCAAGTGTGAGCTGGTCCCGACTGCCTGGGATGGCATCATCCCCGCACTCACGGCCAAGAAGATCGACGTGATCTGGTCGTCGATGTCGATCACTGCCGAGCGCAAGAAAACGATCGACTTCACCAACATGTATTACAATTCCGGCGCCGTGCTGATCAGCACCAAGAACGGCGACGCCGACATCTCGCCTGACCACCTCGCCGGCAAGACGATCGGTGTCCAGGTTTCGACGATCCACGAGAAATATGTCCAAAAATACTTCTCGGCCAAGTCGACCGTGAAGACCTACCAAACCCAGGACGAGGCGAACAACGATCTCGCAGCCGGCCGCCTCGACTATGTCATGGCGGACAGCCTCGCGCTCGATGCTTTCCTCGCCTCCGATCAGGGCAAGGCCTGCTGTGAGCTGAAGGGCCTCGTGCCGGAAGACAAGGAAGTCCTCGGCGATGGCGTCGGCGGCGGCATCCGTCAGGATGACGCTGCGCTGAAGGACAAGTTGAATGCCGCCGTTGCGGCCCTGGCGGCATCCGGCAAGCTCATCGAGCTGAATGCGAAGTACGGCCTCGCGGGCAAGATCATCGTGCCCTGAGGCGTAAGACGCCTTGCGACTGAACAGGCGCTGCGTTCGGGACCACGGCCTCGGACGCAGCGACCTCGCGGAACACCGGGGGGTAGCCGCGATGACGACTTCCGAGCTCCTGCCACTCGTCATACGCTGGGATTTGCTTGCGCTCGAGCCGCCGGGCTGGGGCATGGTGTTGCTGCGAGGATTGCAGCAGTCGATCATGATCGCCTTTGGCGCCTATTTCGTGGGTTTGCTGCTCGGGCTCGGCGGAGCGCTCGGCAAGCTCTATGGCGGGCCGATCGTCAGGAGTGTGCTGGAGGGCTACACGACTATCGTGCGCGCAGTCCCCGAGCTGATTCTCATTCTCATCCTCTACTATGCTGGAACGCAGCTGCTCTCGCAGATCATGCAGAGCTATGGCTACGGCCGCTTCGACATCAACGGGCTGGCGGCCGGCATCGGCGTGCTCGGCTTCGTGCAGGGCGCCTATTCGACGGAGGTGCTGCGCGGCGCAATTCAGGCGATCCCTGTCGGCCAGCTCGAGGCCGCGCGTGCCTATGGCATGCCGAGCGTCTTGCGGATCCGACGCGTGGTGCTGCCGGCCATGATGCCGTTCGCGATCCCAGGTCTCGCCAATCTCTGGCTGATCGTGACCAAGGACACCGCATTGCTCGCCGTCGTCGGCATCGCCCCTTCCGAGCTTTCACTCGCGACGCGCCAGGCAGCGGGTTTCACCAAGCAGTATCTGCTGTTCTTCCTGGCGGCGTTCTTCCTCTACTTGTTCATCTCCCTGTTCTCGAACTGGTTTTTCCGCGTGCTCGAGCGCTACTTCCGGCGTGGACAGGCCAAGCTCAGTTGAGGAAATGCCCATGGCAGGCGCAGGCTCCGTCAGCAATCTCAGTATCGGCGCCATCACGCAAGGCACCACCGACGATCTGATGAAGATCATCAAGATCTTCGCGGTCGTGGTGGTCGTCGTCGGCGTGCCAGCCGCCTTTTTCATGCGATGGGACTGGCTGAACCCCAGCTTCCAGGAGGCAACGGGCGCCTACCCGGTCTATGGATTGAAGCTCTTCTATGGTGTCGGCTGGACCGTCTTTCTGCTGCTATCATCCTGCTGTCTCGGATTCATGCTCGCCATTCCGATCGGCCTCGTGCAGGTGACGGGACCCGGCTGGCTCGCCGCGATCGCACGCGGCTTCTGCACGGTCATTCGCGGCACACCGCTGCTGATCCAGCTCTGGCTCATGTATTATGGCCTCGGCTCGCTGTTCCCCTCGATCCCCTGGATCCGGGAGAGTGTGTTCTGGCCGATCCTGCGCGAGGCTTGGCCCTATGCCCTGCTCGCCTTCACCCTCTCATTCGCCGGCTACGAGGGCGAGATCATGCGCGGCGCGTTCGCGGGCGTGCCCAAGGGCGAGCTCGAGGCAGCGCGTGCCTTTGGTATGTCGCCGTTCACGGCCCTGCGCCGCGTCTGGCTGCCGCGCGCCATCCATCAGGCGCTGCCCACGCTCTCGGGCGAGGTCGTGCTGCAGCTGAAATCGACCCCGCTCGCCGCCACCGTGACGATCTTCGACGTGTTCTCCGTCGGGACCAAGGTCCGGCAGGACCTGCTGATCATCTACGAGCCGCTGCTGTTCATCGCCCTCGTCTACGTCACGCTGACCGCCATCGTCGTGCTGGCATTCCGCTATCTCGAAAACCTCGTCCCCGGCAAGCGCGCCTAGGCTTGCTCCGCCATCAGGAGGCATCCATGAAAGCCGCTATGAAGAACGTCAGCCAGACAATCCACGTGCCGGCCCGCACCGGTATCGCCTTCGAGGTGAAGAAGGGCGACCTGATGCGCTTCACCGACCTGCAGGGGAGCCAGCCAATCGACTTCTGGGCCTTCAACAAGAAGGATATCTACGAGTTCCTCTCGTGCGAGCACACCAAGCCCTCGATCGAGCGGCTCTATCCAGGCAAGGGCGACGCCGCCTACACCAATCACCGTCGTCCGATCGTGACACTCGTCGAGGACAACTCGCCCGGCCAGCACGACATGCAGTTCGCGGCCTGCGACAAGTGGCGCTACAAGGAGCTGGGCGTTACCGGCAAGCATGCGAGCTGCCAGGACAATCTGCACAAGGGCCTGAAATCGCTCGGCCTCGAGCTCCCCTTCACGCCGCAGCCCTGGAATCTCTTCACAAATTTCTTCATCAACAAGGACGGCACCTTCACCATCAAGGCGCCCGCGACCAAGCCCGGCGACAACCTCACGCTGCTCGCCGAGATGGCAGCCACCATCGTCATCTCCGCCTGCCCGCAGGACCAGAACCAGACCTGCGGCGGCAACCCGACCGACGTGCAGGTCGAGCTGGGGAAGTGAGCGCCTTCGCTCGCCTTCAGAACGGGCCGCGCGCAGCGAAATCCGTGATGACGGCGCCCAGGTGCTCGATGCGACTTGCATAGGCTCTGGCCAGGCAATCCCTGTCCTTACGGCAGGCGTCCCGTGTCTTCAGCCATTCGTGCTGCGTGTCGACCATCTCGCCGCGCTGGCCCATGGCGGCGAGTGCGGTGGCAATGCTGAACAGGGTTGCCATGCGCGCTTCGGATTGGCCGAGCGCATGAGTTTTGCAGATGGTGCGCAGTGATGGTGTATCCGGCTTGGCGCAGTCGATCGGCGCGTAGTCGGCGCCCGACGCCGCGGCGGCGATGCAGATGGCGCCGGCGGCACCCAGCCCCAACACCAACGGCTTCACCGCAGTCTCCTCGTGTTGGTTGAAAATTGCAATCCACGCTACGACTTCGCGGTCAGCGCCGACCACAGATCGACGAGCTTGGTTTCCTTGCGGACGCGCCAGTAGATCTCGCCGATCGCATTTTTCATTGCGACCAGCGTGGTGCCACGCTTGGGGGCCGCCGCATTCGAGGTCAGCAGGTAGCAGATGTCGGTGATGACCGATTCCGCGTTGCCGTAATAGCTGTGCCCGAAGGAATCGGTGTCGACCTCACTCGCGTCGATCACCTCGACGCCACCGGGAATGAGCGAGAGGGCGGCCATGTCGCCGACACGGGGATAGCCGTGCACGCGACTCGAGGTGCCGAGCGCTGAATCCTTGGTCGAAGCGTAGAGCGTGACGCGGGCGTCCATTTTGGTGATGCGGGGCGCGATCTGCTCGATGAACACGTCCGCATCAATGTCGGGTGCGGTCAGGATCACCTCCTTCAGCACCTTCCTCTCCGCCGGAGTAAGCACATAGAACAGCTCCATCAGCGCGTCCGTGACGACCCGATTGCCCATGGAATGGGCGATCAGATGCACGGTTTGCGCGCCCGACTTGCGGACGACGTCGGTCAGGAACGTCGCGAAATGGTGGGTTGCCCAGCGCGAGTTGTTCTCCGCGACCGAGTAGGCGGTGATGTCGATATTGGTGAGGCCGATCACCGAGGTCGGCCAGCTGAAGAAGATGGGCGCGCCGTCGAACTTCATATCGAACGCCATCTGCGCGGTTCGCCGCGCGGCATCCTCGAAGGCGACCGAGAAGCCGTGCACGAAGATGAAGGCCTGGCCCGTGCTGGCCGCAATGCGGGCGCGCAGCGTGTCGTGGAAGACCGCGCCCGTCTGCGGGTCGATGCCGAGCAATTGGACATGCTTTCCCGGTTGCCAGCTGGAGAACATGCCCGGCGCCTCCAGCTCACCGATCTGGTGGATCTTGGGGATCGAGACCGTGCAGGTGCCATAGCTCACGGGTGAGAGACCGGGGACCGGTTTCGCGCGCGAGCTGCCGAACCGGACCCGCGGGTTTGTCGCGGCCGTATCGTTGCGGTCGGTGCCGAAGTGAACCGTGACCACGGAGTGGTCCTGCGGCATCTCATCGGCCACCGGGGCGCCCGCGGCAGGAGCGGCCACGGGAGCCGGCGCGCGCATGCTCTCGAACGATGGCTCCCGGGCCGAACCGACGCCTTCGGTACGCTGTCGCGGCGGCGCTGGTGAGACCTGAGCTGGAGCAGGAGCAGGAGTCGGTGGACGCGCAGGTTGGGGCGGCGGCACCTCCGCTGATTTCGGCGGCTCGGCACTTGCCGTTCGCCTACGCTCGGAGCGATCCGACAGCGCCAGCCGCAACAGCATCAGCACCAGCGCGGCGACGGCCGCCCCGATCACCAGCAGCATGATGTTGCCACGCGCTATCCAGTCGAAGATATGGTCCCACATGCAGTTTGCCCTCGTTGGTTCGGCTCAATCGGTCGGCCCGGGATAGATTTCGCCCCAGAAACTGCGCGTCACGGCGTCAGACAGGGGTCCGGGCGCCACCCGGCCCGTGATGGGCGGGGCTGCTCGCCTGATGCTCTCCAGCCGCCCGGCGAGGGCCGGCGGAGCGGCGCGACCGGTCACGTCGAGTGCATGCGAGACAATGACCGCGAGCGCGCCGAGCGCCCGGTCGAGCTGGCGTCCGGCACGCTCCTGGCCGTCCCAAGCCAGCGAGGTCGGCACCGGCGTGTCGTTCTGCACGAAGCCGCCGCCTTCGGAGGCCGGCATGAACACGCGTTGCGCCGCGTGGCGTGCAGCCTCGGCATAGCCCGCGACTGCGAATCCGAGTGTCCCCAGGTAGCGGTCGTCGTCTGGGCCCGACAGCAGTCCATCGGGCAGGCCGGAGGTCTTGCCGTCGAGCAAGCGTGAGATGTGCCGGTCGGCCAGGCTCGCGAGATCCGCGTAGGCCGCGGCGACCGCGTTGAGGTCTGGCCAGGCGGCGGCATTGTGATAGCCCCCTGTCGAGAGGATCTGGCCGTCGGGATGCTGGGCATCGGGCGGCAGGAACACCGGATTGTCGGAGACCTGGGAGAGCGACACCCGGGCGGTCTCAGCAAGCCGCGAGCAATCGCGGCGCAGGCGTCCCAGCATTTTCGGCAGCACGCGATAGGAGACCGGTGCCTGATAGGGGCGCCGCTCGGCCGTGCCTCCAGCGATGAGGCCGAAGAGACGCTCCGCGGTCGCGACCTCGCTCGCTTCCCCGCTCAGCCTTGCCACCTCGGGTGAGAAATGGCCGATCGGCATCTTGTAGGCTTCCGCCGAGAGGGCGAAGATTTCCTCGGCAAGCGCCAGCCTGCGCGCGCCCGCCAGCGCTCCATCCGACGCCAGCGCCGCCGCAACCGGGGCTCCGTTGATGAGCGCGAGCGCTTCCTTCTCGCGCAGCTCGATGCGCTGATGCACGCCGCCGAACAGGGTGGACAGCGGCAGGATCTCGCCGGCGCACATGGCGCCCTCGCGCGGCACCTCGGGGAGGGCCTCGTCGAGCATGCGGGCGACCGTCTCGGCCAGGCTCGGCCGCACCGCGGCATGGCCTTCGAGGAAATTGGCGAGGCGCGCGAGCACCATGATCCGGACAACACGCTCGGGAAAGGGCTCGCCCGCGTGGGCCTGGGCGGCAAGGCTCGGCTTGGCGGCATGCGCGATCCGCTCCTCGCGGGTGAAGCGCTGCCAGGCACGCTGGCCATAGCCCGACGTCACACCATAGATCACGATGCCGGGCTGCTCGATCAACCGCTCGAAGGCCGCGCGAGCTGTGGCAATGGTCACGAGAGCCTCAGGGGCAATCTCGACCCCCTCGCGCTGCCAGCCCACACGGGCAGCGGCATCGAGAGTAATGTCAAGGCGTTTGCTGAGACGCACGGCCATGGCCACACTCCGCTAGAGGCTTGCTCCCTTCTTAGCGGAGAATGGTGCTGATGACGACATTCGCGATTGTCGAGCGGGTGCTCAAAACCACGTCTTGCCGCCGCGCCGGTCTGCCGGGCGATGGCCGGCGCAGATGTTGGAGAGGCGGCTGTCGTGGCCGATCAGCTCGCAGACGCGGGTCTTCCTGGTGTAGCTCGCACGGATTGCGGCGGCGGTCACGGAAACGCCGTAGCCGCGCGCGACTTGCGCCAGATAGGCGTCCTCGCAATAGGGCGTCGGCAGCCCTTCCCCATTGATGATCTGGTTTGGGCCCTGGCACCGGATCGCCGCCGCCGCAGGTCCCGTCGCGATCCCGGCCATGACCAGCGGCAACACGCCAAGCATGATGAGCGTTCTCGTCATTCTCGTCTCCCTCGCAATCGATGGTGCGGCCTCCGCCGGCGGCTCGTGCACCGCAGATGGGCGGTGCTGGCGTCGCATGCAAGATCATGGCCGTCAACAGGGCGTGAGCGGTCGCCGGCCGGAACCATGCCGAGCCCGGATGATCTGCACCGAATTTCATCTCGGGCCAACGAGGCGGTATGCTCGCCGCATCACGCAACATCGGGAGGCTGCCATGACCGAGCAACTGGAGCAGACGCTCGCCACGATGAAACAGGAGATCGACTCGCTGCAGGTCCAGTCGAGGCACTTCATCAGGCCCTGGTACAAGGAGGGCGCCGCTCTCGTCAGCATGCTGGCGCTCATCTTCTCGTTCGGAACCACCGCCGTCTCCTATCTGCAGGCGACGGACAGCAAGATCCAGGCGAGCCGCGCCCAGCTGCGCGAGTTGATCCTGCGGCTCGGCAAGTCGCCGCGCGAGATGCTCGAGCTGCAGCAGCGCTACCGCAACGACGCCCAGGTGCTCTCCGGCTTCTCCTCGCTCATCAACACGGAGAACATCATCCTCGCCAAGCAGGCCTCGGAGATCATCTGGAGCATCCCGGAGCAGGTCTCCTCGGTCGAGCACATCGCCATCGGATCCACGCTCATGCAGTCGAACCTGCCCCAGCTCGCCAGGCGCCATTTCCTGGTCGCGGCCGAGAAGGCGGCCGACTACAACGAGGTGGTCGGGGCCTACCGGTCGATCGGCGCGGTCGACTACCAGCTCGGCAACGTGGCTGGCGGGCGCGAAAACTATGCGCTGGCGAAATCCGTGCTTCGCTCCGGCCGCATCGAGCCGCTGGGCGCGGCCTTCATGGATTGGTCCGATGCGATCACCGAGATCAGGTGGGCCCAGGCGGAGTCGGCAACGAGCTCCTGCGAGCAGTTCGATGCGCATCTGGGCTCGGCTGGCCAACATGCCGGCAGGCTGCCACCCGCTTGGAGCAGCCCCGTCGTTACCGAGATCGAGCAGGTGCGCCAACAAGGCTGCCCGCCCGGGGCTTATGTGCCACCGGCGCCTGCCGATGGGGCTCTGCCTCCGCCAGAAGCGGCGACCGGGATCGATGCCTCGATGCAGTAGCCGCGGTCAAACCAGGAACAGCAGCACGACGCCGAGCGCGAACAGGGCGAGCCATTCGGCCTGAACCTTTGGAATCCTGACCAGCGCAGCAATGCGGTTGGGCAGCTCGGTCACGAGGAATCGCAGCATCGGCACGGCGCCGAGCACGATGACGAGACCGGTCGCCCACAAGGCGTAGCCGGCGGTGTCCTCGGTCACCGATCCACTGCCCGAAGCGAGGATCTGCACGCTCGTCAGCAGCGACCAGTAGAGCAGGAAGGTCGCCCCAATGCCGACCGCCAGCAGCAAGCCATAGCCGGCCGCCGACAGGATTTCCCGCTCGATCACACGCCCGCTCATGGTGAACACCTTTGCAAAGACTGACGGTCACAGTAGCGGGGAGATTATTGACGGAGCGTTAATGGCCGTCTCGCGCCTATCTGAAATGCTTGCTGAGCTTGAGGCCTTGCGCCTGGTAATGGCTGCCGAGCCCCGCGCCGTAGAGCTGGTCGGGGACTTCCGTCAGGCGCTCGTAGACGAGGCGGCCGATGATCTGGCCGTCCTCCAGAATGAACGGCACCTTGTGCGAGCGGACCTCCAGCACGACCCGCGAGCCCTCGCCACCGGCCGCCGCATGCCCGAAGCCCGGGTCCATGAAACCCGCATAGTGCACGCGGAACTCGCCCACGAGAGGATTGAACGGCATCATCTCGGCCGCGTGCGTGGGCGGAATGTGCACGGCTTCCTTGGAGGCGAGGATGTAGAACTGGTCGGGGTCGAGCACGAGGCGGGGAGCGCCCCGCGCGCGGATCGGCTCCCAGTAGTCGAGCGTGTCGCAGGAAGCGGGCGCATCCACATCGACGACGCCGGTGTGGCGCTTGGCCCGGTAGCCGACGAGCCCCGACGCATCGCCCTTCAGGTCGACCGACAGCGCGACGCCGTCATCGATGTCGGCGCGACCGCCCGAGACCAGCAGATGCTCGGCTTGCAACTTCCGAAGGGTGTCGTCGCTCTCGCGCGGGTTGCCGGTGCGGAACCGGATCTGGGAGAGTTTCGAGCCTTGTCGCGCGACGATGGGGAAGGTCTGCGGACAAATCTCGGCATAGAGCGGGCCGTTGTAGCCTGCCGGGATCTGGTCGAAGGCGGCAACGCCGTCGGCGATCACGCGGGTGAACACGTCGAGGCGGCCGGTCGAGCTCTTCGGGTTGGTCGACGCGGAGATCGCAGCGGGTAGCGTGAGGCCCTCCAGCAGCGGCACGATGTAGACGCAGCCGGTCTCGAACACGGCACCTTGCGTGATGTCGAGTTCGTGCAGGGTGAGATCGGTGAGCTTGTCGACGACCTTGGCGCCACGCCCCGGCAGGAAGCTCGCCCGCACCCTGAGCGCGCGGCGGCCGAGCCGCAGATCGATGCTGGCGGGCTGGATCTGGCCGGGCTCGGGCGGGATGGCGAGGCGGAGTGCGCCGTCGGCGATGAGGCCGCGGATCGCCTGGGCGGGGAGGATGCCGGCTGGGCCGGACTTCTGGTTTGCACTCGACTTGCCTCTGGTCGCCATATCCGTAGCTCTGCCAATCGTGTAGGGCGGGATAGCGCAGCGTATCCCGCCATTGGTGCACTCCGATGGCGGGTTACGGCTTGGCCTAACCCGCCCTCCGCCGCTACATGCCCCACAATCCCCTTGACGCCAACCCGCCGGTCCGGCTTATTCCCCCACCATCGACTGCCGTGGTGATTTGGCCGGCCGGCTTGCAGCCACGTAAAACAACTCGCTAAACAGGGGCCGCTCATGCCCAAGCCTCCGTCGGACAATGCCGAGCTTTCGCCCGAGACGCTGCTCGTGCATGGCGGCACGCTGCGCTCGCAGTTCGGGGAAACGTCCGAAGCCCTGTTCCTGACGCAAGGCTTCGTCTATGCCTCGGCCGAGCAGGCCGAAGCCCGCTTCAAGAACGAGGACCCCGGCTACCAATACTCCCGCTTCGGCAATCCGACCGTCACCATGCTCGAGGAGCGGATGCGGCTGATGGAGGGAGCGGAAGCGGCACGGGCGACCGCAACCGGCATGGCAGCGGTGACGGCGGCGCTGCTCTGCTATCTGAAGGCTGGCGATCATATCGTTGCGGCGCGCGCCATGTTCGGGTCCTGCCGCTATGTGGTCGAGGATCTGTGCCCACGCCTGGGCATCGCCTCGACGCTGGTCGATGGCCGCGATCTCGATGCCTGGAAGCGCGCGATGCGGCCCAACACCAGGATCGCCTTCTTCGAGACGCCGGCCAATCCGACGCTCGAGCTCGTCGATATCGAGGGGGTCGCGGAGATCGCGCATGCGGCTGGCGCCATCGTCGTCGTCGACAACGTGTTCGCGACGCCGCTGCTGCAGAAGCCGTTGCGGCTCGGCGCCGACGTCGTCGTCTATTCGGCGACCAAGCACATCGACGGTCAGGGCCGGTGCCTCGGCGGCGTGGTGCTCGGCTCGGCGAAGTATGTCGCCGACCATCTGCAGATGTTCATCCGCCAGACCGGGCCGTCGTTGAGCCCGTTCAATGCCTGGGTGCTGCTGAAAGGGCTCGAGACTCTGCCGATCCGCGTTCAGGCCGAGACCGCGACGGCTGCCCGCCTCGCCGACCGGCTCGCTGGCATGAAAGGCATCGCTCGTGTGATCTACCCAGGCCGCGCCGATCATCCGCAGGCCGGCCTTGCCCGCCGGCAGATGACGGGAGGCAGCACCATGATCGCATTCGAGGTCGAGGGGGCAAAGCGCGAGGCGTTCCGCTTCGTCAATGCGCTGAGGATCGTGAAAATCTCCAACAATCTGGGGGACGCCAAGAGCCTCGTCACCCATCCGACCACGACCACCCATCAGCGCCTGACTCCGGCTGCCCGAGCCGAGCTCGGCATCGGCGACAATCTGCTGCGCCTGTCGGTCGGTCTGGAGGCTACTGAGGATCTGGCGCATGACCTGGAGCAGGCGGCGGCAACGATGCTCGGATAGTGGCGGGACCTTTGCACCGGATATCGGCCACCCTCGCTCCCCTGCTCATTGCCGCTGCGGCACTGCTCTGGGGCACGCATGGCGTCGTCGCCAAGCACATCATCGATGGCGGAGCGCTCGATGGCCTGGGCGTCGGCTTCTGGCGGCTCGCGATGGCTTCGCCAGCGCTGGCTATCCTGATGCTCGTCCTACCGGGGCAGACCCGGTGGTGGGCGATCGAGCGGCGATCGCTGCCGGGGCTCGCTGCCATCGGCCTCACCATGGCGCTCTATCAGGTGACTTTCTATGGCGCCGTCGCGCAGATCGGGGTCTCGCTCGCTGTGCTGATCGCGATCTGCGGCGCGCCGCCATTGGTTGCCATTCTGTCGTTTCTGCTGCTCAGCGAGCGGCCGGGACCTCGGACGATCATTGGCCTCATGCTCGGGCTTGCGGGTGTCGGCCTCATCGTCGGCCTGCCGGTAGAGGGTGTGGCTGCGCGCCCGCTGGGGCTCGCGCTCGCCTTCGGCGCAGCGCTGACCTATGCCGCCTTCACCGTCGCAGGCCGCCGCTTTGCGCGCGACGTCGATCCGGCGGCCTTCGTCGTCTACGGTTTTGCGATCGGCGCGGTCGCGCTTGCCCCGCTCGCGCTGCTGCAGGGCCAAACACCGGCCCGCGGCGATCTCGCGCCACTCGCTTTCCTTGCATTGGTGCCCACGGCGCTCGCCTATGCCCTCTACTTCCGCGGCATGCGCAACACCGAGGCGACGACGGCCAGTGTGCTGACACTGATGGAGCCACTGGCGGCGGTGGTGCTCGCAGCCGTGCTGCTGGGTGAGAGCCTGGCGCCGGCGAGCCTGGCTGGCGGGGCGCTGCTCATCCTCGGTGTCGTCCTCTCCTCCACGCCGCGCCGGGACAACTGATCAGCGTGTGCCTTTGAGCGCCCGGTTGTTGATCCAGAGTGCGACCAGCAGCAGTGCGAGGCTCGCCCACAGCCAGCCATCGGCCTGCTCGCCGAACAACAGCACCCCGAACAGCACGGCGGCGGGCGAGGACACATAGACCGCCTGCACCGTCGTCACCGGCCCGGCGAAGCGGATCATGGTGAAAAAGGCGAAGCGCTCGATCACCCAGACGAGCGTGATGACGCCAACCGTCCAATAGCCCCAATGGAAATCGGCGATCCCCCGGATCGGCTCGAGCATGACGAGGAAAGGCAGCACCAACACCGCGGACGCCAGCGATTCGACGATCCCTGCGGTCATGGTGTCCATCCTCTCGGGCCAGGCGAGGGACGCATAGAGATTGTAGAAGGCATAGAGGATCGGACAGATGAAAGCGGCGAGCGCCCACAGCAGGCTCGTGTTGTCGAGGCCGCCGCCCGGCCGGGTGAGGATCAGCACGGCGCTCGACAGGAAGCCGACGCCGAGCGCCAGCATCCTGAGCCCGCCAGGCTGCTCTTTGCCGAAGAGGAGTGCGAGGCAATAGCTCCACAGCGGCGCCGTCGAGGTCACGACCGCGAGCACGGTGATCGGCATGTTGCGGGCGAAGTAGAGGCCGAGCGCAAACGGCACGTTCATCAGCACGCCACAGCCGAGCCCGTAGAGGAGCGCATCGCGCCGGATCGCCAGGCCATGCCCCCGCAACAGCCGCGCGGAGCCGAGCCCGATCACGATGCCGAGCCCCGAAAGCCCGATCACATGCGTGATCGGGATGCCCTCCTGGCCCATCAGCTTGTAGAAGGTCGGCGAGATGCCCCAGAACAGGCCGAGCCCCAACACGCACAGCGCCTGCACCAGCGCCGACATCGCGCGCCTCCCGGTTTCATCCCAGCCCCGATCCCGACTACAGGGGATCGAAGGCGGACGATAGGGGGCTGCGGCGCCGAGCACGCTCATCAACGTGCCTGGCACCGGCCGATCACCCGATCGGCACGAAGGCGTAGCCATTGCCATCCTTCTCGACCGTGCCGGCGGCAGGGAAGGGATAGTGGTAGCACGCAATCATCGCGCCTTCGGCAATCGCGCGGTCCATCATGGTGCGCCGCGTCGCCTCGGCCATGTCACCATCGTTGTCGAAGGCAAAATGCCAGCCTGGGTTCTTCAGGAACAACGCCGGGATGTTGGAGACGTCACCCAGCACGTAGAGCACCTTGCCGCCCGAGGAGACCTGTTAGGAGGTGTGGCCCGGCGTATGCCCGTTGGTCGAGACGCTGCGCACGCCGGGCAGCACCTCTGCCCCGTCCTCGACCTGACGGATCGTCTTCCAGCCTGGGAAAACGGTCTGGATGCGCTTGGCCAGTCCCTGCGCGCTCTGCGGCAATCTGGCGATCAGGGCGGGGTCGGTCCAGAAGCCGTATTCCTTGGCCGCGACCACGACCTCGGCATTGGGGAAGAGTGGCGCATTGGTCTCCTTCTCCATCAGGCCGAAAATGTGGTCGGGATGGAAATGGGTGATGAGGACCGCCGAGACGGCGGCCGGGTCGATGCCGGCGGCGGCGAGGCTCTTGCCCCGCATCAGCCCGGCCGAGGGTGCAAGCTGTCCGCCGGTGCCCGCGTCGAACAGCACCGTCTTGTCGCCGATCCTGGCCGCCATCGCCGTGAACGGGATGCGGATCGCATCGGTTGGCAGCCCGCCGGCCGCAAGTGCTGCCTTCGTCTGCTCGATCGAGACGCCCTCGATGAAATTGGGGTCGTGCGGTTTCTCCCACAACCCGTCGTAGAGCGCGGTCATCTCGACATCACCGACCTGGAAGCGGTGGAAGCCCTGATCGACTATTGCCGCGGCCGAGGCAGGCGAGGCACCCAGGAACGTCACGCGCCGGTCGAGCCCGAGCGCGAGCGCGGCGCCGGCGGCGGAAACGATGAGGTCGCGACGGTTCAGTGTCAGCATGTTGGTCGACTCCGGTTGGGCGTTTGCCGTTGGCCACTAGGCCCTGCCGGATCGTAGCGCACTTGGAGCCGCAGCCGATGACGACCGCGCGACGTCACGCGAACTTGAACAGCACCGACATCCCCGCGGCCGGCTGCCGGGGGATTGGGGAGCGCGACGAGGGAGCGGAGCGGTCCGGCCCTGATGATATTTTCGGATGCGGCCGAAACCGCTCCGCCGCTGCCGGAAGGGTGTTTCCGCCGCCATCGGGTGCCTTCCGGCTCCCGGCTCCGCTGAATCCCTGGCGGAGAGTAGTCTGGGCCGTGGCACCCCCACTCGCCCAGACGGCAGCCGGACCCGGGATAGCCTAGGTCCCGGCCCTTGCCGACGCTCCCCGCCACCGTGACGCCAGCGCGCGTTTCCGGCCCCTGCGTGGTGGGGATCGGGGGAGTGTAGGCGCGTTGGCGGAGACGGGGATAAGTGCGGGGCGGGGTCTGATCGTGTAGGTTGGGTTGAGGCCGGACTTGATCCGGTCGAAACCCAACAGGCTCTATCATGCGCTACCGCCGCTTCCGCATCGAAGGCGCGAGCTACTTCTTCACGCTCGTGACAGAGGGCCGCCGCCCGATCTTCTCCGATCCCGCTGCCGTGGCGCTTCTCTGGCACGCTGAAGCGCACGTGCGCTCGCGCCATCCCTTCGAGATCGAGGCGGAGGTTATCCTGCCCGAGCACATGCACATGATCTGGCAGCTCCCCGAGGGCGACGCTGCCTTTGAGCGGCGGCTGCGCCTCGTGAAGAGCACGTTTACGCGGCTTTACCTGAAGGAGCACCCCGCGCCGCCGCGCTCGGTGAGCAGGGAGAGCAAGGGCGAGCAGGCCGTCTGGCAGAGGCGCTACTGGGAGCACGTGATCCGCGACGACGACGATTTCGGTGCGCACCTTGACTACATCCATTACAATCCCGTCGCCCACGGCCTCGCCAAGGCGCCGCGCGACTGGCCGTTCTCGACGTTCGGGACGTGGGTCGAGCGGGGCGTCTACATGCCCGAATGGGGCTCCGACGCGCGGCCCAAGCTGCCGCCGTCCGCGGGCAAAGAGTGACCTGTAGGTTGGGTTGAGCCCGGGCTCGGCCCGGGCGAAACCCAACATTGGCTCGATTGCACCGTGATGTTGGGTTTCGCTGCGCTCAACCCAACCTACAGGGCTACTACTATTCCGCCCTACGCGCTGTAGGTTGGGCTCACGTAGGTTGGGTTGAGCGCAGCAAAACCCAACGCATTCCGAGGTCGATGCCGCGCCAACGCGCATTGTGATCCGGGGAGGCTCGGCATGCGGCTAGTCGTCGGCGTGTGATGTTGGGTTTCGGCCGGATCAAGTCCGGCCTCAACCCAACCTACATTCATTGGGCAAGATTTACGTCACCTGTAGGTTGGGTTGAGCGCAGCGAAACCCAACGCATTCCGAGGTCGATGCCGCGCCAACGCGCTTTGTGATCAGGCGAGGCTTGGCATGCCGATAGCGGTCGGCGTGTGATGTAGGGTTTCGCACGGCTCAAGACCATCAACAACCAAGGAGCAAGGTATTCGGAACCAGAACACACCTGTAGCAAGCGTTGAGCGCAGCTAAAAACGACGCAAACCGAGCTCTAT
>JANPDA010000185.1:0-36027 GCA_031431235.1 Hyphomicrobiaceae bacterium
AACACCTAACACCTAACACCCAGAACCCATTGCGAGCCGAGCCATAGCTACCAAGCCACCATCCCAACGGCAACTCCGCGTCGGCGAGACCGTCCGGCATAAGCTGGCCGAGATGCTCGCGCGCGGCGAGATCCACGACGACGTGATCGCGAGGCACGTGATCACGGTGCCGGAGGTGCGGATGAGCCCTGATCTGCGGCTCGCAACCGCCTATGTGATGCCGCTCGGGGGGATCGGGCTGGATGAAGTGCTGGGTGCGCTCAACAGTCACAAGAAGTACATTCGTGGCGAGATCTCGCGCCGGGTGAACCTCAAATTCGCTCCGGAAATCCGCTTTCTCGCGGACGAGACGTTTACCGAGGCGGAGCGGATCGATCGGCTGTTGCAATCCGACGAGGTCGTGCGCGATCTCCCCGCGCCCTCCGCAGCCGCCCGCAAGAGCTGACAGCAGACAGGAACCCATGCGCAAGAAGAAGGGCTCTCCCGTCCACGGCTGGCTCGTGCTCGACAAGCCCCAGGGGCTCACCTCCACGAGCGCGGTTGCGCGCGTGAAACGGCTGTTCGATGCCCGCAAGGCCGGACATGCCGGAACCCTCGATCCGCTCGCGACAGGTATTTTGCCGATCGCCTTCGGGGAAGCCACGAAAACGGTGCCCTACATCGTCGATGGCACCAAGTGCTACCGTTTCACGGTGCGCTGGGGCGAGGAAACCGATACCGACGACAGCGACGGGCAAGCGACGGCCAGCAGCGAGCGACGCCCGGACCGGACCACGATCGAGGCGACAGCCGCGGCCTTCGTCGGCGACATCCAGCAGGTGCCGCCGCAATATTCCGCCGTGAAGGTCGAGGGCGCACGCGCCTACGATCTGGCGCGGGATGGGGAAGCGTTCGAGCTCGCGGCCCGTCAGGTCAGGATCGACAGCCTCGATCTGATCGAGCAGCCCGACGCTTCGACTGCCGTATTCGAAGCCAGATGCGGCAAGGGCACCTATGTCCGCGCCCTCGCACGCGACATGGGCCGGCGGATGGGGTGTCACGGTCACATCATCGCGCTGCGCCGCACGCGCGTCGGACCGTTCGGCGAGACCGACGCGATTTCGCTGGAAAGCCTAGAGCAACTCGGCCATAGTGACGCGGGCCGCGAGCCATTGACCGGCATCCTGAAACCCGTTGAAGCCGCGCTGGACGACATCCTGGCGCTCTCCTTCGGCAACTCGGATGCCTTGCGGCTCAAACGGGGCCAGCCCGTGCTCCTTCGCGGAGCAGGAAGCCCAATCCAGACAGGGCCCGCCTACGGCATGTTGCGCGGCACTCTCGTCGCAGTCGGAGAGATCCGGCAGGGAGAGTTCTGGCCAACTCGTGTGTTCAACTACTCCGACTAGTCTCGCGGGTCCGAGGCAAACGGGGGCGAAACCAGGGAAATCCGATGTCGATTACAGCAGAACGCAAGCAATCCGTGATCAAGGAATACGCGCAGAAGGAGGGCGATACCGGCTCTCCGGAGGTGCAGGTGGCGATCATCACCGAGCGCATCACCAACTTGACCGAGCACTTCAAGTCGCACGTGAAGGACAATCATTCACGGCGCGGCCTGCTCAAGATGGTCAGCCAGCGGCGCCAGTTGCTCGACTACGTGAAGTCGCGCGACGTGCCCCGCTACCAGAAGCTGATCGAGCGGCTCGGCATCCGGCGCTGATCGAGCCTCACGCCGATCACCGTCCGCATCGCACTCGGCATGGGTGCGATGTCCGCCATGGCATGGGGGCATGAGCCGATCGGCATGCGCCGCTGTCATCGTGTAACCAACCGATCGGAAAACCGGGTCGCCGATTGAGCGGGCCGGCACTTGGGCCGCCAATCGCGCGGCCACATACGGCATGTCTCGATCCGCGAGGCGTGCCTCGAGGCGCGAGACGAGCGCCAGTCCGAAAACCGAGATAGCGAATGTTCAAAATTCAGAAAGTGGAAATCGAGTGGGGCGGCAGACCGCTGAAGCTCGAAACGGGACGCCTTGCGCGTCAGGCCGATGGCGCCGTGTTCGCGCAATACGGCGAAACCAGCGTGCTCGCGACGGTCGTCGGGGCCCGCGAGCCCAAGCCCGGGATCGATTTCTTCCCGTTGACGGTCAACTACCAGGAGCGGACCTACGCCGCGGGCAAGATCCCGGGCGGCTACTTCAAGCGCGAAGGTCGCCCGACCGAGAAGGAGACGCTGGTCTCCCGCCTGATCGATCGGCCGATCCGGCCACTGTTCGCCTCCGGCTACAAGAACGAGACCCAGGTCGTCGTAACCGTGCTGTCGCATGATCTCGAGAACGATCCCGACATCGTCGGCCTGGTTGCGGCCTCTGCCGCGCTGACGATTTCGGGCCTGCCGTTCCTCGGGCCGATCGGCGCCGCGCGGGTCGGCTTCATCAACGGCCAGTTCGTGCTGAATCCGATGGTCGACGAGATGAAGGAGAGTGCGCTCGATCTCGTCGTCGCTGGCACGGGCGATGCGGTGATGATGGTCGAATCGGAAGCCAAGGAGCTGTCGGAAGCGCAGATGCTGGAAGCCGTCATGGTCGGGCATCGCGGTTTCCAGCCGGTGATCGACGCGATCATCAGGCTTGCCGAGCGCGCCGCCAAGGAGCCGTGGGAGACCAAGGCCGCCGTGAAATCGAAGTACGGACCGCGCGTCGCCGAAATCGCGAAAGCCGAGCTGGAGGCGGCCTACGCCGTCTCCGAGAAACAGGTGCGCCAGGCCAAGGTCGCCGAAGCCAAGGCGAAGGTGATGGCCGAGCTGAAGCCGGGTGACGACGCGGCGGGAGAGAAGACCCAGCTCGCGGAAGCCTTCAAGACGCTGGAGAAGGACATCGTGCGCGGCGCGATCCTGAAGACCGGCAAGCGTATCGACGGCCGCGACACCAAAACGGTCCGTCAGATCGAATGTCAGGTCGGCGTGCTGCCGCGCACGCATGGCTCGGCGATCTTCACCCGGGGCGAGACCCAGGTGATCGCGGTCGCGACGCTTGGCACCGGCGAGGACGAGCAATACATCGACGCGCTGGAGGGCACCTACAAGGAAACCTTCCTGCTGCACTACAACTTTCCTCCCTACTCGGTGGGCGAGGTCGGTCGCATGAGCTCGCCCGGCCGGCGCGAGATCGGTCACGGCAAGCTCGCCTGGCGGGCGATCCATCCGATGCTGCCCGATGCCGCGCAATTCCCCTACACGCTGCGCGTCGTCTCCGAGGTGACCGAGTCGAACGGCTCGTCCTCGATGGCGACGGTTTGCGGCACCTCGCTCGCGCTGATGGATGCGGGCGTGCCGCTGAAGCGGCCGGTCGCGGGCATCGCCATGGGCCTGATCAAGGAGGGGTCGGAGTTCGCGGTGCTGTCCGACATCCTGGGCGATGAGGATCATCTGGGCGACATGGACTTCAAGGTGGCCGGCACGTCCGAGGGCGTGACCTCGCTGCAGATGGACATCAAGATCACCGGCATCACCGAGGAGATCATGGGAATCGCGCTCGATCAGGCGCGCGGCGGCCGATTGCACATCCTTTCCGAGATGTCGCGGGCGCTTTCGACTGCCCGCTCCGAGCTCGGCGAGCACGCGCCGCGGATCGAGACCATCAAGATCCCGGTCGACAAGATCCGCGAGGTGATCGGGTCGGGAGGCTCGGTCATCCGCGGCATCGTCGAGGAGACCGGCGCCAAGATCGACATCGAGGACGATGGAACGGTCAAGGTCGCCGGCGCCAAGCGCGAGTCGATCGAGGGCGCTTTGAGGCGCATCCGCGAGATCGTGTCGGAGCCCGAGGTCGGCGTGATCTACAAGGGCAAGGTGGTGAAGGTCGTCGAGTTCGGCGCCTTCGTGAACTTCTTCGGCGCCAAGGACGGGCTCGTGCATATCTCGCAACTCTCGCGCGGACGGCCGGCAACGGTTGGCGAGGTGGTGAGCGAAGGCCAGGAGGTCTGGGTCAAGCTCTTGGGCTTCGATGATCGCGGCAAGGTCCGCCTCTCCATGAAGATCATCGATCAGGCAACGGGCCAGGAGCTGCCCGAGGAGCCGCGCGCCGAAGGTGAGCCCGAGGATCGCGGCGGTGGCGGCGAGCGGCGCGAGCGCAGTGGCGGCGGTGGCCGCGACAGCCGTCCGCCCCGGCGCGACCGGCGGTAGGCGCCAAGCAGGTTGACTTCGCTAGATACGGGCGCTCCAGTGGCTATGCTGGGGCGCCTTTACTGTTCGGAGGACCGATGCTGGAGCTCAGACCCGACTGCGAATGCTGTGGCAAGGATCTGCCGCCCGAGGCGCGCGATGCCCGCATCTGCTCGTTCGAATGCACGTTCTGTGCGGATTGCGTCGAGACCCGGCTGGGCGGCAAATGCCCCAATTGTGGCGGCGAGCTGGTGAGACGCCCGGTGCGGCCGGCCGGCAAGCTCGTCAAGTCCCCGGCATCGACGACGCGGCATGCGCGTGCGAAGGATTGTGCGCCGGCATGAGGAGATCGCGTATGCGTGCTTTCATGCCGGGAGCCTGTGTGGCTGTCGTCGCCCTTGGCCTTCCGGCCGCCACCCAGGCCGCCGAGCGGACGCTTGCCGGCGCGGAGATCGAGGCCCTGCTGAAGGGTAGCACGGTCGACGGCGAAGCGACCAAGGGCCGCTCGCTGCAGTACTTCGATCCCACCGGCAGCACCACCTACCAAGGGCCGGGCGAGGCGCCATCGGCTGGCCGCTGGCGCGTGCAGGGCGACAAATACTGCTCGAGCTGGCCACCGTCCGACGGCTGGTCCTGCTACGCCGTCGAAGCCGACCCGGACGCCACGCCCCCGACCATCACCTTCGTGGGCGACAGCGGCAAGAAGTATCCGGGGATCCTGGTGAAGGGGAGGAAGCTGTAGGGCGGAATAGCTCTTCAACCGGCTGCGCCGGCATGCGTGTTTGAGGAAACGTCTCGCGCACACCCATTCACCCGTCATCCCGGACAAAGCCGAAGGCTTTGATCCGGGATCTCGGCTACAGATGCCGCGCCCGTGGCCAAGATCCCGGATCGCCGCTGGCGCGGCGTCCGGGATGACGGGTGATGCCAGGATGTGTTTCTTGAGAACGCAGCGTATTCCGCCGCGCCCGATCGGGTTCGGCACGCGCCCCCGTCGGCGGATTGCGGCGCAAAGAGCGCCTGATCCGCCCTACGACCCACCATCGAGCGGCGCTCCCTCTCCCTTCCCGCACCGCACAATGCTAGGCTCGGCCACGAATCTTCCGCGGAGGCGTGACGCCATGGCCAAAGCCGATCCGATGACGCCGGAAAAACCCTGGCTCATTCGCACCTATGCCGGGCATTCGACGGCGGCGGCGTCCAACGCCCTCTATCGGAACAACCTCGGCAAGGGCCAGACGGGCCTCTCGATCGCCTTCGATCTGCCGACGCAGACGGGTTATGACAGCGACCACCCGCTCAGCCGTGGCGAGGTCGGCAAGGTCGGCGTGCCGGTCTCCCATCTGGGCGACATGCGCACGCTGCTCGCCGGCATCCCGCTCGCCGAGATGAACACGTCGATGACGATCAATGCGACGGCGGCGTGGCTGCTCGCGCTGTACGTGGCGCTCGCCGACGAGCAGGGGGTGGCGCGCGGCAAGCTCCAGGGCACCACTCAGAACGACATCATCAAGGAATATCTCTCGCGCGGCACCTATGTGTTCCCCCCAGAACCGTCGATGCGGCTGATCAAGGACACGATCGTGTTCTCGACGCGCGAGACGCCGCGCTGGAACCCGACCAATGTCTGCTCCTATCACCTGCAGGAAGCGGGCGCGACCCCGACCGAGGAGCTGGCGTTCGCGCTCGCGACCGCTATCGCCGTGCTCGACGCGGTGAAAGCGTCGGGGGAGGTCGCGGACGCCGATTTCGCGGGCGTGGCAGGCCGCATCTCGTTCTTCGTCAATGCGGGGCTCAGGTTCGTGACCGAGATCTGCAAGATGCGCGCGTTCACCGAGCTGTGGGACGAGATCCTGCTCGAGCGTTATGGCGTCACCGAGGCGAAGCACCGGCTGTTCCGCTACGGCGTGCAGGTCAATTCGCTGGGCCTCACCGAGCAGCAGCCCGAGAACAACGTCTACCGCATCCTGATCGAGATGCTGGCAGTGACCTTGTCGACGCGCGCGCGGGCCCGCGCCGTGCAATTGCCGGCCTGGAACGAGGCGCTCGGCCTGCCGCGCCCTTTCGACCAGCAATGGTCGCTCCGGATGCAGCAGATCCTCGCCTACGAGACCGACCTGCTCGAGTATGGCGACATCTTCGACGGCTCGCCCGTGATCGCGGGCAAGGTCGCCGAGCTGAAGGCAGCCGCACGCGCGGAATTGGCTGCAATCGAGGAGATGGGGGGGGCGGTTGCCGCCATCGCCACCATGAAGCGCCGGCTGGTCGAGTCGAACAGCGCGCGCCTTGCCCGCATCGAATCGGGCGAGCAGGTGGTCGTGGGCGTCAACCGTTTTACCGAAAGCGAGCCGTCGCCGCTGTCGACAGGCGAAGGCGCGATCCTGACCATCCCGGAGGGCGTGGAGGAGGGGCAGGTCGAGCGGTTGGTCGCCTGGCGGGCAGCGCGTGACGGGGCGGCAGTGAAGGCGGCACTCGGCGCGCTCGAAGCGGCCGCAAAGGAGGGCCGCAACATCATGGGGCCCTCGATAGACTGCGCCAAGGCCGGCGTGACGACGGGCGAGTGGGGCGGGGCGCTCAGACAGGTGTTCGGCGAGTACCGCGCGCCGACCGGGCTCGGCAAGGCGGCCGCGCACGGCGATGGCGCGGGCGTGATCGCAGTCCGGACCGAGGTCGAGGCGGCATCGAAGACGCTAGGGCGGCGGCTGAAGCTGCTGGTCGGCAAGCCCGGGCTCGACGGCCACTCGAACGGGGCCGAGCAGATCGCCGTGCGCGCCCGCGACTGCGGCATGGAGGTCGTCTACGAGGGCATCCGCCTGACGCCGACCCAGATCGTGAACGCGGCGCTGGAGGAAGGCGTGCACGTGGTCGGGCTGTCGATCCTGTCGGGCAGCCATGTGGCGCTGGTGCGTGACGTGATGGAGCGGATGCGGGGCGCAGGCCTCGACGACGTGCCGGTGGTCGTGGGCGGCATCATCCCGGCGGAGGACGCGGCCACCTTGAAGGGTTTTGGCGTTGCGGCGATCTACACGCCCAAGGATTTCGTCTTGAACCGCATCATGAGCGATATCGCCCGGATCGCGGTGGGGGCGGGTTCCGCCTGATAGCGGCCGAACTTCTCCTCCGTGAAGGAATAGATGGCGAGCAAATCCGCTCGCGCCCTGACGGAGATCCTGTACTCACCCACCGCCGCGGCCGTCCACGCGGGCACGGGCCTCGGCGAGGATGTCGCTCATCGTCGCGTCCGTGGCATTTGCGCAGTCGGGATGTGCGAGCGCCTGACGCAGCAGACGCACCTGCTCCTCGCGCGGCAGTGATTCCCATGCGCGTAGCTCCCCTTCGGTCGGAGTCGGGGATGGGTGTACGATGATCGTGGCGTCGAGAGTGTCGGACATCGGAGCTCCCTAACATGGAATGGGCGACCGCGCACGTGCAGCGTTCGATGCAACCGCGGTCCGCACTCACCTACCCCTCGCCCAGCGCGCTTCCCCGCCCTATAGTCCCTGCCATGACCGACACCGCCAACCCCCGCGTCAGCAAGCACGCCGCCGCCAATCATCGCTCCTCGGCCGCCGAGCCGGTGGGCAAGGGCAGCCACGTGTTCCTGATCGACGGCTCGGGCTATATTTTTCGCGCTTTCCATGCGCTGCCGCCTCTGTCGCGGCCCTCGGACGGGCTGCCGGTCGGAGCGGTGCACGGCTTCTGCCAGATGCTGTGGAAGCTGCTCCGTGATTCCAAGGAATCCGACAAGCCGACCCACATCGCGGTCATTCTGGACGCGGGCCGTGAGAGTTTCCGCAACGAAATCTACAAGGACTACAAGGCCCACCGCCCACCGGCGCCCGAGGAGCTGGTTCCCCAGTTCCCCCTCATCCGCGACGCGGTCAAGGCCTTCAACGTCGCCTGCATCGAGCAGGAGGGGTTCGAGGCCGACGACCTGATCGCCACCTACGCCCGACAGGCGCTGGCGGCCGGCGGCGACGTGACGATCGTCTCCTCCGACAAGGACCTGATGCAGCTGGTCGAGCCCGGCATCGCCATGTTCGACCCGATGAAGAGCCGCCGCATCGGCCGCGACGAGGTGATCGAGAAGTTCGGCGTGCCGCCCGAGAAGGTGGTCGACGTGCAGTCGCTCGCGGGCGATTCGGCCGACAACGTGCCGGGCGTGCCGGGGATCGGCATCAAGACGGCGGCGGAGCTGATCAAGGAGTACGGCGACCTCGACACGCTGCTGGCGCGGGCGTCCGAGATCAAGCAGCCCAAGCGCCGCGAGAAGCTGATCGAGAACGCCGGCATGGCCCGCATGTCGCGCGAGCTGGTGCGCCTGAAAGTCGACGTTCCAGTCGAGGTGGAACTCGCCGGAATGGGCCTTGCCGATGCCGATCCGCAGGCGCTGATCGGCTTCCTCAGGGAGATGGAGTTCAACACGCTGACGAAGCGTGTCGCGGAGAGCCTGGGCGCGGAGGTGCCGCCGCCGCTCGAGCGCAGTGTCGGCTCGAGTGTGAAGACCGCCGACGCCGGGGTCCAGGGCAAGCCGAACGGAGTGGGCACACCTGCAGGCGCCGCCGATCGGCAACGCGCCGAGATGCGCGCCCTGCCGATCGATCGCGCAAGCTACGAGACCGTGACGACGCTTGCACGCCTCGAGGACTGGATCGCGCAAGCTCGCGAGGCAGGCCTCGTCTGTTTCGACACCGAGACGGATTCGCTCGACGCCATGCGGGCGAGCCTCGTCGGTGTGGCGCTCGCGATCGTGCCGGGCAAGGCCTGCTATGTGCCGCTGCAGCACAAGGCAGGCGACGGCTTCGATTTCGCCGGCGCGGCCAGCCGCATCGAGCAGGTGCCGTTGCGAGATGCGCTCGACCGCCTGCAACCCTTGCTCGAGGACGCGGCCACGCTGAAAATCGGGCAGAACCTCAAATACGACGCGCTGGTGATGCGCCGCTACGGCGTCGCTATCAGCCCGATCGACGACACCATGCTGCTCTCCTACGTGCTCGATGCGGGCAAGGGCGGCAATGGCATGGACGAGCTTTCCGAGCGCCACCTCGGTCACACTCCGATCGCTTTCAAGCAGGTGATCGGCAAATCGGTGGTGACAGGCAAGAAAGAGGAGCGGACCTTCGACAAAGTACCGGTGAAGGACGCGACCGAGTATTCCGCCGAGGACGCCGATGTGACGCTCAGGCTGTGGCGCATCCTGAAGCCGCGGCTTGCGGCCGAGCACATGACGAGCGTCTACGAGACGCTCGAGCGCCCGCTGGTGCCGGTCCTCGTCGAGATGGAGCGGGCGGGCATCAAGGTCGACCGCGCGATCCTGTCGCGGCTCTCGGCCAGCTTCGCGCAACGGATCGCCCGGCTCGAGGACGAGGTGAAGCTGCTGGCCGGCCACGAGTTCAATCTCGGCTCGCCCAAGCAGCTCGGCGAGCTCCTTTTCGACAAGCTCAATCTGCCGGGGGGCAAGCGCACCAAGAGTGGCCAGTGGGAGACCCGTGCAGGTCTGCTGGATGAGCTCGCGGCCAACGAGGAGGTGCCCGACGAGGCGCGCAAGCTCCTCAACACCATGCTCGAGTGGCGCCAGCTGTCGAAGTTGAAATCCACCTACACGGATGCGCTGCCCGGCTTCATCGATCCCGAGACCGGCCGCATCCATACCTCCTACGCCATGGCCGCGACCTCGACCGGGCGCCTTGCCTCGACCGATCCCAACCTGCAGAACATCCCCGTACGCACCAAGGAAGGCCGCGAGATCCGGACCGCCTTCATCGCGGAGAAGGGCCACCGGCTGATCTCGGCCGACTATTCGCAGATCGAGCTGCGCGTGCTCGCCCATGTGGCCGAGATCCCGCAACTGAAGAAGGCCTTCGACGACGGGCTCGACATCCACGCGATGACGGCGTCCGAGATGTTCGGGGTGCCGATCGAAGGCATGCCGTCGGAGGTGCGCCGGCGCGCGAAAGCCATCAATTTCGGCATCATCTACGGCATCTCGGCGTTCGGGCTCGCAAACCAGCTCTCGATCTCGCGCGAGGAGGCGTCCGACTACATCAAGACCTATTTCCGCCGCTTCCCCGGCATCCGCGACTACATGGAGAAGACCAAGGCGGAAGCCCATGCCAAGGGCTGCGTCACCACCATCTTCGGCCGCCGCATCCATTTCCCCGAGATCAACACCAAGAACCCTTCCATGCGCGGATTCCTCGAGCGGGCGGCGATCAATGCGCCGATCCAGGGGAGCGCCGCCGACATCATCCGCCGTGCGATGGTGCGGGTGCCGGGCGCGCTCGCAGCTGCCCGGCTTTCGGCGCGGATGCTGCTGCAGGTGCACGACGAGCTGATCTTCGAGGCGCCCGACGCCGAGATCGACAAGACCATGGCGCTCGCGCGCCAGGTGATGGAAGGCGCACCCGAGCCGCTGTTGCGGCTGAAAGTGCCGCTGAAGGTCGACGCCAAGGCGGCCGATAACTGGGAGGCAGCGCATTGAGGCAGCAGCGATGGCGCGGGACGAGGCGCCGGCAGTACCAGCATTCGCAACTGACACCAGAATCGAAGGGGGAGCCAGGCATGGCCACTGAGACGATCATCGCGGAGACGAGAGGTAAGGTCGGGCTCGTCACGCTCAACCGGCCCCAGGCACTGAATGCACTCGACAACCAGCTGATCGCCGAGCTGGGCGCCGCGCTCGATCAATTCGAAGGCGACGACCAGATCGGCGCCATCGTCATCACCGGCTCGGAGAAGGCTTTCGCTGCCGGCGCCGACATCAAGGAGATGCAGTCGAAATCCTACATGGACGTCTACCGCGAGGATTTCATCGGTTCCTGGGACCGGGTCGCGCGCTGCAGGAAGCCAGTGATCGCGGCGGTCGCTGGCTTCGCGCTCGGCGGCGGCTGCGAGCTCGCCATGATGTGCGACATCATCATTGCAGCCGATACGGCTGAGTTCGGTCAGCCGGAGATCGGTCTGGGCATCATGCCGGGCGCAGGCGGCACGCAGCGCCTGACCCGCGCGGTCGGCAAGTCGAAGGCGATGGAGCTGTGCCTGACCGGGCGGCGCATGAAGGCGGAGGAGGCCGAGCGCTCGGGGCTGGTTTCCCGCGTGGTACCCGCCTCTGAGCTCATGACCGAAGCCCTGAAGATGGCCGAGCGGATCGCGTCCCATTCGCTTCCGATCGTGATGATGACGAAGGAATCGGTCAATCGCGCCTTCGAGGCGACGCTCGGCGAAGGCCTCAAGTTCGAGCGGCGGCTGTTCCACTCGATGTTTGCGACCGAGGACCAGAAGGAGGGCATGGCGGCCTTCGTGGAGAAGCGCAAGCCCGCCTTCAAGAACCGCTGATCCGGCTGACCGGCCTGAAGCGGCGGCGCCCTGGTTGTGGAGGTGAGGGATCACCAAGCCGGCTCACTCGGGTCCGGCCGCCGCAGTCCCATGTGCTCCCATCACGTTCTCCAGACGAGACCGCCATGTCGACCGCTGCTGCCGCCTACACCGCCGTCACCGAGGCCGAGCGGCGCAGCATCGTCATCGGCGTGCTGATCGCCATGCTGCTCGCGGCGCTCGATCAGACGATCGTCGCGCCGGCGATCCCCACGATCGGGGCCGAGCTGGGCGATGCCGGCTACCTGACCTGGATCGTCTCGGCCTATTTTCTCACCGCGACCGCCGTGACACCCCTCTATGGCAGTCTCGCCGACATCCATGGCCGGCGGACCACGCTCTACACGGCGATGGGCATTTTCCTCGCCGGCTCCCTGCTGTGCGCGCTCGCTCCCTCGATGCTCGTGCTCGTCCTGGGGCGTGCGGTCCAGGGCCTGGGGGGCGGCGGGTTGATGGCACTCGCCCAGACCGTGATCGGCGACCTGGTGCCGCCCAAGGAGCGCGGGCGCTTCGTGTTCTACATCTCGGGTACCTGGGCGATCGCGAGCGTCGCGGGGCCGGTGCTCGGCGGGATCATCAGCGAGCACCTCGACTGGCGGGTGATCTTCTGGCTCAACCTGCCGCTGGCCGCGCTCGCCTTTCTGATGACCAATGCCCCATTGAAGCGGCTGCCCTGGGTGCGGCGCGAGCATCGCCTCGACCTCAGGGGCGCGCTGCTGCTCGTCACGGCGACAGTGCTGCTGATGCTGGCGCTGACCTGGGGCGGAACACGCCTGCCGTGGCTGTCGCCAACACTGCTATCGCTGCTCGCGGCGGCGGGCCTGCTCACGGTCCTGCTCGCGATCCATCTGCAGCGAACCGAGGAGCCACTCATTCCGATTGCCGTGCTGAGGAATCCGGTGGTGCTGTCGGCGACCGTGAGCGTGTTCTTCGCCATGGCCGCCTATATCGGTCTCAGCGTTCACATCCCGCTCTATCTGGAGCTGGTGCAGGGGCTCGGCTCCTCCTATGCGGGGCTTGCGCTCGTGGGCTACATGGGCGGCACCGTGATCGGCGCCAATGCGGCGGCGCGCACGCTCCAGCGCGTCCGCCATTACAAGCGTTTGCCCGCTGCTGGGCTCCTCCTTTCGGCTGCCGGGCTCTGCGCACTCGCCTATTGGGCCGACAGCATCGACACGTGGACGACCGTCGCCTCGATCGTCGTGATCGGGATCGGCAGTGGCGCGCAGTTCCCGATCACGACAGTGTCGGTGCAGAATGCCGTCGAGCCGCACGATCTCGGCGTTGCTACCGGGGCCTTGGGCTTCATGCGCTCGCTCGGCAGCGCGATCGGTGTCTCCGTGCTCGGAGCGGTCGGCACGGCGAGCGGCATTGCCCACGGCATCGGGGTCGCAGGCAGCAGTGTCCCGGTCGAGCGGCTGTCCGGCTCGGCCTTCGTGCCGGTGTTCCTCGCCGCGGCATTCTGCCTGCTGCTGGCATCCGTCAGCCTCGCGCTCATGGAGGAACGCCCCTTGCGCGGGCGAGAACCCTCGCCGCGCGGGTCCGCCACCGAGGGCTAGAGCGCATTACGATCCGACAGAGCCGGATCGGGCGCTCTAGATTCTCGTTTTGTCGAGGGTTCGTTAACCGCAGTCACATGGAGCCGGCCTCAGCTGTGGGAATTCGGTGCATTGGCGGGCCGCGTAACCCGAACGTGATTTCCAATTGATGGGGCGGTTCCCGATAGTATCGTCCGATCCTAGTGTTCCGTCCCATTCATTCGATTCCGGCGAAGCTGGATCAATGAATGGAAAGACGGAGCACAAACAAAGAGTTGGCTAGTGGGCTGGCCATTCATTTGGGGTACCGAATGAATGAGTCAGAACACTAGCGGATTGATCCCATCCGCCATTGAACCTCCTCGAGGGTCCTACGTGAGACAGATGCTGCTCAATGTCGTTGCCGCTGCCGCGCTTGCGGCGTGCGGGGCAATGCCGGCCGCGGCACAGTCGCCGATCGCCGTGGTCGAGCTCTATACGAGCCAGGGCTGCTCGTCCTGCCCGCCTGCAGACGCCTATCTCGGCACGCTTGCCGGCCGGACCGACGTGCTCGCGCTGACGCTGCCGGTCGACTATTGGGACTATCTCGGCTGGAAGGACACCTTTGCAAACCATGCGTTCAGCGAGCGCCAGCGCGACTATGCCCGGGCACGTGGCGATGGGCAGGTCTATACGCCCCAGATCGTGATCAACGGTATCGCTCACGCTGTCGGCAGCCACTCCAGCGCGGTCGAGAGCCAGATCGAGGCGACGAACGCGACCTTGGCGGCCTCGCGACTGACCATCGAAACTCGTAGCGAAGGCGATAAGCTGGTGGTCGAGGTGGGCACGGCTGCACCCGGCGCACCGATCAGTGCGGCCACGCTTTGGCTCGCTTATGTGACTCGCTCGGCCGACGTGTCGATAAGGGGCGGCGAGAATGGCGGTCAGAAAATCAGCTACACCAATGTCGTTCGCAAGCTGGTCGCGCTCGGCGAGTGGACTGGCCAACCATTGACCGTCAGCCTCTCCAAAGCCGAGATGATGGCGGAGGAAGGCGATGCCTGCGCCGTGCTGCTGCAGGCCGGCAAGGCGGGTCCGATCATCGGCGCGTCGCTGGTCGAGGACTACATGCACCCGAATGGGTAGAGACGAGAGCCGCGGTGCCCTCGTGGTCCGCTGCAGGTCAGCCCCCGAGCAGGAGCCGGTTGAGGCGCTCTGCGAATTTGGCGGGCTCGGCCGGGCTGCCGCCTTCCAGGATGCGCGCCTCGTCGAGCAGCAGCCACGACAGATCCTCGAGCCGCTGCGTGCTCCCAGATGAGCGTGCAGCGTCCGCCGCCTTCACGAGGGCATGGTTGGCGTTGATCTCGAGCACGGGATTGAGGCCCACGCCCTGGCTTTGGCGCGCGAGCAGGCGCTCCAGCTCGCGGTCGGGCCCACCCTCTGGCGCCACCAGGCACACCGCGCTCTCGACCAGCCGTCGCGACAGCCGCACAGCGGTGACGGCCGATTTCAGGATCTGCTCCATGGCGCGCGCGAGGTCGCTGGCGGTCGCGGTGGCCTCGGGACTTGTCACCGGGTGCTCGAGTGGGATCGCCTGCAGGTCGGCCTCGCCCTTCGTCACCGAGCGGAACGGCTTGCCGTCGAAGCCGAGGGCTGCGGTGACCCAGAAGCTGTCGATCGGATCGGCCAGCAGCAGCACCTCGACGCCGCGTGCGCGAAAGCCCTCGAGCTGGGGGCTGGCCTTCAGCTTCGCCAGCGTCTCGCCGGTTGCATAGAAAATAGCCGTCTGGCTCTCCTTCAGGCTGGCCAGATAGTCAGCGAGAGAGCGCCAGCCATCGCCGGAGGTGGTCGAGCGAAAGCGGGCGAGCCCGAGCAATTGATCGCGGCGCTCGGGGTCCTCGTAGAGCCCCTCCTTCAACACGGCGCCGAAGGCTTCCCAGACCTTCTGGTAGGCGGCTGCGTCCTTGTCGGCCAGCGTCGCCAGCTCGGAGAGGACGCGATTGCTCACCGCCTTGCGGATCTGGGCGACCTCCGGGCGATCCTGCAGCATCTCGCGTGAGACGTTGAGGGGCATGTCCTGGCTGTCGATCACGCCTTCGATGAAGCGCAGATAGGGCGGAAGCAGCTCGGCCTCGTCGGAGATGAAAACGCGCCGGACGTAGAAGCGCACGTGGCCCTTGCGGTTCGCATCGTAGAGGTTGAATGGCCTGGCGCCAGGCACGAACAACAGGACGGAATACTCGCTCCGCCCTTCGGCGCGGTAATGGATGGTCGCTGCCGGCTCGTCGTAGTGGCCAAGCCCCTGCTGATAGAACTCCTGGTAGTCGGTGGCCGACAGCTCCTGCTTCGAGCGGGCCCAGAGCGCGCTCGCCCGGTTGATCTGGCGCTCCTCGCCCTTGCCGGCCCACAGCAGCACCGGGAACAGGATGTGATCGGAGTACGCGCGGACGAGGCGCTCGATTTCCGCGGCCTCCAGGAACGAGAGCGCGTCCTCCTTCAGGCTGAGCGTCACCCTGGTGCCGCGCGCAACGACAGCGGCCTCGATCGCGTCCGCCGGCCGGATGCCGTAGCCGCCGAGGCCGTCCGAGGACCAGACATGGGCATCCTTGCTTCCCGCCTTGCGGCTCAGCACCTCGACCCGGCTCGCGACCATGAAGGAGGCGTAGAAGCCGACGCCGAACTGGCCGATCTGGCCGCTCTGGTCCTTGGCGTTGGCGTTCTGCAGGTTCTCGAGGAAGGCGCGTGTGCCCGAGCGCGCGATCGTGCCCAGATTGCGGGCGAGCTCGGTCTCGTCCATGCCGATGCCGTTGTCCTCGATCGTGAGCGTTCCGGCCTGGGCATTGGCGCGGATGCGGACCGCCAGATCGCCACCGGCGCCCACCAGCGCGGGCTCGGTCAACGCCAGGTAGCGCAGCTTGTCGAGGGCGTCGGAGGCATTCGAGATCAGCTCGCGCAGGAAGATCTCCCGGCTCGAGTAGAGCGAATGCACCATCAGCTCGAGCAGCCGCGAGACGTCGGCCTCGAACGGGCGCTCGGTTGTGCTGGGAGTCGTTTGGGCCGTGTCGTCGGACATCTTCACCTCGCTCGGATCACCGAGCCGAGGGGTTAGGTCGCTGCGCCGTCAAATGCAAGTGGATCGACGACAACAAAAAGGGCCGTCGATGCGGCCCTGGAAGCGAACGGCAACGGAGCATGGCGTTCAGGTTGCGACGTGGCCCGGCTCGACGGTTCGACCCCGGGGGGGCTGGGGGGCTGAAATCCGAAGCCTCTGCGCTGAACCGGGCCACGAGGCAACGTCGTTAATCATAGCGAACTTTGGGGCATGGCCGCGGTTGAAATGCGGCGAAAGCTGGGTTTCGTACGTACCGGCGCCATGCATGAGAACGAACCCCGGCCGGATCGCTCCGGCCGGGGTCGCAATGGCAGTCTCGGCTCGCGCGATCAGGCCGACTTGAACTTGTCGGCGTACTGGGTGCGCAGCTCGCCGAACCAGCTCGGCTCGGCAGGACGGTGCCAGAGGTTCTTCAGGCTGTCGCCCGGATAGGCTTCCTGGAAGTTCTTCTTGGCGACGTCGGAGAGCTTGGTGTCGGCGCCGGTGATGACCGGGTTGTAGCCCGAGCCCTCGGCGACCTGGGCGGAAACCTCAGGCGTCATCAGATAGTTGAGGAAGGCATAGAGCTGGTCGACGTTCTTGGCGGCCTTGGGCATGGCGAGGCCGTCGAGCCAGGTGATCGCGCCTTCCTTGGGAGCCTGATAGGCGACGGGCTTGCCGTCCTTCTTCAGGGTCAGCGCGGGGCCGTCCCAGGTCTGGCCGATCCAGACGTCGTTCTCGAGCAGGCCCGACTTGGTGTTGTCGGCCGAATCCCAGAACTGCTTGATGGTGGCCTTGTTGGCGATCGCGACGGGAAGAAGCTGGTCGTAGATCTTCTTCATCGTGTCGGGATCCTTGAAGGCGTCGAGCATGCGGTTCGACGGCAGCTTGCCATTACCGTCCATCCACAGGCCGATGCCCAGCAGCAGCGAGTGCGGCCGGCCCTGCACGTGGCCCTTCACGTCCTCGCCCCACAGATCGCCATAGGAGAGCTGGGCCGGGTCCTTGGGGTTCCACTTGTCGGTGCGCCAGGACATCGCCTCGGTGCCCCAGCAGTGCGGCAGGTGATAGAGCCCGCCGTCCCACATCCAGAGGCTCTTGGAGCCCTCGAGCATGGCGGGCAGCAGATTGCCGGTGTTGGTGAGCTTGCCCATGTCGAAGGCGCCGAGCACGCCCAGATCCTTGAACTGGGGCGCACGGTCACGCGTCGGCTGGCAGAGGTCGAAGCCTTCGCCCCCGGTCGCCTGCAGCTTGTTGATCTGCTCCTCGTTCTGCGAGAAGGGGGTCTTGTTGACCTTGATGCCAGTCGCCTTCTCGAAGCCGGGGATCACCGGATCGGGGAACTCGTCCGACCACATCAGCAGATTGAGCTCACCCGAGGTGGCGCGCGCATTCTTCACGTAGAGCGGAGCGGCGACGGCGAGTGCGCCGGCGGCGGCGCTCGCCTTCAGCACGGCGCGGCGGTTGAACTCGCCCGCCCGCCTCAGTGTCTCCCGGGCATTGGCCTGCGCTGCGGTTTCGATCTTCGTCATGCGAATTCTCTCCCTTTTACAACTCATTCGAAAGCTCGTCCAATGCTCGACTGCAGTGTCGCCGGCACCAGCGCGACATGCCATCCATTCGACGCTCCAGCGGTGCCTCGATGCACGTCTCCGGAGCGTTGCGGAGACTCTAGTGCTCCCGTCCATTCCCCGCGTCAACGGTGAGGGAGAACGTGCTGGAGCCTGATGCCGAGCGATTCGGCTCATGCCGGCGAAGCATCGGCGCGCACTGTGGCACGCCGATGACGGCTCACACCGTCTCCTGCTCCAAAGTCGCGCGCAGCTTGGAGATGATCTCCTCGATGTGCGACTTCTCCGAGATCAGCGCCGGGGCGATGATTGCGGTATCGCCGGTCCACTTGATGTGGAGGCCGTTCCAGAACAGCTTCTTCAGCAGCTCGTTGCCGCGCAGGCCCGGCGCCTTGCCGGGCTTCACGTCGATTGCCGCCATCATGCCGTAGCCGCGGATATCGGTGACGATATCGAGCTCCTTCAGGCTCCAGACCTTGTCGAGGAAGTAGGGCGAGAGCTTCTTGGCGCGGTCGAACAGCATCTCCTTCTTGTAGATCTCCATGGTCGCGAGGCCGGCAGCGCAAGCCGCCGGATGCCCCGAGTAGGTGTAGCCATGGAAGAACTCGATCATGCCGGGCGCGGCTTTCTCCATCATCGTCTCGTAGATCTCGTCGCGCGCGACCACGGCGCCCATCGGCTGGCTGCCGTTGGTGATCGCCTTGGCGAGTGTCATGATGTCGGGCTTCACCCCGAACGCCTGCGCCGCGAACGGGTGGCCGAGGCGGCCGAAGCCCGTGATGACCTCGTCGAACACCAGGAGAATGCCGTGCTTGTCGCAGATCTCGCGCAAGCGCTCGAGATAGCCCTTCGGCGGCACGAGGCAGCCGGTGGAGCCGGCGACCGGCTCGACGAAGCAGGCCGCGATCGTGCCGGGGCCGTAGGTCATGGCAATCCGCTCGAGGTCGTTGGCGAGCTCGATGCCGCCGTGCTCGCCCTGGCCGCGCGTGAACTTGTTCTCGGGGATGTGCGTGTGCCGCATCAGTGCCACATAGGGCATGACGCCGGGGAAGCTCTCGCGATTGCGGATCATGCCGGAAAGCGATACGCCGCCGATGTTCACGCCGTGATAGGCGCGCTCGCGCGACACGAACCGGTGGCGCTTATGGTCGCCGCGCGCACCGTGATAGGCCATCACCATCTTCAGCGCGGTGTCGATCGATTCCGAGCCCGAGTTGGTGAAAAAGACGTGGTCCATGCCTTCGGGGGTCAGCTTGGCGACCTCCTTGGCGAGCGCGAACGATCCCGGGTGTCCGACCTGGAAGGGGGCGGAATAGTCGTTGGTCAGGAGTTGCTTGTGGACGGCGTCGGCGATCTCGCGGCGGCCATGGCCGCAGGCGACGTTGAAGAGGGACGATGAGCCGTCGATGATCTTTCCGCCCTTGTGGTCCCAGTGGTACATGCCTTCGCTCTTGACGACGAGGCGCGGCTCCGACTTGAACTCGCGGTTGGCCGTGAAGGGCATCCAATGCTCTTCGAGCGAGTTGGGTGTGGGGTTCTGCGTGCTGAGGTCCATCTGATCCTCCCGGGTTGTTGCTGATCTCAGTCGTGCGACGTGGGCTGCTCGCGCCTCGTGTTTGGATCCCTGGGCATCGAGGGGCGACCGACATCTATGCCCGAATGCGGATGCAATCCAACCAGCATGTCACGATCCGGCCAGAACGCTAGCTTTCCCGCTGGATCTATCGTAGCGCCACAAGCGGGTGCCCGCTGAGGCCAGACATGACCGATCTCCTCTTCTCGCTGCAGAGTTCCGCGCCGACGAGTCTGCAGGCGCAAATCCGCGAGCATCTCGTATCGGCGATCCTGGATGGCCAATTGCCGCCGGCCGGGCGGCTGCCGTCGAGCCGGCATCTCGCCAAGTCGCTCGGGGTCTCGCGCAACACTGTCACACTCGCCTATCAGGGGCTCGTCGACGACGGCTATCTGATCGGGCGCGAGCGCAGCGGTTATTTCGTCAACCCCGAGGTGGTCGAAGGGCGCGCGCGAGCGAAGCCAGCGATCGCCGGCAATTGTATCGACTGGGAGGATCGCTTCCAGATCAGGCCAGGCCTGCAGGCGAACATCACCAAGCCGCTCGACTGGCAGAGCCACACCTATCCTTTCATCTACGGCCAGGTCGATCAGACCCTGTTCCCGATCAACGAGTGGCGCGAATGCGCGCGCGATGCGCTGGGCAAGCGTTGGCTCGGCAGCTGGACCAACGATTCCTGGGCACAGGACGATCCCCTCCTCGTCGAGCAGATCCGTCGCCGCATCCTGCCCCGGCGCGGCATCATGGCGGGCGATGACGAGATTCTCGTCACGCTCGGCGCCCAGCATGCCCTCTATCTGCTCGCCACACTGCTGGTTGGCCCGCGTACGCGCGTTGCCATGGAGGAGCCGGGCTATGCGGACATGCGCAACATCCTCTCGCTGCGAACCCCCTTCGTGCAGCTCGCGCCGGTCGGGATGGAGGGGCTCGAGCTCTCGGCTGCGCTCGATGGCATCGAGCTGGCCTTCGTCACGCCGAGCCACCAGCTTCCCACCACCACGACCATGCCGCTGGAGCGGCGGATGGAGCTGCTGGCGCTGGCGGCACGCAACGATTTCCTGATCATCGAGGACGACTACGAGTTCGAGACGAACTACGTCAACGAGCCCTGTCCCGCCTTGAAGTCGCTCGACGACGAAGGCCGGGTGATCTACGTGGGCAGCCTGTCGAAGTCGCTGTTTCCGGGATTGCGGCTCGGATTTCTCGTCGGGCCCAAGCGCCTGGTCGAGGAGGCCAGAGCCTTGCGCCGCCTGATGGTCAGACATGCCCCCAACAACACCCAGCGTACCGCGGCGCTGTTCCTTTCGCTCGGCCATCACGATACCTTGATCCGGCGGTTGCACCGTGCCTATCGCGTGCGCTGGGAGACGATGGGCAAGGCGCTCGCAAGACATTTGCCGGCTTCGGCCCGCCAACCGAGTTTTGGGGGGACGAGCTTCTGGGTGCGCGGGCCAGCGGGGCTGGACAGCCAGAGCTTGGCCGATGCTGCGAGCAGGAGAAGCGTCGTGATCGAGCCGGGCGAGGTCTATTTCGGCGGGCCTGCAAAGCCGAAGAATTTCTTCCGCCTCGCCTTTTCCTCGATCGAGGAGCGGCGCATCGAGCCGGGCATCCGGTTGCTTGCGGAGCTGATCGCCGAGGAATGCAAAGGCGCGCGGCGATCCGCATGACCATGACGACAGGCCCGGATCTCGTGCTCGCCCATCGCGACAACCGTTTGCTCGCTGCGGCCTTTCTGTGCTCGGCCGTGTTCTGCGCGACGTCGCAGGACAGTCTCATGAAGTATCTGTCGGGCGGCTATCCGATTCACGAGCTGCTGGCGATCCGCTCGGTGGTCGCGGTCCCGATCCTCGCCGCCATCATCCTCTCGAGCACGGGCCTTGCCTCGCTCGCCGTCAGTCCGCGGCACCTGGGTCCAGTGCTCTTGCGCGGCTCGCTCCTCTTTGCCGGGTTCATCTCATTCGCGCTCGCCTTTGCGGCGATGCCGCTCGCCGACGTGGTGACCATCTACTTCACCATGCCCTTCATCGTCGCGGCGCTGTCCGCGCGCTACCTCGGCGAGCGTGTCGGCCTTGCGCGCTGGCTCGCGATCGCGGCCGGATTCCTCGGCGTGTTCATCATGCTGCAGAAGGATTCGAGCCTCTCCGACCCAGCCTCCTACCTGGCGGGGTTTGCCCGCCCGGGCGCCCTCCTCGCCTTTCTCTCGGCCAGTTGCTACGCCACCGGCCAGATGATGGCGCGCCCGCTCAGCCGGCATGTGCCGCCGGTCGTCATGTCCTTCTATCAGAACCTCATCCATCTGGGCGCGTGCCTCGTGTTCGCGACGGTGGTCGCACTCGTTCCCATGGGTGGATCGACGGACAAGAGCCTCGCCTTCCTGCTGCGCACCTGGGTCGTGCCACCCACAGGCGATCTGCCCATTATCGTCGCGATCGCGGTCCTCGGCTCCTTCGCCATGCCCCTATTCAGCATGGCCTACAAGCATGCGGAGGCGAGCTACGTCGCCCCGTTCGAGTACACGGCCATGTTCTGGGCGGTGCTCTACGGTCTGCTCGTGTTCGGCGACGTGCCGGGGCCAGCAACCCTCATCGGCGCCGGCATCGTCATCGCAGCGGGCCTCTTCATGATCGCGGCCGACCGACGGCGGCTGGGCCGGGGGACAGCCGTGTCATGACCGCCCTCAGCCGACCCACGGTCGCCGTCCTGACGCTGCTGCTGGCTGCCTTCATCACGTCGGTCCAGGATACGACCATCAAGTCGCTCAGCGGCGCCTATCCCTTTCACGAGATGCAAGTGATCCGCTCGCTGTCGGCGATGATGGTCGTCACCGGCTACGTCGTCTGGCAGACGGGCGGGCTAGCGGCGATCGCCGACCGGGACTGGGCCTACATCTGCCTCAGATCGCTCGTGCTTTCGCTCGCGAGCATCTGCTTCTACCTGACGGCTGCAGCGATGCCTTTCTCCGAGGCCGTTGCGCTCTATTTCACCATGCCGCTGATCGTTGCCCTGCTGGCGGGGCCCCTCGTCGGCGAGCGGGTCGGCTGGCACCGGATCATCGCCGTCATGATCGGCTTCCTCGGTGTGGTCGTGATCGTGAAGCCGGGCTCGGCCGTGTTCGAGCCGGTGGCGCTGCTCGGACTGTTCGCATCGATCGGCTACGGGGTCGGCAACCTGATGGTTCGCGCATTCTCGACACCGGTCGCAACCAGCGTTATCGCCTTCTACATGAACCTCTTCTTCCTGCTGACGGGGGGCGCGCTCGCCGCCCTTTTCGGCACGGGCTGGCTCGAGACCGGGGGTCATCCGAGCCTTGCCTATCTGACGAGCCCCTGGGTCATGCCGTCGGCGTGGGACCTCGGGCTCTTCGTGCTCGTCGGCGCCGCGACCGGGGTTCTCATGATCCTCTACACGATCCCTTACCGGATGGCGGATGCGAGCTACATTGCACCGTTCGAGTACAGCACGCTGCTCTGGGCGATGCTGTTTGCGTTCCTGATCCTGGGTGAGGTCCCCAGCCTCGACGCAGTCGTTGGCATCGCGCTCATTGCCGGAGCGGGGCTGTTCATGCTGGCGATGGATCGATATATCAGCCGGAATAGGCGGCAAGCCGGCCAGGAGCGCTGGCACCGCCCTCGCGGTTACTCTGGCCCTAGAACGGCAATGAGCGTGCCGCTACCTGCACCACAACACCAGCCAACAGGGCCCAGGCGCGGCCCGCCCGGGAGGATTGTACGTCATGCTGATCGGCGTTCCTAAGGAGATCAAGAACAACGAGTACCGTGTCGGCATGACGCCGACATCGGTGCGCGAGGCGGTTCACCACGGCCACGAGGTGCTGGTGGAGAGGAACGCCGGCTCCGGCATCGGCGCCAGCGATGCCGACTATGCCAAGGCAGGCGCTGCCATCATCGACAATGCGGCCGAGATCTTCGCCAAGGCCGACATGATCGTGAAGGTGAAGGAGCCGCAGGCCGGCGAGCGCAGGATGCTGCGCGAGGGCCAGATCCTCTACACCTATCTGCATCTGGCTCCCGATCCCGAGCAGACCAAGGACCTCGTCAAATCAGGCGCCGTCTGCATCGCCTACGAGACCGTGACCTCGCCCCGCGGCGGCCTGCCGTTGCTGGCGCCGATGAGCCAGGTGGCGGGGCGCATGTCGATCCAGTCGGGAGCGCATTGCCTGGAGAAGGCGCAAGGCGGGCGCGGGGTGCTGCTCGGCGGCGTGCCGGGCGTGGCGCCGGCCAAGGTCGTGGTGCTGGGCGGTGGCGTGGTCGGCACCAACGCCGCGGCGATGGCGCTCGGTCTGGGCGCCGACGTCGTCGTGATCGAGAAGAGCGCCGACCGCATGGAGGAGCTCGTTGCCCGCTTCGGCACCGGCCTGAAGACGCTTTATTCGACGCAAGGCGCGGTCGAGGAAGAATGCGCAACCGCCGACCTCGTGATCGGCGGCGTGCTGATCCCGGGAGCGGCTGCGCCCAAGCTCGTCACCCGCAAGATGCTGAAGGAGTGGAAGCCCGGCTCGGTGCTCGTCGATGTCGCGATCGACCAGGGCGGTTGCGCCGAGACCTCCAAGGCGACCACCCACGCCGAGCCGACCTATGTGGTCGACAACGTGATCCACTACTGCGTCGCCAACATGCCGGGCGGCGTTGCCCGCACCTCGACGTTCGCGCTCAACAACGTGACATTGCCGTTCCTGCTCGCGATCGCCGGCAAGGGCTACAAGCAGGCGCTGCTGGATAATCCGCATCTGATGGCGGGCCTCAACGTCTGCAAGGGCAAGGTCACCTACAAGGCCGTCGCCGACGATCTCGGCTACGCCTATGTGGAGCCGCAGAAGGCGCTAGCGGCATAAATGGTGAGTGCCAGCGCAACGGGTGCTGAAATTTCACACGGCGCCCGTCAGCACCTGATGGGCGCCCTCTGCATCTGCGGGGGCGCACTCGCCTACAATCTGATCGATGTGGTCATCAAGGCCTTGAGCGGCACCTTTCCGCTGTCCCAGTTCCTCGTCATCCGGGCGCTCGCGACACTGCCGATCATGGCGGGCCTGGTGCTGTGGGAGGCGGGTTGGGGCGGATTGCGCATCGACCGGCCAGTGCTCGTAATCGTGCGAGGGGTCGTGTTCTTCATCGGCAGCCTCGCCTTCGGCCTCAGCATCGCGACCATCACGATCGCGGATGCCGTCTCGATCTACTTCATCATGCCGCTCGCCATTGCCGGCCTCGCCGGGCCGGTGCTGCGCGAGCGGGTGCCACTCTATCGCTGGATCGCGATCGCGGTGGGCTTCATCGGCGTGCTCGTCATCATGCAGCCGGGCTCGGGGGTGCTCGAATGGGCGGCACTGCTTGCGCTGGGTGGCGCCCTGCTCGAAAGCGGTGGGCAGCTCATCTCGCGCATGCTGCCGTCGAACCGCTCCTCGGCCATCGCCTTCTACCAGAGCCTGATCGCGCTGTTGGGTGCGCTCGCCCTCGTGGCTCTCTTCGCCGGCGGCGAGGCTGCCCACGACCTCCACCCCAGTCTCGCATTCCTCACGCGCGCATGGGTCACTCCGACTCCGGCCGAGCTGGCGACCATGGTCGCCGCCGGGCCGATCACGGCGATCGCGATGTGGCTCTACGTGCATGGCTACAAGGTCGCGCCGGCGAGCTTTGCGGCCTCGTTCGAGTATTCGGGCCTGATCTGGGCGGTGCTGTTCGGCTATCTCTTCTTTGCCGATGTTCCCTCGGTCGCGACCTGGACCGGGGCAGCGATCGTCATTGCATCGGGGCTATTCATGCTGCGCCGGGACAGACGCGCGTGGCTCCTATAGGCTCGAATTCAACTCTATGATCAGAGGAGGCAAAACCCATGTCAGACGCAGGAACCGCCAAGGGCACCAAGCTCATCGACAACGGTCGCACCAATGTCTGGGAGTGGCGCTTCGCCAAGAAGGGCGACAACACCGGCTGGCATCGCCACGGCCATGACTACGTGGTGGTGCCGACCATGGATGGCACGCTGAAGATCGTCACCAAGGACGGCGAAAGCCTCGCCCAGATGAAGGCGGGCGTTCCCTATTATCGCTCGGAGGGCGTCGAGCACGACGTGGTCAACTGGACGGAGGGGGAGTACGCGTTCATCGAGGTCGAGTTGAAGAGGTAGGGCCACAGGCCCCCATCGGAGCACGGTTTGAGCCTCGGCAGAAATGCTGGTATGATGATCCCCATGAGCCAGAGCAACGCGCCGACGATCGAGGACGCCTTCCGAGCCATTCAAGGGCTGCCGGAGCCTGCTCAGCAGGCGCTGGTCGCAGAGATTATGGAGCGTGTCGAAAGCTACACGACGTCCCATCTGAGCGCCGCGCACCTGGAAGAGCTGGATCGCAGGCTCGCTGCCGAGCCGACATACGCAAGCGAGGCGGAGGTGGCCGCCCTGTTCGCGCGACACGGCGTTGTCAGGTGAGGCAGATTGTCTACCGGGCTGCGGCCTTGGGCGACTTGAAATCGATCTCAGATTTTGTTGGCGCGCGAAATCCCATCGCCGCAGACAAGATCATTCAACGAATCACGGGGACCATCTACGGAAGCATCGCGGATTTTCCTGAAAGCGGACGCCTGGACCCAGCCAGGGGGACGAGGGAGTTTGTGGTTTCCGGCTTGCCTTACATCGTGATCTATCTGGCCGAAATCGATCAGATCGAGATCCTCGCGATCTTCCACACTTCGCGCGATCCTTCCACCAAACCCAAGTCCTGAGCCGATCAACCGCGCATGACACCCCCCCAGAAGGCCCTGATCGCGCTCTTTCTGACCATGTCCATCTGGGGTTTTGGGGCTGTTGCCACGCGGTTTCTCGTCAAGGATCTCGATCCGGCGGATGTGATCGTGATCCGCTATGTGATCTCGACCGCCTGTTTCGCATTGCTGCTCGCCCTGGTGCCTGGACCGGGCGTTGTGCGCGGGGATTGGCTGCGTTTCATTTTCTGCGGCCTCGCGGGCGTCACGACCTACACGATTGCTGCGAGCTACGGGATGCAGACGACGCCAGCGAGCCTTGCCGGCCTCATTCTGGGAGCCGAGCCCGTCATGATTGCGCTGATCGCGGCCGTTGTGCTCGGCGATCGGCTGACCCGACCGGTGATGGCGGGACTGGCGCTGGCGGCCGTGGGGACGGCGGTTCTGGTGCTGGGACGGCATGGTGTCGATGAGATCGGGGCCGCGGCTGCTGGCACCGGTCCTTGGATGGTGCTGTTTGGAGCCGCAAGCTGGTCGACCTATGCGGTTGCGATCAGGCCGCTGTTGAGGAGCTACGGCGCGATCCGGGCGACCTCGATCGCGAGCCTGATCGGCAGCCTGCCGCTGTTTGCGTTGACGCAATCGAGCGTGCCAGCCACGCTCGAGGTAATGACTGGCCTGCAATGGCTGGTCTTGCTGTTCCTCGCCATTCCGGCAACGGTCGTGTCGCTGGTGTTGTGGAATTACGGCAACCGGCACGTGAGCGCCGGCGCGGCCGCGGCCTTCATTTATGCGGTACCGGTTGTTTCGGTCGCCGCCGGGGTGATGGTGCTTGGCGAGGATCTGTCGCCGAGTCTCGTGCTCGGCGGGCTGTTGGTGCTGGCGGGTGTCGCGCTCGCGCAGTTCGCGCCGCGGCGAATGAAGGCTGCGTAGCGGGCACCGAGTGATAGGTGCTGGGGAGAGACGACATGGCACTTTGGCAGCTTCCGTTGGAGAGACCGCACCGGATCGTGCAGCGGGCGGGCGCGTATGTATTCGTCGGTGGAGCCGGCGATTTCGATCATCGCGGCAAGATCCGCACCACCGGCGATCTCGATCGGCAGATCGCGGGCGCGCTCGAGAACATCGGCGCGGCGCTGGCGACCGAGGGGCTCGGGCTCGATGATGTGATCCGGCTGAAGGCCTTCTACTCCGACGAGGGCAGCCGCGACGAATGGGAGATCCTTGCCCAATTGCAGAAGCCGTTCGAGACGGCACCGGCGCCCGGCATCACCTGCAATCCAGTGCCGATGCAGCCCTGGACCGGTCAGCTGGTGCAGATCCAGGCGATTGCGCAGAAGGGCTGGCGGCGTGCCGAGCATGTGCGATCCGTGGTCGATGAGGTGCCCAAGAAATTCCGCAAGCTGTTCAAGCTGCCGGGCGTGACGGCGGGTCTCAGAGCCGGCGAGATGATCACGGTGCCGGCCCGCACGGCTGCTGCCGTCACCGGCGACGAGCCCATGCCCGAGGACAGGGTCGCGCAGACGATGGCCGTGATGAGCCGGATGGGTCGCATTCTGGGCGAGCTCGGTGCGGGCTTCCAGGATGCGATCAAGATGGAAGGGTACTATTTCGGGACGACCATGGAGCAGTGGCGCCCGCTCGCCGAAGCCCGTGCCAGTCATTTTCGCGAGCCGGGCCCGGTTGCAACGGTGGTTCCTTGCCACGCGCTCCACCCCAAGGGTGCCCACACCAAGGTCGAGGTGCTGGGCCTGCGCGACCACTGGAACGGCTTCGACAAGTACATCCCGCGCGAGGACCGCTGGCCCAAGCGCGTGTGGGACTGGTCGATTCCGCTGCCCTATCGTCAGGGCATTCGGCTGCGCGACATGATCTGGACTGGTGGGCAGGTGCCGTTCGAGCCAGACAGCAACGAAGGCAAGCCCGTGTTCCCGGGCGAGCTGATCCCCCAGACCCAGTTCACCATGGTGCTGGTCGAGGAGGTCCTGCGGGCGTTCGGTGCGGTCACGCCCGATCTCGCACTGCTGGTCTGCTATTTTGCCTCGGACGGCAGCGAGGCGGAGAGCCGCGCCATGGCCGAGATCATGACGGCAACATCGGGCGGGGTGCTGCCGCCGATCACGCTGGTGCCGCAGCCACACATGCATTCCCCGGACATGACAGTCGAGATCTGGGGCGTGGCGCGGGGGTGATGGCTTGCTGACCTCCGCTGTCGGGCTGCCGCTCTCGACGCTTGCGCTTGCCGCGGTTGCGCTATTCGTGGGCGGCTTCGCCAGGGGCTATTCGGGATTCGGCATGACCGCCATCTTGATCCCGGTGCTCGCCTTCGTGATGCCGACGGCCGAGATCGTGCCGTGCGCGCTCGCGCTCGAGGTGGTGGCGAGTGCGGGCCAGGCGCGCAGCGCGTTGCCGAACACCGACTGGCGGCAGGTGGGGCTGTTGATGGTCGGCTCGACCCTGGGCGTGCCACTCGGGGTCGGAGCGCTTGCGCTGGGGGATCCCACCGTGATGCGGCTGGTGGCGCTGGAATGCCTGCTCGGCGCGACGATTGGGCTCCTTGCCGGACTGCAGCTCGCTCGCCGTAGGGGTGGAGCCGCGGCCACGGCACTCGCCGGCCTCGTCGTCGGCGTCATCACCGGGTGTGCCGGCATTGGCGGGCTGTTCCTGGTGATCTACCTGACGGCACTGGCGACCGCGCCCGAGCGGTTGCGCGGCACCATCATCAGCTATTTCTTCGTGCTCGACATCGTCGCCGTTGCCGCCTTCTGGCAGCGTGGGTTGTTCGAGGGCGAGGAGGTGATGCGCACGCTCGCGGCGGTGCCGGCAATGACGCTCGGCATCGTGCTCGGCAGCCGGCATTTCCTGTCGGCGAGCCCGGAGTCGTTCCGCCGCTATACGCTCATTTTCCTGGTGGTGCTCTCGACATCGGGACTGCTGGCGGCATTTTTCGGGGCCATATGAGCATGAGTGGCATGAAACGCCTTGTCGGCTCGGCTTTGTCGACGCAGGGGCGACCGGCAGGTCGCCCATCATACGGCGAGGGTCTTGGGCGAGCTGCCGCTCGCCCCTCCGACGAGCGCCGAGCCAATGGAGCAACACGCTATGACGCAACGCGCCGTTGCTCTGACCGATCTGGCCGCGGCCCTGGCGGGGGCCGGGATCAGCGTCACGGCTGGCGATCTCGCCTGGTTGCCCGATACCGGCCTTGCCCATGATCACGTGCGGATCGGCGGGACGGGGTTGCTTGCCCGGATCCCCAAGCAGAGCCAGATGCAGCTCGCTGCTGCCGACAACCTCGACTATCAGGCTGCCTGCTTTGCGCGGTGCTCGGCGAGCGGACACGCGCCGCGGCTGCATGGTGTGTTGCCGCCGTCGCAAGGCCTGCCTCGCGGAGCCCTGATCGTCGATTTCATCGAAGGCCGGCCACCGCAATTGCCGGGGGATTTGCCGGCGATAGCGGAAGCACTCGGGCGCATCCATGGTCTGGCGCTGCCAGCAGCCGGCGAGCGGGTGCCCTTGAAGGATGCCGCCGACCCTGTCGCCGACCTGATCGCCGAGGTCGAGGCGCAGGCGGTCTACATTGTCGATGCCCGGCTCGAAGCAGGCTCGTCCATGCTGATCGGGGGAGCATTGGCTCAGCTCCGCGCCGGCGCCGCGCGACCCGATCGTCCGCCCAAGACGCTGATCTCGTTCGATGCCCATCCTGGCAATTTCATCCTGCGTGCCGATGGCAGCGCCGTGCTCGTCGACCTGGAGAAAGGGCGCTATAGTCATCCCTCGCTCGATCTCGCGCATGCGAGCCTCTACACCTCGACCACCTGGGACGTGGCAACCTATGCCGAGCTGGAGTTGGCGGAGCTGGCATCGTTCTATCGCGCTTGGGAGACAGCGGCCGGGAGTGCGCTCGCCGAGGCGTGCAGGCCGTGGCATGTGGAATTGCGTCGCGGCATGTGGCTGTGGTCGCTCACGTGGTGCGCGAAATGGCGGGTGCTGCATGCGGCGGAGGCGAAGGCCCGTGGCGACGGCGAGGACTGGTCGGCCGGGAAGAGTGATCGCGCGTTGATCGAGCATGTACGCGGGCGCGTCGACTGCTACCTGTCGGCTGGGATCGTCGAGCGGGTCGTGAGGGAGCTGCAAGCGCTCGCAACCGTGATCGGGCGCGCACCCTGATCACGGGGAGTTATATCGTAAATGTTGCTGCGAGCTGCTGAGGTGGATCGAAAACTCTATTCGACCGAAGGGAACCGAGCCGTGCTCAGAAACTTTTTTGCCGCGATCGTGCTGGCCGCCGGACTTGCGACACCGGCAACCGCAGCCGACCCCAATCCGCAGAGCTGGGAGAGCGTGCTCGCCGAAGCCGAGGGCCAGACCGTCTACTGGAACGCGTGGGCGGGAGAGCCGCGCATCAACGCCTATATCGACTGGGTTGGCCGCGAGGTCGAAGCACGCTTTGGGGTGCAGCTCAATCACGTCAAGCTGACCGATACCGCGGAAGCGGTCAGTCGCGTCGTCGCTGAGAAAGCCGCGGGAACGAACGAGGGCGGCGCGGTCGATCTGATCTGGATCAACGGCGAGAACTTCGCCTCGATGAAGCGCAACGGGCTGCTGATGGGATCGCCGTGGGCGGTCGGCTTGCCGAGCTTTGCGCTGACCGACCCCGAGCGCAACAGCGCCGTGCTGTCGGACTTCACGGTTCCCACCGACGGCCTGGAAAGCCCCTGGGGCAAGGCGCAGATCATTTTCTACTACGACACCGCCGACATTTCGGAGCCGCCTCGCTCGATGACGGCGCTGCTCGACTGGGCCAAGGCCAACCCTGGACGGTTCACCTATCCCCTGCCGCCGGATTTCCTCGGCTCGACCTTCCTGAAGCAGGCGCTGATCGATCTCCTCGTCGACAAGGCGCCGCTCTCTCGCCCGGTGGGGGAAGCCGATTTTGCCGCGGTCTCCAAGCCGTTGTGGGACTTCATCGATGCGCTGCACCCCAATCTCTGGCGCCAAGGCCAGGCGTTCCCCAACAACAGCGCCGATCTCAGGCGCCTGATGGCGGATGGCGAGACCTCGGTCGCCTTCGCCTTCAATCCATCGGAAGCCAGCTCGGCAATCGCCAACAAGGAGCTGCCCGATACCGTCAGAAGCTATGTGCTTGCGGGCGGCACCATCGGCAACGTGCATTTCGTGACGATCCCTTTCAACGCAGCGCACAAGGCCGGCGCCATGGTGGTCGCGAATTTTCTGCTCTCGCCCGAAGCCCAGGCGATGAAACAGGACCCGAAGGTCTGGGGCGATTTCACGGTGCTCGCCGTCGACAGGCTCGACGCGGCGGAGAAGGCGCGGTTCGAAGCGCTCGATCTCGGTATCGCCACCTTGACGCCGGCCGAGCTTGGCGCGTCCCTGCCGGAGCCGCATCCGAGCTGGATGGAGGCGATCGAGAAGGAGTGGGCCAAGCGCTACACGGCCCAGTAGGGGCGCCGGGCCGTGGCTGATGGCGCGAGGCGCAACCGCAGCTCGGTGGCAATCATCGTGCGCCCGCCACGACTTTCCGACCGCCTGCTGGCCGCGGCGCCGGCTGTTGCCGTCGGGCTGCTGTGCTTGCCGATCCTGGCGGGGCTCGCCGGCGTTGTGCTGCCATCGCTGGGCTATTTGCCGGCGTTGGGAGGCACGACAGTGTCGCTGGAGCCGTGGCGGCAGCTGCTGGCTGAGCCAGGCCTGCAGCGCTCGGTGCTGGTCAGCCTGTTTTCGGGGCTCACAACGGGCGCGGTTGCGCTCGTCATTGTTTTTCTGTTCCTGGCGGGCGCTGCCGACACCAGGGCCGACCGGCTCATGCGTCGCGCCATCTCGCCGCTGCTGTCGGTTCCGCATGCGGCGGCTGCATTCGGGTTTGCCTTCCTGATCGCGCCGTCTGGCCTCTTCGTGCGTCTGCTCTCGCCTTGGGCAACGGGTTGGCAGCGGCCGCCCGACCTGCTCATCGTCAATGACCCCTGGGGGCTCGCGATGATGGCAGGGCTCGTGCAAAAGGAGATCCCGTTCCTGTTGTTGATGTGTCTCTCCGCGCTGCCGCAAATCGATGCGGCCCGGCGAATGGCGGTTTCCCGCAGCCTCGGCTATCGCCCGGTCGCGGCTTGGCTCAAGACAGTCGCGCCGGCCCTCTATCCGCTGGTTCGGCTGCCGGTCTATGCGGTCATTGCCTATTCGTCGTCGGTCGTCGACGTGGCGCTCATTCTGGGGCCGTCAAATCCTGCGCCGTTGAGCGTTGCGGTGGTGAAGTGGCTGAGCGATCCGGATCTTTCGCGCCGGTATGTGGCGTCTGCCGGTGCGCTGCTGCAGCTCGGTGTGACGGTCGCCGCGCTGGTGATCTGGCGGATGGCCGAGCTCGCGATCGCTCGCGCCACCCGGCCCTGGCTCGAGAACGGCAGTCGCAGCCTCGCCGATCGTGGGCTTGCGCTGGTGGGCCGGCTCGGGGTTGGGGCCGCGGTGCTGGCGTCCGCGCTCGGGCTCGCGAGCCTTGCGGTGTGGTCGATTGCCGGGTTGTGGCGCTTTCCCGATCTGCTGCCGCGCTCGTTCACGCTCGAGCGCTGGGGGCAGGCGAGCACGCTGGCCGGACCGCTCGCCGCGACCGTGCTGATCGGGCTGGTCTCGACCGCCGTCTCGATGTCGACGGTCGTTGCCGCGCTCGAGAACGAGCTGCGGCGTGGCCGCTCGGCTGGTCCGCGGGCGCTGCAGATTCTCTATCTGCCGCTGGTGGTGCCGCCGGTCGCCTTCCTGTTCGGTCTCGTGATCGCGGCGGAGACGACCGGGTTGCGGCCGGGCTTCTGGCCGATCGTGCTCGGGCACATCGTGTTCGTGCTGCCCTATGTCTATCTGTCGCTCGCCGAAGCCTATCGGCGGCTCGATCCGCGCTGGTCGATGATCGCGGCTTCGCTCGGCGCCTCGCCCGACAGCACATTCCTGCGGGTTCGGCTGCCGATGCTGCTGTCGCCGTGCCTGACGGCGTTCGCCGTCGGATTTGCGGTCAGCGTCGGGCAGTATCTGGCCACGCAGCTGCTGGGTGCCGGCCGGGTGGCGACGCTGACGACGGAGGCGGTCGCGCTGTCGACGGGGGGCGACCGGCGCGTGATCGGCGTGCTGGCGCTGGCGCAATCGCTGCTGCCGGCGGTGATGTTCGCGGTTGCGGTCGGCGTGCCGCGCCTCATCTGGCGCAACCGGCGACTGATGCGGGGGAGAGCCTGATGGCGGCGGCGCTGAGGCTAGAGGATGTGCGGATCTCGATCGGGGGGCGGCAACTCGTCGCCTTGGACGCGCGAATTGCACCGGGCGAGGTGTTGACGGTGATGGGGCCGTCGGGGTCGGGCAAGTCGACGCTGCTCGCCTTCGTAGCCGGCTTCCTCGACCGGAGTTTCGACGCCTCCGGCCGAGTGCTGCTCGGTGAGGCAGAGGTGAGCCGATTGCCGGCCGAAGCTCGCCGGATGGGTTTGCTGTTCCAGGATCCAATGCTGTTTCCCCATCTGTCAGTCGCAGGCAATCTGCTGTTTGGGGTCAGGTCTGGCACGTTGCAGCGCCGGGAGCGGGTGGAGGCAGCTCTTGCCTCGGCCGGGCTCGATGGATTTGGGGAGCGCGATCCCGCGACCCTCTCGGGCGGGCAGCAGGCTCGCGTCGCACTGCTGCGGGTGCTGCTGTCGGAGCCGCGAGCGCTGCTGCTGGACGAGCCCTTCGCCAAGCTCGATCAGGAATTGCGGGGCGAGATCAGGAGCTTCGTCTTCGAGCGCGCGCGCCGCGAAGGGTTGCCGACCCTGCTCGTCACCCATGACCCGGCGGACGCCGTGGCCGCGGGCGGCTCGGTCGTCACGCTCGGGACTTGAGGCTGGCTGGCGGCGCTGGATTTCAGAGTGCGCGGACGCGCGACCAGCGGGCGCAGGCGCGCGCGCGCCGCCGCGCCCAGGCCCGACTTCGGCAGCGCGCCCATCACCTGCTTGGTCGCATCGACCAGGATGACGCCCGAGAAGGCCGGCCACAGCCGGGTGCCGAACCGCTCCCAGGCCGTCGCCGAGTTCCACACGAGGCCGATCTCGATCGGTGGTACGGCGAGTGCGAAAGCACAGTCCTCGACACCGAACATGGCGCCAGTCGCAAGCCGCTCGATCTGACCTCGGCTATAGGGCTCGCCATGGCCAAAGGGTGTGGTATCGCGCTGCGCCCAGACGCCGCGCCGGTTGGGAACGATCAGCAGCAGGCGACCCTCGGGCGCCAGCACCCGCCAGATCTCGCGCAGCATGTGCTGAGGGGTCGCGGTCATCTCGAGGGCATGCACCGCCAGCATCCGGTGCACGCTGTGATCGGGAAGCGGCAGCGCATCCTCTTCCACCAGCACGGTGCGCACCGGCTCGTCGCTGGGCCAGGGGATCGCGCCCTGGGCACCCGGCATCAGCGCCGCGACACGCGCGGCCTCGTTGCGGAAGGTGCCGAGGTAGGGCGAGGCAAAACCCAGCCCCATCACCGAGAGACCATGGACGTCACGCCAGCGCGCGCGAATGCGGTGCATCAGCAGCCGGCGCACCTGGGTGCCGATCGGACGCTCGTAGAATTCGGCCAGCTCGGTCACATCGACGCGCATGGGCTTCCGTTCCGGGCATGGCGGGCAGGATTTGCTGCCATGGCGGACGGCGCCATCATAGGCGGGAGCGAGCCAACAAGGCCAGCTTGGCGTGCAGGTGCCAGCGATCACGGCATCCGACGGTAGCGCCGCATGGTTTCTACGAGTGCGCCGTGATCGATCGCCCGGCAGACGAGACCGGGCGGCTTCAAGGTGGGCGTGTCCTCGGCGGCGAGCATGGCATTGACGACGGCCTCCTCGATGGCTTGAACGCCTGCCAGATAAATCGGATCGAGGTGGTCGTCGTTGACGGCCTCGAACCGGAGTTTTTCGGTTGCGGCGTCGGGCAGCGGCATCGGATTGCCGACGGAGAAGGCGAGGAAGATGTCGCCCGAGGAGTTGCCGCCCGGCGAGCCGAGCCGGCCGATGCCGATCGAGGCCCGCTTGGCGATTTTGTGCAACTGATGCGGCAGCAGCGGCAGATCGGTGCCGACGACGACGATGATCGAGCCCTGCTCCTTGCGGGTGAACAATTGGTCGCCAGTCAGGTGCTGGCCGACCGGGACACCCAGGATCGTCAGCCAGTCGCGCCGGCCGTAGTTCGCTTGCACGAGTGCGCCGACCGTATGCGGCCGGCCTTCGAACAGCACGCGCCGGGACGAGGTTCCGGTGCCGCCCTTGAGCTCGAAGGCGATCATGCCGGTGCCACCGCCCACATTACCTTCGGCGACCGGGCCGGGCTTGGCGGAGCGGATTGCCTCCAGCGCGTGGGCCTCGGTCACGTGCAGGCCGTTGATGTCGGAGAGCATGCCGTCATAGGTCTCGGCGACGACGGGCATCGCCCAGAGGTGGCCGGTCGTCCAGTCGTCGCGATAGGTCTCGATGGTCCAGCGGACGCTCGCATGGTGGACGATACCGACCGAGTGGGTGTTGGTGATGCAGACGGGGCCGAGGAAGTAGCCGCCATCGGCAATCCAATGGGTGCCTGTCATCTCGCCATTGCCGTTCAGGGCATGGAAGCCTGCCCAGACCGGCGTCGGGATGCTCTCGCCGAGTCGCGGCACGATGGCGGTCACGCCGGTGCGGATCTGGGGCCCCGGGCCAGGGCCCGAGACGATCGTCGAGAAGCCGACGCCGACGCCCGGCACGTCGGTGATCGCATTGTCAGGGCCGGTCTCGCCTGGGAAGGGAAGGCCGAGGGCGCGGCCGCGGGGTTTGGTCATGGTGGGGCTCGACTTGGCTCGATGCGGAGACACGTTCACAGCGGATCAGCTCGCCCGCTCGACAACGAGAATCGCTGCATCGATGTCAGCGTTCAACGATTTGATCCGATCGGCATTCCTCCGCAGCGTCTGCTAGTGTTCTGACTCATTCATTTGGTACCCCAAATGAATGGCCAGCCCACTAGCTACCTCCTTGTTTGTGTTCCGTCTTTCCATTCATTGATCCAGC
>JANPDA010000186.1:0-12070 GCA_031431235.1 Hyphomicrobiaceae bacterium
CTTGTTTGTGTTCCGTCTTTCCATTCATTGATCCAGCTTCGCCGGAATCGAATGAATGGGCCGGAACACTAGTTGCGACCTGGATTTGTACCGAGGTGGCGAATCAGCAAACCGAGATTAATGTCGTTTGCCCGGTAGAGCACGTCGAAAACAGTGCCGATGATCGGGATCGCGCCGATCAGCGCGTCGAGCAACACGTGCCCGACCATGCGGGCGATCAGCGGCAGCGGCGCCCCCAGCCGGTGCGCCTCCAGCACCAGCGTGAAGCTGACGAGGGCGGTCGCGAGATCGCCGAGCACGGGGACGAGACCTGCGATCGAGTCCCAACCGAAGCGCACGCCGAGCCAGGGGATGCGGAAGCAGCTGTCGAGCTGAGCGGCCAGCCGATCGAGCCGTTCGAGCCGGGTTGCCACGTCGGCGCGATCCATCGGCTCTCTCATACCATCACCGCACCGCCATTCACCCCGTAGCATTGGCCGGTGACATAGGTCGCGCCGGGTCCGGCGAGAAACACCGCGACACCCGCGATCTCGTGTGGCTGTCCGATCCGGCGGAGCACGACGTCGTCCAGCGCGCGTTGCTGCTGCTCGCCGCTCATGCCGGCCCAATCGAGCAGGTCCGTATCGACCGGGCCCGGCGCGATCGCATTGACGAGGATCGAAGGCGCGAGCTCGCGCGCCCAGGTGCGGGTGAGCGAGAGGATGCCACCTTTGGAGGCGCAATAGGCGCTCATGCGGACATGCCCCAGATAGGCGAGCTCGGAAGCCGTGTTGATGATGCGCCCGTCCGTTCCCGAGCGCAGCATCAGGCGTGCGGCCTCGCGACCGACCAGGAATGGCCCACGCAGATTGACGGCAATCACCCGGTCGAAGTCCTCGGCGCTGAGATCGACAAGCCGGGATTCGATCTGAATGCCGGCATTGTTGACGAGAATGTCGAGCCCGCCGAGGAAGGCGGCTGCAGCGGCGACGAGCGCAATCGCGTCGTCCTCCCGTGATACGTCCGCCTCGATCGCAACGGCACGCCGGCCGGCCTCGGCAATGCCCTCGACCACGAGCTCCGCCTTCTCGCCATCGCGGCAATGGCCGACCGCAACGTCGGCCCCCGCGCGCGCGAAAGCGAGGGCAATCGCGGCGCCGATGCCTCTCGAAGCGCCCGTCACCAGCGCGCGGCGCCCCATCAGCGATCCCGTCATTGCAGTATTCCTCCGCGGTCGATGGATATGGCCTGGCCGGTGATGCTGCCGGCAGCGCTCGAGGCAAGATAGAGATAGAGGCCGGCCACGTCCGCGGGCTCCATCAGGCCGCCGAGTGCCTGGCCCGAGAGCACGCCCTCGATCACCGCCGCCTCGCTCGTTCCAGCGCGCGCCGCCATCACGCCGGCCGACCGCAGCGAGGCGTCGGTTTCAACCCAGCCGGGACAGACCGCGTTGACGCGGATGCCGCGAGGGCCGAGCTCCTTGGCGAGCGTGCGGGTGAGGCCGATGATGGCATGCTTGGAGGCGACGTAGCCGGCAAAGCCGGCTTCGGCGGTCTTGCCCCAGATCGAGGAGGTGAAGAGGATGCGGCCGCCCGGCTGCATCTTCGGCAGGGCGGCGCGGGTGACGTTCCAGCTGCCGTTGACGTTGATGTCGATGATGCGCCGGAAGGTGTCGTCGGTTGCGCCCGGCGGATCGCCGACCGGGGTCAGCCGCTCGATGCCGGCATTGTTGACGAGCACGTCGATGCGCTCGAATCGCCCGAGCGCGCTCGCGACGGCAGCGGAATCGGTGATGTCGGCTTCGAGCGCCAGGACCTCGCGCCCGGCGGCCTCGCCGATGCGGGCGGCGGCGACGTGAATGCCTACGTCCTCGGCGAGGATCGTGACGCTCGCGCCGGCCTGCGCGAACGCTGCCGCGATGCCGAGGCCGATGCCGCGGCTCGCACCCGTCACCAGGATAGTCTCGCCTGAGAAATCGAAGGAGGCTTTCATGGCGTTGCCGCTCCCAGCGCGAACCTGACGGCTCGAGCCTTCATATCTGCCCAGCCGCATCGCCTCAAGGGCCAGAGCCGGTCGTCTCGAGCGGGAGCTCGACCGGCAGCCCGTCTAGCGACGCAACTCTCGATCGTCCCATCCCAACAGGGTGCTCCATCTTCCCTCAACCCAGAACACGTCGGAGCGTTGAGTTGGAGGCGCCGTGACCGTAGACTGCTGCGGGAGCGCCAGCAGCGGCACCAGCATGGGGAGGAATGCGATGTCGTACTCGCTGCGAAATGTCGGAGACGCCATGCGCCATGCCGGGTCGTTTGGCCGGTGCCGCTTGCTGCGCCTTGGCTCGCTCCTCGGCTGGACACTGCTGCTCGCCGCCCTGACCGTGCCTGCGGGGGCTGCCGAGCGGCGGATCGCGCTCGTCATCGGCAACAGCACCTATGCCAGCCTCAATGCGCTCGCCAACCCGGGGCGCGATGCAGCCGCCATGGCCGATCGGCTGCGCGACCTCGGCTTCGAGGTCGAGGAAGTCTTCAATGGCGATGCGCTGGCGCTGCAGCGGGCGACCCGTCGCTTCGTGGCGGAGGCCAGCACGGCGGAGCTGGCGCTGCTCTACTTTGCCGGCCACGGCGTGCAGCTGTTCGACCGCAACTTCCTGCTGGCGAGCGACGTCGACCCCGCCGCAGTCGCAAGCGAGGAGGCGCTCGGCATCGATCTGACTGCGCTCCTGGAGGCGTTGCGCGTCGGCGGCTCGGTTCGCCACGCCATCCTGATTGACGCCTGCCGCAGCAACCCGTTCAGCTTCGAGCAGACGGTCGAGCTGCTCCGCCGGATTGCGCCCGAGGCCGCCGATGACGCCGCGATCGCCAATGCGCGGGCCGCCTCCAGGGGGCTCGACCGCACGATTGCCGTGGAAGGGACCGGAACCAGCGCCGCCGCGGACACGAGCGTCTCCGGCAAGGGCGAGACGCTGTTGTTTTTTGCCGCCCAGCCCGGACAGGTATCCTTCGACGGCGACGGAGCGAACTCGTTCTTCGTGGAAGGCCTGCGCGAGGCCCTCGCCGATGCCGACCGGCCGCTGGCGGAGATCCTGCGCGGCGCCAGCGCCTATGTGCGCACGGTCAGCAAGGGCCAGCAGGTGCCCCAACTGGTCAGCGACTGGACCGCCGACATCGTGCTGGGCAAGCCGACGGGGGCACGGATCGACTACCTGGTCAGCGCCAACGCCGGCGAGCTTGGCGATGCCGACCGCGAGTTGGTGATCCGTTCGGCGACCGGCTTCACCAAGCTCCAGGGCGACTTCATCGCCAAGGCGAGCTTCGGGACGGTGGAGGACGATCAGCTCTCCGAGACCGACAAGGCGCGGGTCCCCGAGCTCGGAGTGGTCAACGGCGTGACGCTCACCTACGACATCGATCGGGACGGCCGCGAGGAGACACTGCACGCCTTCTTCCAGATCGACACCATCCTGCTCGCGATCGAGGACGAGGGGGTCACGGCTCTGGCACCCATCTGCACGTCCCAGGAAGCCGTCGAGAACATCGAGATCGGATTGCGCGACGTGAACGGCGACCGCAAGCCGGAGATCTGGATCGCCCATGGCAATAGCGACAGCCATCCCTGGGACAATTTCTGTGTGCTCGAATATGCGGGCCTGCCCGGAGTGGCAGCCATGCGGCGCGGCAACAACGGCACATTTCTCGCCAGCCCCGAGGTTTTCCGGTCTCTGCTCGACGCCGATTCCTACTGGAGCGTGACCGTCGCCAACGACCAATCGATCAAGACCTGTGGCGGCACCGGTTGCCATACCTGGACAACCTACGCCCTGATCGAGGGGCGCTATCGGAAGGACGGCTCGGAGAGCGATGGCAGCCAAGGCAACGCTTCCGCTACGACGAATGGGGACAGCCCGATCGCTGCGGACATGGCGCAGTTCGTCGGCCAGTGGCTCAGCGACCCGGACGGGAGTGCCGAGGCGATCAGCGCCTATCTGGCCGATCCGGTCAGCTACTATGGCAAAGCCGGGGTCGCACGCGCCGACGTGGTTGCCGACAAGCAGCGCTACTACAAGAAATGGCCCGAGCGCAGCTTTGAGCTTCTCGGCGATACGCTGTCCGTCACTCCTCGGTCAGGGCCGACCGGGCAGTACGACCTGACGTTCCAGTATACGTTCCACGTCCGCAACGGCACCAAGGCAATCGCCGGACGCGGCCAGACGCGCCTCCTCGTCGAGCAGCGCAGCCAGGGTCCCACCATCCTCGCCGAGGATGGCGAGGTGCTGGAGCGGTACTGATCCCCCCGCCGGCAGGCCATTGACGCCTGTAACGAACTGCGCTCCCTGTGCTCTGCTGAACGGTCCCAGCCCCCACTCCGGAGAACCCGCTTGCCAGAAGCCCATTCCCCGCGTGCCCTGCTCGAGCGCCTCGTCGGCTTCGATACGACGAGCGCGAAGACGAACATTCCCTGCATCGAGTGGATCGAATCCTACCTCGCCGCGCATGGGGTCGAGAGCCAGCGCGTGCCGACGGCGGACGGGCAGAAGGCGAGCCTGTTCGCGACGATCGGGCAAGCCGGCAAGTCCGGGATCGCGCTCTCGGGCCACACCGACGTGGTGCCGGTCACGGGGCAGAGCTGGACGTCGGACCCCTTCAAGCTCGTCGAGCGCGACGGCAAGCTCTACGGGCGCGGCGCCTGCGACATGAAGGGGTATCTGGCCTGCATGCTCGCGCTGGTGCCGGAGCTGAAGGCCCGTCGTCTCGCGACCCCCATCCATCTCGTCTTCTCCTATGACGAGGAGGTCGGCTGCACCGGGGTGCGCCCGCTCGTCGCCGAGCTCGGAAAGCGCTTGGCCAAGCCGCGCATCGTGCTCGTCGGCGAGCCGACCAACATGACGGTCGTCGACGCGCACAAGGGTGCCAGCCGTTTCCAGACGACGGTGACGGGGCGCGAGGCCCATTCGAGCATGGCGCATCTGGGCGTCAATGCCATCCACTTCGCCGGTGTGCTGATCGCCGAGTTGCAGCGCATCGAGGAGGAGTTGAAGCGCTCGACCTCCAACCCGCGCTTCACGCCCGCCTACTCGACACTGCAGGTTGGCCTGATCGAGGGCGGGCGGGCACAGAACATCGTGCCGCGCCATTGCTCGCTGAGCTGGGAAATCCGGGCCATTCCCGGGTTCGAGGCGGAGCCGGTGGTCGACCGCTTCAGGGCCTATTGCGATCGGCTGTTGCCTGCCATGCGCACCGTTGCGGCCGACGCAGGCATCGACACGGTACACAAGAACACGGTGCCGGCCTTTGCTTCCGGCGAAGGCTCGGCTGCCGTGTCGCTCGCGCTCAGGCTCGCTGAGCAGAACGAAACGCTCGCGGTCTCCTACGGCACCGAGGCGGGACTGTTCCAGGAGGTCGGGCCGTCGTCGGTCATCTGCGGCCCCGGGGACATCGCCCAAGCCCACACGCCCGACGAATGGATCCTCGCCAGCGAGCTCGACCGCTGCTTGGTGTTCTTGCGCCGGCTCGCGGACTTTGCGGAGGCGAATTGAAAACCGCACGGCCGAAGCCGGCCATGTCGACCGACGGCGCCAAGGCTCGTGTCCGACCACCGATCGAACGCCTCAGGTTTGACCTTTCGCCTTAGTGGCGGGAGGCTGCTTGGCCGTCGCGGGCTCGCGGGTGGCGGTGGTAGTCTTGGGCTCGCCGCGATTAGCGACCGTTTGCGGCTCGGACTTGGGCAGCGCCGCTACCTCGACGGCCGTGCCGTTCGCGCCTGCGACGCGCACGAGTGCCCTGCCGTTGCCGTTCGCGGCAGCTTTGGACGGGGCTGGCTGGCGCATCAGCAGGTGGCACAGGCGCGACAGCGTCTCGCGCAACTGGTGGCGGTGGACGACCATGTCGACCATGCCGTGCTCGCGCAGATATTCGGAGCGCTGGAAGCCTTCGGGCAATTGCTCGCGAATGGTCTGCTCGATCACGCGCGGGCCCGCGAACCCGATCAGGGCGCCGGGCTCGGCAATGTGGACGTCGCCCAGCATGGCGTAGGAGGCCGTGACGCCGCCGGTGGTCGGATGGGTGAGCACGACAATGTAGGGAAGCCTGGCCTCACGCACGCGCTGCACCGCAACTGTCGTGCGCGGCATCTGCATCAGCGAAAGGACACCTTCCTGCATACGCGCGCCGCCCGAGGCCGCGAACATCACGAACGGGCACTTTTTCTCTTCCGCCCGCAGCAACCCGGTGACGACGGCTTCGCCCGCCGCCATGCCCAGCGACCCGCCCATGAAGCGGAAATCCTGCACCGCCGCCACGATCGGCAGCCCGTCGAGCGCGCCCTCTGCGACGAGCACCGCATCCTTCAGCTCGGTCTCCTCGCGTGCGTCCCGCAGGCGGTCGGTGTAGCGGCGCTCGTCGCGGAACCGCAGCGGATCGAGCGGCACATCGGGGACATCGATCGGCTGATAGCCCGAGCCGTTGAACATGTGCGTCATACGCTGGGGCGCCGACATCCGCATGTGGTAGCCCGAGCCCGGCATCACGAACTGGTTGGCCTCGAGGTCCTTGTAGTAGACCATCTGGCCGGTCTCGGGGCACTTGACCCAGAGGTTGTCAGGCATATCGCGCTTGCGCCACATGCCACGGATCTTGGGGCGGACGACGCTATTGATCCAATTCACGGGCTTCTGAGCCTCTCGTTGGCAGGCGCCACAACCACCGCCTGCATTCAAATCCAGGGCTGGCCGATACGTATTCCAGATATGTGCTCGAACAAGGTTGCCGAATGCGGCCGATTCGCCCAATTCTCCCCAGGAGATTAACGGGCTGCGAGAGCTGCCGAAAGGGAGCGCACGAGTTTTAGCACAGAAGACGCGGTTTTCCCCGTCGCCTTGCCCTTCTTGTCCAGGCTGTCGGCGATTGCCGAGACCAAGGCCGAGCCGACGACCACGCCGTCCGCACCGACCGAGATGGCCTTTGCCTGCTCGGGCGTCTTGACGCCGAAGCCGACGCAGACGGGCAGCTCCGTTGCCCGCTTGATGCGCTTCACGTGTTTGCGCACAGCGACCGGATCGGGCGCCTTGGTGCCCGTGATCCCCGCGATCGAAACGTAATAGACGAAGCCCGAGGTGTTGGCGAGCACGGCGGGCAGGCGGTTGTCGTCGGTCGTGGGTGTCGCCAGCCGGATGAAGTTGAGGCCGCGCTCGATCGCCGGCAGACACAGCTCATCGTCGGCCTCGGGCGGCACATCGACCACGATCAAGCCGTCGACGCCGGCCTTCTTGGCATCGTCGAGGAATTTCTCGCCCGGATAGACGTAGATCGGGTTGTAGTAGCCCATCAGCACGATCGGCGTATCATTGTCCGTAGTGCGGAAGGCGCGCACGAGGTCGAGCGTTTTCTTCATCGTATGGCCCGATTGCAGGGCCCGCAACGAGGACGCCTGGATCGCCGGTCCATCGGCCATCGGGTCGGAGAACGGCATGCCGATCTCGATCAGGTCGGCGCCCGCTGCTGGGAGGCCGAGCAGGATTTCCCGCGACGTCTCGAGGTCGGGATCGCCGGCGGTGACGAAGGTGACGAGGGCCGGGCGGTTTTCCGCTTTCAGCCCGGCGAAACGGCGGTCGATGCGGGTTGGGGTCCCACCTGCGGCATGCGCTCGCATTTCCTCGCCCTTCATTGCTTCGACAGCCTTCCTCAGTGGTTCCAGATCCTGGTTTGCCGTCACCCATATGAGGTCCGCATCCACGCGTTGATAGTCGTGGCGCGGAATATTGCCGATGGCTTCGACATTGCGCCAGGGGATTGTGGCGTGCCGGGCCTTGATGTTCTCGGGAACATGACGCGAGGCCTCCGATATGATCTCCAGCGCACGCTCGACTGCCAGGCGAGTGATGTCATTCCTGCCGAAGCTCTCGAGCGTCTGCCCCGCCAGAAACGTCTCGACGTGGCCGATGTTGACCAGAATATCGTCGAGCCGGGCGAGGAGCGATCGGGCTGCCATCAGAAAACCCGCACGGAGCTGCGCTCGATGCCGGCCCGCAAGACTGGATGCAAGGATGTCCGCGTTCCCACATCGACCTCGGTCTCCAGGATGTCCTCCAACAGCAGATGCAGCCCCGCAAGCTCCAAAAGTCCGAACTTGCGTGCCGGATCGCGATCGATGAACAGATCGACGTCGGAAGTCTCGCCCGTCTCGTCACGCGCGTATGAGCCGTAGAGATAGAGCGACTGCGCACCCAGCGCGCGAATTTCCAGCTCACGCGAGCGCAAGAGATCAATCACTTCCACGCGACGGGTCGGTTTCGAGCTTTGATTCATCGCATTCAACGTTCGTCCCGCCACGGTTGTGCCCGCAAATAGTGAACGGCTTCGACGATATCCTCTGTCGTGACCTTGCCGGGATCGATGCCGGGAACATCGAACGGTGACTTTCCTGGCCGCCGGTAGGACAGAACGAACGACTCTCCACTTCTTCGCTTGATGACGACGTCCTCGGTCTTGGCAAGATCGAGGACCTCTCCCAATTTCTGCCGGGCCTCTGAGAACGTATAGACGCGCATTAGGCTAGCGCTTCCCAATTCGCAACTCGCAACTCGCATTCTTCCATCACACTTCCATTCCCAACGCCTTCGCCACCGTGAAGATGTCCTTGTCGCCGCGGCCGCACATGTTCATCACGAGCAGGTTGTCCTTCGCGAGCTTCGGCGCGAGCTTGCCCACATAGGCGAGCGCGTGCGCCGGCTCGAGCGCGGGGATGATGCCCTCGTGCTTGGTGCAGAGCTGGAAGGCGTCGAGCGCCTCCTTGTCGGTCGCGCTCACGTAGGTGACGCGTCCCGTGTCCTTCAGCCAGGAATGCTCGGGGCCGACGCCGGGATAGTCGAGACCGGCCGAGATCGAATGGCCTTCGAGAATCTGGCCGTCGTCGTCCTGCAAGAGATAAGTGCGATTGCCGTGCAGCACGCCGGGCCGGCCGCCGTTCATCGACGCGGCATGGCCGTTTTGCACCTCGAGGCCGTGGCCGGCCGCCTCCACTCCGTAGATGGCGACGCCCGGATCGTCGAGGAAGGGATGGAACAGGCCCATGGCGTTCGACCCGCCACCGATCGCGGCGACCAGCGTATCGGGGAGGCGCCCCTCGGCTGCCATCATCTGCTCGCGCACCTCCTGGCCGATCACCGACTGGAAGTCGCGCACCATGGCGGGATAGGGGTGTGGGCCGGCGACGGTTCCGATGATGTAATAGGTGTCATCCACATTGGCGACCCAATCGCGAAGCGCCTCGTTCATGGCGTCCTTCAGCGTCTTGTGGCCGGATTTCGCAGGGCGCACCTCGGCGCCGAGCAGCTTCATGCGGAACACGTTGGGGCTCTGGCGGGCGATGTCGGTCTCGCCCATGTAGACGACGCAGGGCAGATCGAATTTGGCGGCGACGGTCGCGACCGCCACGCCATGCTGACCGGCGCCGGTCTCGGCGATGATGCGCGTCTTGCCCATGCGCTTGGCGAGCAGGATCTGGCCGAGGCAGTTGTTGATCTTGTGGCTGCCGGTGTGGTTGAGCTCGTCACGCTTGAAATAGATCTTCGCCCCGCCGAAAAGCTCGGTCAGGCGGTCGGCGTAGTAGAGCGGGCTCGGCCGGCCGGTGTAGTGCTTGTGCAGGTGCGCGAGCTCGGCATGGAAAGCCGGGTCGGCCTTGGCGGCCTCGTAGGCCCGCTCCAGCTCGAGCACCAGCGGCATCAAGGTCTCGGCGACGAAGCGACCACCGTAGAGGCCGAAATGGCCGCGCTCGTCTGGGCCGGTGCGCAGCGAGTTCTTGCCGGTCGCAGTGTCGGGTTTGGGCATCGAATTCCTCAAGTCGCCAAGTCGTGAATTCGCCAAATCGTGAAATCGTGGGGTCCGACTTGGCGACTTGGCGATTTCACGAGCTCACGCATCTTTAGCAGCTCTCACGAACCGCCTGATCAACTCTACATCCTTGTCGCCCGGCGCCCGCTCGACCCCCGACGAGACATCCACCATGCTCGCGCCCGTCAACCGGATCGCCGCGACCACATTCTCCGACGTCAGGCCGCCCGACAGCATGAACGGCCCTTCTCCGCGCTCGCCCTCGAGCACGCGCCAGTCGAACGGCACACCATTGCCGCCCGGCAAATCCTCTGAGGTTCCCTTCGGCGCCTTGGCATCGAAGAGAATGAAGCGAACGCATGAACGGTAGCGCTTCGCCAGCTTGGCGTCATCCGCCGTCTCGACCTTGCTCGACTTGATGATACCGATGCCGGTCATCATGGCGATCTCGGCGACCCGCTCCGGCGTCTCGCCGCCGTGCAGCTGGAGCAGGTCGGGCCGGACCTCGGTCGCCACCGCCGCCACGAGCGCATCGTCGGGCTCGACCAGCAGCGCGACGATCGAGGCCCGTCCACGTGCCAGCCCGGCAAGGCTCGCGGCCTCCGCCAGCGTGACGTTGCGCGGGCTCTTGGCAAAGAACACGAGTCCCACATGGTCCGCGCCCGCTTCGAGCGCAGCCGACAGCGTTTCGCGCGTACTCAGTCCACAGATTTTGACGGAGGTGGTCAAGATTCTTGTCTCTTCATGACGCAACAGGATGCCGAGATGCAGTTGGCAGAGGTTGGAGATGTTTGGGCACTCCAACATTCAACGTTGATCCTCAAGCTCGAGTTGTTTGCGTCTGTCGCGCTCTTTGGCCTCGATCTCCATTGCCAGCAGTTGGATCTCATGCTGCACTCGCAGGAGTCGCAATTCGCGTTGATGATTGGTCCCGATTGCTTCGTGGTGCACTTCGGCCCACCAGCGGCTATCGATGCCGCTATCGGTCGCGATGCTCAGCATCACCGGGCCGCAACTCGCAGCTCGGGCCGGTTCGTTTTCGATTCCGGCGGACCCACATCGATCGTGACTGTTTGCCCGAGCGCCACGAGGCAGCGCATCAACCGCTCGAGTGACATCGGACGAAACTGGCCATTCAGCATTTTCGAAACGTCCGGTTGGGAGAGGCCCATCCGCTCCGCGGCCCCGGCTTGGCTCAGTCCGTCCCTTTCCATGACCAGGCCGATCCGGCGCACCAGCTCCGCTTTGACGAGATGTGTCTCCGGATCTGGCAGGCCGATATCGGCGAACACGTTTCCGGTGCCTCGCGTGATGCTGGTCATGGCGACTTCGCCTTCTCCTGTGTACGGGCTTCCTTCAAGCGGCTCTTGATGAGGTCGAGATGGACTTTTGGCGTGGCGATGCCCCGTTTCGATTTCTTCTGGAATACGTGAAGCACGTAGACCGCACTTTCGAGCTTCACCGTGTAGACGGCCCGGTATGAGTCACCGTCGTGATCCTCGATGATCTCTACGACGCCGGCACCCCCGAACCCCTCGAGCGGTTTCGCCTTTTCGTGCTTGCCGCCCAACTGTGCCACATAGAGCGCATAGCCCACCGTGTCCTGAACCTGGTCGGGCAGCGCCCTGAGGTCGTCGAGACTGGGTCCGATCCAATGGACGCGTTTCAAGACCGGTCCCCAGTGACTCTTTCACAATATGGCATTTCTGCCAAGAGCACAATCAAGAAAGGCGGGCCGAATGCGATTTACGTCGCCCCTGCCGCCGCCGGGGCCTCGGCTGCCGCCTTGGCCTTCGCGACCTTGGCGGCGGCGCGCTCGACGGCCTTCTTCTTGGGCTGCATCTTGGCGGGATTGCTCGTCGTTGTGCGCTTCATCAGGCCTTCCTTGTCGAGGAAGCGAGCGACGCGATCAGTCGGCTGCGCGCCAACCGACAGCCAGTGCTTCGCCCGCTCGAGATCGAGCTTGACGCGGTCGGCATGGTCGTCGGGCAGGATCGGATTGAACGAGCCGATGCGCTCGATGAAGCGGCCATCACGCGGCGCGGTCGCCTCGGCGACGACGATCCGGTAGTAGGGCCGCTTCTTGGCGCCCCAGCGGGCGAGGCGGATTTTCAATGGCATGATGTGTCCTTCCTTCGTGTTTGTGATCGTGAAATCGTGAGATCGCCAAGTCGCCAAGTCGTGGAAGCGACTTGGCGACTTCACGATCATTTCTTCCTCCCCGGCAGGCCAGGTAGCCCCGGCAGCTTGATGCCGCCCAGACCGGGCAA
>JANPDA010000187.1:0-8927 GCA_031431235.1 Hyphomicrobiaceae bacterium
CCCGCAGCGTCCAGCTCTCGCGGCCGGGATCGGCGAGGAATTTGGAGAGATCGGCGCAGTGCTGGCATTTGCAGCCGATGCTGCATGGACGGGTCCAATCCTGCGGGGCCTCCAGCGGCCGGCTGAGGTCATGGCGGTCCGTTCGTCGTTCATTGCCGTTCGGTACGATAGCACAGTCTCGCCCCGAACGGGGGCGCCTCAGAGCTCCGGCACCAGGTCCATCGGGAACTCGTCGAGCTGCTCGATGCCCTTTTCGGTGATCACCACCTGGTTCTCGACCTTCACACCCTCCCGGCCACCGATCGGGCAGACGAGGCTTTCCACGCACAGCACCATTCCCGGCTCGAGCACGCCGTCATGGGCAGCTTCCCCGTCCTCGCGGAAGAGGATCGAGGGGTACTCGTCGCACAGGCCGACCCCATGCATGGCGACACCGTAGCGCTGCTCGACACAGTCGGGGGGGAGCTGGAAGCTCTGCTTGATGAGCTCATGGAAGGTCATGCCGGGCTTCAGCAATTCCTTGTTGAAGGCAACATGATCGCAGGCGATCTGATGCAGTGTGCGCTGCATGTTGGAAGGCTTCTTGCCGGGCGCGACCCAGGTGCGGCTGATGTCGGCGCAATAGCCGTAGGGTCCGATCAGGTCGGTATCGAAGGCAACGATGTCGCCAGCCTCGATCACCCGGTCGGAGCATTCGTGGAACCAGGGATTGGTGCGCGGGCCCGACGCAAGCAGCCGCGTCTCGATCCATTCCCCGCCGCGAGCGATGTTGGCTTCGTGGAGCTTTGCCCAGAGCTGGTTCTCGGTGATGCCGGGCTTCAGGTGCTTCCACATCGCGGCGATCCCCACCTCGCAGGTGTTGACCGCCCGCTTCATTGCCTTGATCTCTTCGGGGTGCTTGATCTTCCTCGCCTCCTCGCAGAACTCCTGGCTGGAGACGGGCTCGACGCCCTCGGCCGCGAGCATGGTGATGCCCATCTGCTCGCACTTGTCGATCGCGAGGCGCTTGTTGCCCCCGCCATGGGCATGCACCAGATCCGCGACCTCCTGGGCCCAGCGCTTGCAGAGCTTGCGCTCGCCCTCGGCCGAGCCGCCATACATGTAGAACCATCCGATCGCGGGGCGCGCTTCCGTGACGAGTGGGAACGCCCTGGCGAGATGCACCGCCTGCTCATAGTCGAACAGCACGAGCGGACCCTCGGTTGCGACGAAGGCATAGCGCGTCGGATTGTGCAGGCACCAGACCTGCATATTGGAGACGTCGGTGGCGTAGCGGATGTTCAAGGGATCGTAGAGGAGGGCGCCGGCGAAATCGCGGCTTTTCAACTCGGCGCGCAGCCGGTCGAGCCGGTACTGGCGGATGATGCCGAAATCGGGCTCGGTGAGCCCCGCCGCCTTCCATTCCAGGTTCGCCGGATTGGCTGGGCCGATATAGGACATGCCGAGCGCGCCCTTGGCCTCCTTGGTCGAGGGATCGATCTTGCGGCGATGACGACCGAAGGTGGATGGCATTGGGGACTCCATGACGGCTGCCCGGATGGTTTCGGCGAGGCGGGCAGCTCGCCCCCGCCATTTGCCCTTGCCGGTAGCGGCATGACGAGCGGCACGCAAGCGGGGGAGTCGGCTTCTGGTGCACATCTGCCCTGTCGGGCCCGGCGGCGGCGGATGAGGCAACGGTCAGTGTCGCTACCAGCCGCGTACTGCAACCAAATTGCCGCATCAGCCCACCATCGGCTCGACTTGGCATTGTGCGCTGCCCGCCTGTCTTGCTAAGCTTGTTGGAACGCCTCGCAGCACCCGGCCCGCCTCGAGCGAGCCTGCGGTCGAGAAGGCGGCTGCGATCGAAGCACGGTTGGGGAAACGCGAGCGGCATGGAATACTTCACCCAGCAGGTCATCAACGGCGTCGCGCTCGGCTCGATCTACGGTCTGATCGCGATCGGCTACACGATGGTCTACGGCATCATCGGCATGGTCAACTTCGCCCATGGCGATGTGTTCATGATCGGATCGTTCGTTGCGCTGATCGTCATTCTCGCGATTGGGCTGACAGCAGGGGCCGGGCTGGCGCTGACGATCCTCGCGCTCCTCCTCGTGCTCGTGATCGCCATGCTCGTCTCGGCCGCCTGGGGCTGGACGGTCGAGCGCATCGCCTACCGTCCCCTGCGCGGGTCCTTCCGCCTCGCCCCCCTCATCACAGCGATCGGGATGTCGCTCGTGCTGCAGAATTTCGTGCAGGTCGCACAAGGCGCGCGCGTGAAGCCGCTGCAGCCGATCGTGACCGGCACCCACACCCTGATGACGAGCCCGACCGGCTTCACGGTCGATCTCTCCAACATCAAGATCATCATCGTGCTGCTGACCGTGGCGCTGATGACGATCTTCACTCTGGTCATCTCGAAGACCTCGCTCGGCCGGGCACAGCGCGCCTGCGAGCAGGATCAGAAGATGGCCGCTCTGCTCGGCGTCGACGTCGATCGCACCATCTCCTTGACCTTCGTGATGGGGGCCGCGCTCGCGGCGGTCGCAGGACTGATGTTCCTGCTCTACTATGGGGTGATCGACTTCTACATTGGCTTCAGTGCCGGCATCAAAGCCTTCACGGCGGCGGTGCTGGGCGGCATCGGCTCGCTGCCGGGCGCTATGCTCGGCGGCCTCATCATCGGCCTCATCGAGACGCTTTGGTCTGGTTATTTCACGGTAGAGTACAAGGACGTGGCGGCGTTCTCGATCCTGGCCATCACGCTGATCTTCCTGCCATCGGGACTGCTCGGCAGGCCTGAAGTCGAGAAGGTGTAGGCGATGGCGGGAGCAGCAGAAACCGCTGTGGGCGGGAAGACCGAGACCACGATCGGCACCGACCTCACAGCCGCATTCCGCACAGCGGCGTTCTGGGGTGCGATCTTCGCGGTTCTCTCGGTGCCGATCCTGACCGTCCAGACCGCCGAGAGTTTCAATACGCTGAAGCTGGTGCCGCGCTGGTGGTTGTTGCCTGCGACGTTCGGTGTCGTCTTCACCGTCGTGTTCCTGCGCCAGGTGTTGTTTGCGGGCACCGACGGCGTCAAGCTGCCGACTGCGTTCTCCGGCGCGCTCGGCCGCGCCGGCGATTATCTGGGCTGGGGGCTGCTGTTGCTGGCGCTTGCGCTGCCGTTCCTGCCCTCCACCAACCGCTACACGCTGGACGTGGCGATCCTCATTCTCACCTACGTGATGCTGGGCTGGGGCCTCAACATCGTCGTCGGACTGGCGGGGTTGCTCGACCTCGGCTATGTCGCCTTCTATGCGGTCGGTGCCTATTCCTATGCGCTGCTCGCGACCCATTTCGGCCTGTCGTTCTGGATCTGCCTGCCGCTCGCCGGCATCCTCGCTGCGTTGTGGGGCCTGATCCTCGGCTTTCCGGTGCTGCGGTTGCGGGGCGACTACCTCGCGATCGTCACGCTCGCGTTCGGCGAGATCATCCGCATCGTGCTGCTCAACTGGGTGAGCTTCACCAACGGTCCGACCGGCGTCTCGGGGATTCCCCGGCCAAGCTTCTTCGGGCTCGAGTTCGCGGCGAGCGGCGACAACACCTTCGCCGGCTTCTTCGGCATCCCCTACCTGCCGATCCACCGCATCATCTGGCTCTACTACATCATCCTGTTGCTCGCCCTCCTCACCAACCTCGTGACGATGCGCCTGCGCCGGCTGCCGGTCGGGCGTGCCTGGGAAGCGTTGCGTGAGGATGAGATCGCCTGCCGGTCGCTGGGTATCAACACCACCAACACCAAGCTCACAGCGTTCGCGATCGGTGCCATGTTTGCGGGGTTTGCCGGCTCTTTCTTCGCGACGCGGCAGGGTTTCATCAGCCCGGAGAGCTTCAACTTCATGGAATCGGCGACGATCCTGGCGATCGTCGTGCTGGGCGGCCTGGGGAGCCAGATCGGCGTGGTGGTGGCGTCGATCGCCATGATCGGCGGTATCGAGATGCTGCGCAATCTCGGCTTCCTGAAGGAAATCTTCGGGCCGAGCTTCGATCCGACCCAGTACCGCATCCTGATCTTCGGCTCGATCCTCGTTGCCATCATGGTCTGGCGTCCGCGCGGGATCATCTCGACCCGCACTCCAACCGTTTCCCTCGGCAAGACCAAGACCATCTCCTCCGACCTCGTAAAGGAGGGCCACGGATGAGGCCGTCGAGCCGAACCGCCGACTGTTTTTCGTGGAGCCGTTGCTCGACGGGCTCACGCGCGCGGGACTGGTGGGTCATGCGGGACGCATGCTTCCAGCACGGCCGCGCGCCACAAAACAATCATGCCGCCGCCGCTGCGCGCGATGGAGTGCGGTGAGATGGCCGGCGGCATGACACCCTGGGAGGCGGACGCCATCCTCGAGGTCGATCATCTGAGCATGCGCTTCGGCGGGCTCGTTGCCGTCAGCGACCTCTCGTTCAAGGCCGCCCACGGCCAGATCACGGCGCTGATCGGCCCCAACGGCGCCGGCAAGACGACAGTCTTCAACTGCATCACCGGCTTCTACAAACCGACCGAGGGCATGATCCGGCTGCACCACAGCGGCGGCACCGATTTCCTGCTGGAGCGGCTCGACGATTTCATCGTCGCGAGCAAAGCCCGCGTTGCCCGCACCTTTCAGAACATCCGCCTGTTCTCGGGCATGACGGTGCTCGAGAACCTGCTGGTTGCCCAGCACAATCAGCTGATGCGGGCGTCGGGCTATACGATCGGGGGCATCCTCGGGATCGGGGGCTACGCGCGCTCGGAGAAGGCGGCGATCGACTTTTCCTGCTATTGGCTCGACAAGGTCGGTCTGATCGACCGTGCCGACGACGCGGCGAGCGACCTGCCCTATGGTCAGCAGCGCCGCCTAGAGATCGCGCGCGCCATGTGCACCCGCCCCGTGCTGCTCTGCCTCGACGAGCCGGCCGCCGGCCTCAACCCCAAGGAAAGCCTCGAGCTCAACGAGCTGTTGCGCGCGATCCGCGACGAGGAGAAAGTCTCGATCCTGCTGATCGAGCACGACATGGGCGTCGTCATGGGCATCTCCGACCACATCGTCGTGCTCGACTATGGCGTCAAGATCTCCGATGGCACACCCGATGATGTGCGCAAGGACCCCAAAGTCATCGCAGCCTATCTAGGCGTTGCCGACGAGGAGGAGGCCGCTGCGGCAGCCGAGGCGGGGATCAGGCCATGAGCGAGCCGATGCTCAGCGTCCGCGGTGTCGAGACCTTCTACGGCAAGATCCAAGCGCTGCGCGGCGTCGATCTCGACGTCAAGCGCGGCGAGATCGTGACCCTGATCGGCTCCAATGGCGCCGGCAAAACGACGCTGATGATGTCGATCTGCGGCAGGCCGCAGGCTCGCTCCGGCGTGATCCGCTTCGAGGGCGAGGACATCACCCGCCTGCCGACGCACCAGATCATGCACATGGGCATGGCTCAATCGCCCGAAGGACGGCGCATTTTCCCGCGCATGACCGTGCTCGAGAACCTGCAGATGGGTGCGATCCTCGCCAAGGAGGATAAGTTCTCGGACGATCTCGCCCGCGTCTACTCGATGTTCCCGATCCTCGCCAAACGCGAAGGCCAGCGCGGTGGCACGCTCTCGGGCGGCGAGCAGCAGATGCTCTCGATCGCACGCGCACTGATGGGGCGGCCGAAGCTGCTTTTGTTGGACGAGCCATCGCTGGGCCTTGCGCCCCTGATCGTGAAACAGATTTTCGGGACCATTCGCACGCTCAACGAGCAGGAAGGGCTCACCATCTTCCTCGTCGAGCAGAATGCGTTCCACGCCTTGAAGCTCGCCCACCGCGGTTACGTGATGGTGAACGGGCGCATCACGCTCGCAGGCTCCGGCAAGGAGCTGTTGAGCCGCGAGGAGGTGCGCAAGGCCTATCTCGAGGGCGCGCATTGAAGACAACGCCAAATCGCGAGATCGCCAATTCGCCATTTCGCGGTGGCGGCCGACGTGGCGAATTGGCGATTTCGCGATTTCACGCTTCGATGGAGGCCTCATGGCAGATGTGATTGGCGAGGGACTGATCTGGCCCGTGAACGGCGCGCTCGAGCCGATCGCGACTTGCCTGGCGGGTGGGGGCTGTGATCGCCTGCTCTATGAGAATGATCTTTTGATCTTCATCATCATGACGATCATGATTGCTGGTGGATGCGCCTTCATGTCGGGGCGCTCGCTCGCACTGAGCTGGAAGCCGCTCGGTCTGCTCATCTGCTACATGGCGATCTTCGGCGTGGCCGTCCGCTTCCTGCAATGGGGCCTGTTCCGCGGCACGCTGATGTCGCCCTACTACTACCTGGCCGACACGGTCGTGCTGGCGGCAATCGCTTCGCTCGCCTGGCAGCTGACCCGCACCAGCCAGATGGTCACGAAGTACCATTGGCTCTATCGGCGCACGAGCCCGCTCTCCTGGGCCAAGCGGTAGGCAGTCGCGCGGGCTTGCGAAAGTGGGGTCGTTCCCTCTGACAGTTCGGCGGCCTGCGCAGTCAACGCAAGCTGGTAGGCCAGACAAACTCCTCCTCTGGCTGGGCTTCTGCCTTACTCGATCCGCCGTTTTGCCCTCTTACCGCCGCGAAAAATGTGCTAGAGCCTCGGCGTTTCGTTGCGCCCTGTTCCGACGGTCGGCCAGGGTTTGTCCAAAGGGAGGATAACGAAATCATGAATAGGCTTATTGTATCGGCGGCCGCGCTTGCGTTCGGGCTGGCTGCCTCGGCTGCACACGCCGAGGATGTTCTGATTGCAGCGACTGGTCCGATGACCGGCCAGTATGCGTCATTCGGCGCGCAGCTGAAGGCGGGTGCCGAGATGGCCGTCGCCGACATCAACGCCGCGGGCGGCGTGCTCGGCAAGACGATCGTGCTCGAGATCGGTGACGACGCCTGCGATCCCAAGCAGGCGGTCGCGGTTGCCAACAATCTCGTCGGCAAAGGCGTGAAGTTCGTCGCCGGCCATTTCTGCTCGGGTTCCTCGATCCCGGCCTCCAAGGTTTATGAGGAAGAGGGGATCGTGCAGATCACGCCCGCCTCGACCAATCCGAAGTTCACCGACGAAGGCGGCTGGAACGTCCACCGCGTTTGCGGTCGTGACGACGCCCAGGGCTTGGTCGCCGGCACCTTCCTGGCCACCAAGTTCGCCGGCAAGAAAGTCGCGATCATCCACGACAAGACACCCTATGGTAAGGGCCTTGCCGACGAGACCAAGAAGGCGATGAACGCTGCCGGTCTGCAGGAGGTCATGTACGAGGCCTATACCGCCGGTGAGAAGGACTATTCGGCCCTCGTCTCCAAGTTCAAGGAGGCAGCGGTCGATGCCGTCTATGTCGGCGGCTATCACACGGAAGCCGGTCTGATCCTGCGCCAGATGCGCGAGCAGGTCGTGAAGGCTCAGATGGTCTCGGGCGACGCGCTCGTGACGCAGGAGTTCTGGGCGATCACTGGCGAAGCCGGCGAAGGCACGATCATGACCTTCGCGCCCGACCCGCAGAAGTACCCGGAGGCCAAAGCCGTCGTCGACAAGTTCAAGGCGGCCAACATCAACCCCGAGGGCTACACGCTTTACGCCTACGCTGCGATCCAGGCCTGGGCCCAGGCTGCCACCGCCGCCGGCTCGTTCGATGGCAAGGGTGTTGCTGCCAAGCTCCGCTCGGGCATGCCGCTCAACACCGTGCTCGGCACCCTATCGCTCAACGAGAAGGGCGACATCAAGGACGCCAAGTACGTCTGGTACAACTGGTCGAAAGGCAACTACGCCGAGACCATGACACCCTGATCTGATCGCTCGGGCCGTCGCGGCCCGGCAATCGGAGAAAGTCTCCGACCCGCGCGGGGATGCTCGCGCGGGTTTCTATTTGGGCAGCGGATTTCCTGGCGTTCAGCGCGGCGCCATCCGGATTGCGCCATCGAGGCGGATGACCTCGCCGTTCAGCATCGCATTGCCCACGATGTGGCGCACGAGCTCGGCATACTCGGCCGGCTCGCCCAGGCGCGAGGGAAACGGCACCTGCTTGCCCAGGCTCGCCTGTGCCTCCTCGGTCAGCCCACGCAGCATCGGCGTGGCGAACAGGCCCGGCGCGATCGTCATCACGCGGATGCCCAGGCTCGCGAGGTCCCGCGCCATCGGCAGCGTCATGGCGACGATGGCCCCCTTCGATGCCGCGTAGGCGATCTGGCCGATCTGGCCGTCGAAAGCGGCAACCGATGCGGTGTTGACGATGACGCCACGCTCGCCATCCTTCCCGATCGGCGCGAGTGCTGACATGCCTTCCGCGGCGGCGAGCGCACACAGAAACGAGCCGGTGAGATTGATGGCGATGGTTTTCTGGAAGAGGGCAGTATCGTGCGGCCCTTTCTTTCCGAGCATGCGTGCCGCCGGGCCGATGCCGGCGCAATTGACCAGGATGCGTTCCTGGCCGATGGCCGCGCGGGACGTCTTGAAACCGGCGGTGACGCTCACCGCATCGCTCACATCGACGCGCACGAGCACGCCGCCGATCTCGCCCGCGACCTCCCGTCCGCGCACCTCGTCCATGTCGAGGATGGCGACGCGGGCGCCATCGGCAGCGAGCCGGCGCGCAGCCGCCTCGCCCAGGCCAGAGGCGCCGCCGGTGACGATGGCTGAGATGGTCGAGTCGATCTGCATTTGCTTCCTGGTGTCGAAATGGGGAGTAGGGAGTGGGCAGTAGGGAGTAGGTTGTCCTACTCCCTATTCCCTCTCGAGAAACACATCTTGGCATCACCCGTCATCCCGGACGCTGTCATGCCGAAGCGCGCCTTCGGCACGCTGTCATGCCGAAGCGCGCCTTCGGCACGCTGTCACGCCGAAGCGCGCCTTCGGCACGACAGCAGCGATCCGGGATCCTGGCCACGGGCGCAGCATCTGTAACTGAGATCCCGGATCAAAGCCTTCGGCTTTGTCCGGG
>JANPDA010000188.1:0-2106 GCA_031431235.1 Hyphomicrobiaceae bacterium
TCGACGACAAGTCCGACGAGAAGCGACCGACCGTGCAGGTGGGCGACCCCTTCACCGAGAAGCTGCTGATCGAGGCCTGCCTCGAGCTGATGGAGAAGGACGCGATCCTGTCGATCCAGGACATGGGGGCGGCCGGGCTGACGTCATCCTCGGTCGAGATGGCCGACAAGGGCGGCGTCGGCATGACCCTCGATCTCGATCGTGTGCCCCAGCGCGAGGCCGCCATGACGGCCTATGAGATGATGCTGTCGGAATCCCAGGAGCGGATGCTGATGATCCTGCAGCCGGGCTCGGAGGAGCTGGCCAAGGGCGTGATCACCAAATGGGGGCTCGACTTCGCGGTGATCGGGGAGACGACGGATACGGGGCGCCTGATCGTGCGCCACCAGGGTGTGGTCGAAGCCGACATGCCGGTTGCCCGCCTCGCCAACTCCGCGCCCATGTACGAGCGCCCGTTCGTGCTGACCACGCCGCCCCCAACCGTCTTGCCCGACGAAGTGCCGGCGCCCGCCTCGATCACCGGCGCCTTGCAGGAGCTGATGGCCTCGCCCGACCTCTGCTCGCGCCGCTGGATCTGGGAGCAGTACGATCACATGGTGATGGCCGATACGGTGGCGCGACCGGGCGGCGATGCGGCGATCGTTCGCATCCACGGCACCAGGAAGGGGATCGCCGCGACCTGCGATGTGACACCGCGCTATTGCACGGCCGACCCGCGGATGGGCGGCATGCAGGCTGTAGCCGAAGCCTGGCGCAACCTGACCGCGGTCGGCGCGCTGCCGATCGCCGTCACCGACAACCTGAATTTCGGCAATCCCGAGCGCCCCGAGATCATGGGCCAGCTCGTCGGCGCCATCGATGGCATGCGCGAAGCCTGCCTCGCGCTCGACTTCCCCGTCGTCTCGGGCAACGTTTCGCTCTACAACGAGACCAACGGCGTCGCGATCCCGCCGACGCCGGCGATCGGTGGTGTCGGTCTTGTCGCCGATGTGGGCCGGGTGACGGGCGTCGCCTTCTCGGCCGTGCGCGACGTCATTGTCGTGGTCGGCGCCAGTCGCGGGCACCTCGGCCAGTCGATCTACCAGCGGCTCGCCGCCGGCCGCACCTGGGGCGCGCCGCCACCCGTCGATCTCGGCGAGGAGCTGAAGGCAGGCAATCTCGTTCGCGCGCTGATCGGGGAAAGCAGGCTCAGAGCCGTGCATGATGTGTCCGACGGCGGCGTGCTGGTTGCCGTTGCCGAGATGGCGCTGGCGGGTGGTATCGGCGCCTGGCTCGATGCGCCGCCATCGGGCCTGCCCGCGCACGCCTTCTGGTTCGGCGAGGATCAGGGTCGCTACGTGCTGGCCGTGCCGCCATTGCATGAGCGCGAGGTGCTGGAGCGTGCCAAAGCCATGGCGCTGCCGGCGCGCGTGCTCGGGCGGACAGGCGGGGACGCGATTGCAATCGAGGGCGAGAATGCGTTGCCGCTCGCCGAGCTGCGCGCGGCGCACGAGGCGTGGCTGCCGGGCTACATGGCTGGGGCGTGAGCCGATTTGTTCCCTTTTGGTTCTTGACCCGACTTAATTGTGCGTGTTGGTCGAAATGCATGAGCGAAGGAACTGACGATCTGGTCCTCGAGCACCTGCGGCACATTCGCCATCAGGTCGACGCGCTGCACGAGGACATGGGCGAGCTGAAGCTCCGCATGACGTCCCTCGAAGGGCATTTGGTCAGTGTGATCATCACCGAGACGCGCCACAGCAATGAGCTCGATCGCCTGAGGACGCGCGTAGAGCTCATCGAGCGACGTTTGGTGATTGCCGAGAGCTGACAGCCAGGAGCCAGGCGAATACGGATAGCCGTTGCGCTCGGCGCCTTGGCATGTTCCTGCCTGTACGGGCCTAGTGTTCCGTCCCATTCATTCGATTCCGGCGAAGCTGGATCAATGAATGGAAAGACGGAACACAAACAAAGAGTTGGCTAGTGGTCTGGCCATTCATTTGGGGTACCAAATGAATGAGTCAGAACACTAGGAGCCTGTCCACTTTGTCGTGGCGATAGTCGCTTGTGACGTCAATGAGTGCGCAGGGAGGGCCGTTTCGCTCGTCAGGCGGGTGCGGCGGCGGC
>JANPDA010000189.1:0-4449 GCA_031431235.1 Hyphomicrobiaceae bacterium
CTGAGCGGCCTCTGCCGACACCCGGTGGCGCATTGGCTCAATCGCGACAGCACCGCGCAGCTCCAACGTCATCAGGTGTGCTCCAGGTCGCAGAACAATGAGTGCCGAACGCCGCCCGATACGGCAAGCGCCTCGACCGAAGGTCTTTTGCCGTCACTGCACGGAACCGATTGCCTGGCGCGCGGAACGCAGTAACGTAGTCTCGGCTGCGGACGGGGGCGGCGTGGCTAGGCACAGCGGGCCCGCAACGACGACAGCCCGAAGGGGGGAGACGTGGGGGGATTGCTCGCTATCAGCCGGCGGATCGACCGGCTCAGCATTGCCGTCGGGCGCGGTGTCTCATGGCTCATTCTCGCCGCTGTCGTCATCAGCGCCGGCAACGCGATCGTGCGCAAGGTGCTCGACATGAGCTCGAACGCCTGGCTCGAGGTGCAGTGGTACCTGTTCGGCGCGGTGTTCATGCTGGCCGCCGCCTACACGCTGGAGCGCAACGAGCACATCCGCATCGATGTCATCTCCGGCATGCTCTCCAAGCGCACGCGCGACTGGATCGACGTGATCGGGCACGTGGTGATGCTGCTCCCGCTCACGCTGCTGATGAGCTATCTCTGCTGGACGTTCTTCTGGAAGGCGTTTGTTTCGGGAGAGATGTCGGGCTCAGCCGGCGGACTGGTGCTGTGGCCGGCGCGGCTCGCGATCTTCCTGGGCTTTGCTCTCCTCTTCCTGCAGGCGCTGTCGGAGCTGGTGAAGCGAATCGCAGTGCTGCAGGGCCTGATCCCCGATCCCCATGCCAGCCATGGCGGCCAGCATGGCGGTGAGCCGGCCCTGGCCGCGATCGAAGCGGATCGCAAGCAATGATCGAGCTCTTGATCCACAACATGGCGCCGATCATGTTCCTGGCGCTGGTCGTGTTCCTGCTGCTCGGCTATCCGGTCGCGTTCTCACTCGCATTCGTCGGGCTCTCGTTTGCCGTGCTCGGCATCGCGCTCGGCCAGTTCGAGCCGGTGTTCATGCAGCTCCTGCCGGAGCGGGTGTGGCAGATCATGTCGAACGAGACGCTGCTGGCGATCCCGTTCTTCACGTTCATGGGGCTGGTGCTCGAGCGAACCGGGATGGCGGAAGAGCTGCTCGATACGGCCGGCAAGCTGTTCGGCCCGATCCGGGGCGGCGTCGCCTACGCGGTCATCTTCGTCGGCGCGCTGCTTGCCGCGACCACGGGCGTGGTTGCGGCTTCGGTGATCGCAATGGGGCTGATCTCGCTGCCGATCATGCTGCGCTATGGCTACGACCGGCGGCTCGCAACCGGCGTGATCGCGGCGTCGGGCACCCTCGCCCAGATCATCCCGCCCTCGCTGGTGCTGATCATCATGGCCGATCAGCTCGGCCGGTCGGTGGGCGACATGTACAAGGGCGCGATCATCCCGGGTCTCGTGCTGACCGGGCTCTACATGGGCTACGTGCTGCTGGTGACGATCGTGTTTCCGAAAGCGGCTCCAGCACTGCCGCCGGAGGCACGCTCGTTCGGGGACGGTGCGCCCTACGCAAGCGTGATCCGGGCGGTGGCGCTGCCGGTCGCGCTGGTGCTCTGGGGCATGATCGTGCTGTTCGAGCCCACGGTCGCGCTGGGGATCCTCGCCGCGTTCTCGCCGGCGCTGGCAGAGGCGGCGCAAGCCGAGCTCACCACGCCGGTCGCCGTGATGGGAGGCATGATCGCGGCGTTCGCGGCTCTCTATGTCGTCTACCTCGCCGTGCTTCGCCTTGCGCCGGCGCCCATTGCACACCTGTTGGGAGCGGCACTGCTGGCACTCGCCGCGGTCACGGCCGGCATGGCGATCTCACATCTGGCGGGCGGGGCGGCGAGCCTGCCGGCTCCGGGCGAGCGGGGAGTCGCCTTCATCGCCGACGTCGCGGTCTGGGTTGCCGGCGAATGGGTCTGGTACGTCGCCACGCTCGCGTTGCTGGGCGCGGGCTCGGCGCTCTGGCACGGCCCGTCACCGCCGGTCTCGGCCGCGGTGTGGAAAATCATCTCCGACCTGCTGCCGCCACTCATTCTGATCTTCCTCGTGCTCGGCACCATCTTCCAGGGCATCGCGACGCCAACGGAGGGCGGGGCCATGGGCGCGGTCGGCGCACTCGTGCTTGCGATCATGAAGCGCCGGCTGACCTTCGATCTGACACGCCAGGCGCTCGATACCACAACCAAGCTGTCGGCGTTCGTGCTCTTCATCCTGATCGGGGCGCGGGTGTTCTCGCTGACTTTTTACGGCGTCAACGGGCATCGATGGGTCGAGGAGCTCCTCCTCGATCTGCCGGGTGGCCAGATCGGCTTCCTCATCTTCGTCAATGCGCTCGTGTTCGTGCTTGCGTTCTTCCTCGATTTTTTCGAGCTGGCCTTCATCGTGGTGCCGCTGTTGGGGCCAGTGGCCGAGAAGCTCGGCATCGACCTGATCTGGTTTGGGGTGCTGCTCGGCATCAACATGCAGACCTCGTTCATGCATCCCCCGTTCGGGTTCGCGCTGTTCTACCTGCGATCGGTCGCGCCACGCGCACGATACAGCGACAAGGCGACCGGCCTCACGATGGAGCCGGTGACGACGGGGCAGATCTATTGGGGCGCGGTGCCGTTCGTCGTGATCCAGCTGATCATGGTCGGGCTCGCGATCGCCTTCCCGGAGATGGTGATGCGCTACAAGGGTGGGCCGGTTGCCGATCCCTCGCAGGTCGAGATCGTCGTGCCTGGCGTCGAGGGAGGCGTGAACGACCCTTACGCGCCCGCCGACCCCAACCAGCAGGCGCCCTCGTTCGACTAGGCGCGGCCTTCCGCGTCGGCGACCCAGACGGCCCAGGTCGGCTCGCTGCGCTCGATCAGGTCGCGGCAGGCCTCGGCCTGCTCGGTCAGGATGTAGCTCTCGTAGGGTTCGGGCATCTCGCCCGGCCGCTGCACGATGACGGTCATTCGCTCGCTCCGTTCAGGCATCTGGGAGGTTTGAGGGGTGACGCGACGCAACCGGAACCGATGCGAACAAACTAGAACATAACCAGTACGATTCGCAAGGGTTTTCCTCCGGAGGCAGCAATTCTCAATGTGAAGGTTTCGGCAGTGACAATGGCGGAACAGGCGTCTGAAGCGAGGGAGGGTTGCGGCTGACGGGCGGGCGTCAGCCGCCGAGCACAGCGGGCGGTGGTTTGCCGGCGGTCAGGGTCTCGACGAGCAGGGACCAGCTCGGGAACACCAGATAGGTCGTGATGACGCGCAATTCCTCGAAGAAGCGCTTGCGGGTGCCGACCGCCGCCCGTGCCGCTTTCCACGCGGCGTCGACGAGGTCGGCGACCGTGTGCATGGCGAATGCGATCAGGTTCATGGTGGCCAGGACGGCAGACAGATTGTCTTTGCCGTGACCGAAATTGTGCTCGAGATTGTAGCCTTTCGTCTTCAGCGTATTGAAGCTCTCGTTCTCGATCTTCCAGCGTGACCTTCCGCAGGCGGCCAGCTCGGCGACATTGCCCGCGTTCACGGGTAGATCGGTGACGAAGCTGTTGCGGTACGTCACCTTGCCTGAGGGGTCGACGATCTCGATCTCGAGCCAGTTCACCAGCAGGGCGTCCTTGCCATCGCGCAATGGCACGTCTTCGAGCCAGCGATAGCGATGCGTCACGAAACGCGCGCCCTGCTTGGCCTTTTGCTGCATCGAAGGAATGTCGGCGCCATCGAGCCATTCGTACAAGGTCTTGTGCGAGGACGGTTTGGCCGTGAACAGAAAGTGTGCACCAAGCGCACGCACGGCTTCGCAGGTCGGCTGGCGTGACGAGAGGTCATCGCCGAGATAGATCGGCTTCAAATGGGCATACCTCAGGCCATGCGCGGCCAGCCAGCGCGCCGTCGCACGCGACTCGCAGTCCTGTTTCTCGGCGCCGTCCTGGGGCGTGATGAACTCGGGCTCCAGCGGCAGCGCGCGGTCATGCCCTGGCGCGACCATGGCGGCCGAAACCATCTGATGAAAATGCTCCGTCCTGCCGTTGGCCCGGGCGCGCGAGGAACAGCTCGGGCACGAGAGTTTCTGCGAGCAGAAGTATTCGGTGCCATCCAGCGCGATCAGAACGTGGCCGCCGAGGCGCTGGAACGGCGCCAATCCGCCGCCCGCCACGAGGGCTGCGAGGACGTGCGAAAACATCGGAAACAGCTGCTGGGGCGGCACGGGATCGAGCAGCGAGCGGATGCAATTGTCGGTCGGAATGCGCGCCATCTGGAACAACGTCTGGCAATTCGAAGTCCCCCGCCCCCGCTCCAATGCCGTCTGCTGCGCCAGAAACGACGGGCTCTGCATGAAGAACGTCGCGAACGCCGCCGTGCCGGCGTCGGTCATGTCATAGACGGTGTTCTCGCCTCTCCGATGGTCGGGGAAGCGCGCGCACAGGCCCTTGAAAGCAGCGATCAGCGGTTCGAGCACC
>JANPDA010000190.1:0-4116 GCA_031431235.1 Hyphomicrobiaceae bacterium
GTAGTCGAAGAAGCCGCCGACCTGGGGCCGCAGCGACATCGTCGTCTCCTTGATCTTGCCCCAACCGGCCGCATCCTGATCCCAAAGCTTGGCGCCATTGCCGTTCGTCAGGCTCATCTGGCCCAGCGTCGGCAGATGCCAGTCGAAATGGCCGACCTTGCCCTTCACCTCGGGCTTCCAGAAGCATTTGTAGCTCTGCGCTTCCTCGGCCGAGATCGACTTGGTGTTGTAGGATACGCCCAGATGGCCGAAGCGCAGCATCACGGAATGCAGCTTGCCGTCCTTCCAGTGGCCGGGAAACTGCTTGAAGTCGTCATACTGCATGTCGTCGAAGGGATAGTCGGCCGGGTTCAGCTCCTCGATGTAGCCAGCGGTGTTCAGCTGCTGCACGAACTCGCCGTCCGACAGGATGGCGTCATAGGTGCCCGCTGGCGACTGCGCGATGAGGGCGAGCATGTTATCGCCGCCGGCATAGTATTTGGGTTTGAATTTGACGTTGTTGGCAGCCTCGAACTCGCCCACCATGTCGGGCTCGCCATGGCCGTACCAGGCCAGCATGTTGATCTCGACGGCCTGCGCCCAGGCCCGATTGACGAAAGGCATTGGGAATGCGGCGGCGGCGGCGGCCGTGCCGTATTTCAGCACGTCGCGGCGGGTTGCGCTCAGCACCTTCGAGCCACTCTTGTTGGATTTCATGTGATCCTCCCTGTTGTTCCAACCTCGTCGGCAAGGGGTGCGCGAGCGCGTCCGATCATTGCTCGGCAAAGCCAGATCGTGACGATAGATGCCAGCGCTATGGCTGTCCATCGGCGCACGCCCTTGCGACCCCTTCCGGGTTGGAAAGGAGAGCCTAGGACAGGAGCCGGAGTGAAGCGAATTAATTGTCAAAATGAGCGGATTTGCAGCCCGAGTGATCACGCGAGCACCGGGCTCGCGACGTCGTGCAATGCGCCGGACCATGCGGAAAGCGCATCCGACTGGCTCAGGCGAGCGCGTGCCACACTTCGCTGAAGGTCTCGGCAAAGCCGATCAGATGGATCTTCAGGCCGGTGTTGGTGCCCAGGTGCTCGGTCTCGACCGAGGACTGATCCGCCGCGAGCGCGGGCAGCTCGTACATGTAGAAATCAGTGCCGCTCTGATAGACGCCGATGCCGTCGTCGGCCGCCCGGGCGAACGCCATCACCACCTCGTAGGCGTCGAACAGGGAGAAGTCGAGATCGACGGGGGGGACATCGCCCGGGCCCTCGTCCCCGCCGTCCTGGGGGTCCACGGTGCCGCCGCCACCGATCGGATCGCCGCCGCTCGGATCGCCGCCGCTCAGGCCGTCGTCCGTGCCACCTGCTGTCGGTCCGGGATCGCCGCCCGCCACCGGCGTTTCATGCTCGTCGGGATCGTTCACCGGCGCCACGTTGCCGGTGATCCCTTCGAGCTTGCGCCCGGTTGCCTCATCGGTTGCCAGCACGATGCCGAGATCGTCGAAGGCGCCGATCAGCGCGGTGAGGAAGCTCTGCAGCTCGTTGCCCGTCTCGGCGACGGTGCTGCTGGTGCCAGAAGCGTGCTCGGCCGTGGGCGCAGTCTCGCCCGCCGATCCGGAAGCGGCATCAGTGGCCTCCTGGGCAGGCTCGCGGGCCTCGGTGCGGCTGGAGCTGGCCAAGACGTCTGGCAGTGCGTCGCTCCAGTCGAGCAGATCGATGAGACCATCCTGGTCCCCCGATCCGACCACCCGGTCTGGTCCGGAAGCGGCCTGCATGATGATGCCGGCGAGTGGATCAGCCAGAGCGGTTGCATCACCCTCGACACTGGCGGGAGCCGCTTCGCTTGCCGCGATTGTCTGGTGCAATTCCGGCACCGCCTGCCTCGACCAGTCGTCGGTCTCGGCGGCGGCGGCGTGCCGGTCCAGCCAGTCGTCCTGCGGCAAGCCGTTGGCGTCGTGCGTGGCGGTTGCCTCGGCCGTGATCTCGGCGATCGTCATCCGGCTGGCCGCGGTCGTCCCGTTGCCGCTCGAATGGGCGTCATCGGCAGCGATCGCGACGGCGATGGCGATGGCGGCCAGCACCATCTCGGCGCGATGGCCGTCGGAGCCGCCTGCACGCAGCTCGTCACGGCGATCGGCGGAATGCTCCTCGCCCTCACGCGTATAGAAAACATCGCGGACGACGTCGACGGCCTTGGGTGGCAGGGCCTTTGTTGCGGGCGTGTCGCCATCGTGTGCCGTGCTCGCTTCTGCAGCTTGCGCCTTCGACAGGTCGGAAAGCATGAACAGCGTCGCAATCAGCGCCGTCAGCGCCGCCAGCGGATGCACGAACACTCGGCGCTGCTCCGGCCGGGCGCGGCCTGGAGCCGGCATGATCGGACAGCGATCGAGGAAGCTGTCGACGAGATCGTTGAAACGCAGTCCCTGCAGCGAGCGGTCGAGCGTGGGGGCCGCAACCACATATTGCCCGTCGATGCGGGCGAAATGGGCGATCACATCGCCGGTCTCGGCGTGGCAGTAGACGAGCCAGGCGTCGCCCTCGTCCGTCAAGCCGCGATCGATCTCCACATCGAGCCCGGACCTCCGCAGAATGCCGGCAACCCGATGAAACTCCGCGAGCTCCTGATTGCTCCAGTCGCTATTGCGGTTTCGGATGTCGCACAGGGAAACGACCGCACTCGTCATGACGCCTCACCAATTACGCAGTACCTGATCGTCTTGATCATAGCGATGCGATGTAGCAAAACCAAGCTGTTACAGTGAAACTGTTACCCATCTTGGCGAACTTCGTGAACGTCTCCAGGCGGCCACAGGCCGATGCCAAGTCAAGGACGAGCACGATCGACCGCTGCCTTGCAGGCAACGTGCCATGCCCGTTTACCGTCGTTTGGATGCGCCGATCGGGTGACCGGCTGGCTGATCGCATGTTCCGGGCTGGTGCTCAGTCCGGCAGTAGTGAGCGCGGCACTACTTCCGCGCGATCCTCACCACATTCTTGTCGCTCGCACGCGAATCGGATGCGCTGCTGGTGCTGGCGTCGTCGAACAGAATTCCGTAGGTGACCGGATCATAGTAGCGCATCAACCGCTGCACGAACTCACGCGGTGTCACGCCGAGGGAGTCCGCCCACACCAGGTAGCGATCGGGAGGCAATCGGCCGCGTCCCGTCTCGAGCTGGGAGATGAACGTGTAATATTCGGTTCCGACCCGCGCAGCGAGCTCTCGCTGGGACAGGCCGCGCGCTTCGCGGAGCTCCTTCAGCCACGAGCCAGCCTCTCGGCGAAGCTCCTGCGTGGCGGGGTCCGATCGCTTCTGTGGGTTCGTGTACATGAGCACATGATAGCAGGGTCGAATGCGCTCGTCCAGTAAACTTGAAACTCGGGGAGAAATTTTTTACCACGCAACCCAACGCCGCCTCGGGAAAGGAAAAAGCCGGAGCATTCAGGCCCCGGCTTCGCTGCATAGTTGCACTGATTGCGGCTTACAGCTCGCGCATCGAATGGCGGATCGAGTCGAATAGTGGCGAGGTCAGGTAGTCGGCGACAGTGCGCTCGCCCGTTGCGATCATGACCTCCGCCGGCATGCCAGGCGTGAGCTTGCCGCGGTACTGCTCGGGGATATCGGCCTCTTTCACTGCGACGATGGCCATGTAGTAGTATTGCCGTGTCGTCTCGTCGAACAGGCTGTCGGCCGACAGGCTTTTGACCGTGCCGAAGATGGAGGGCGTGTTGCGGCTCTTGAAGCCAGGAAAGCGCACCTCGGCGAGCATATCGACACCCACGTGATTGATATCGATGGGAGCGACCTGGGCGTGAACGAGCAGGGTGTCGTTGGCTGGCACCAGCTCCATGATCGTCTCGCCTGCCCGGATCACGCCGCCGACGGTGTGGACCTGCAGGTTCTGCACGATGCCGGCTTGGGGAGCACGGATCTCGATCCGCTGCATCACGTCGGTTGCCACATGCAGACGCTCCTCGAGCTCGGCGATCTGGATGCGGGTATCGCGCATCTGCTGGATCACGTCCTCCTGGAACTTCTGCTCGAGTTGGATGATCTGCAACTTGGTCTCGCCGATCGCCTTCTCGTTCTTCAGCATGTCCGAGCGGGTCTGGCCGAGGCGGCCCTGCTGCTGCAGCCGATCG
>JANPDA010000191.1:0-8373 GCA_031431235.1 Hyphomicrobiaceae bacterium
CGACGCCCTTGCGCGACCGCTTCGGCATCCCGATCCGGCTCAATTTCTACACGGTCGAGGAGCTGGAGCTGATCGTGACGCGCGGCGCCGATGTGCTGAAATGCGCCATGAGCAAGGACGGAGCGCGCGAGATCGCGCGGCGCTCGCGTGGCACGCCGCGCGTGGCCGGCCGGTTGCTCAGGCGTGTGCGTGATTTTGCCTCGGTCGACGGGTCGCCGATCATCAATGCCGCAGTGGCGGACAAGGCGCTGGTGCAACTCGAGGTCGACCGCGAGGGGCTGGACGCGCTCGATCACCGCTATCTGCGCTGTATCGCGCAGAACTACGAAGGTGGGCCGGTTGGCATCGAGACGATTGCAGCTGCGCTCTCCGAGCCGCGCGATGCGCTGGAAGAGATCGTCGAGCCCTATCTGCTGCAACAGGGTTTTATCGGGCGCACGCCGCGTGGGCGGATCGTGACCTTGAAGGCCTACCGTCACCTCGGTCTCGCCACGCCCCGGCGGGCACCCGACCAGCCGACGCTGTTCGAGGCAGAGGCCCGCCCCGAGGTCGAGGGCGAATAGTCCACCGTGCTTCGGGCCATTGCGGGTCGGTTCGGGCAGGCTCGGAGGGCTGCTTGCAGTGTTGCTGGGCTCCGGTGATACTCATCATTGGGTATAGAGCCGTGCTCGCCGGGCACGTGAGTGGGCGATCCAGCTTCGACGCGATCGAATGTATGGGACGGAATACGAGGTGAGCTATCCTGCTATCGATTGCAGGGAAAACTGGGTCCCGACGGACGCTTCCGCTTCACGCACAAGACAGCACACCCTTCGACCAGGGCAGGATCGGGGAGCGAGGTGCTCCGCCGGGAGCCGGTTGGCGGGACCTGGCCAAGACCGATCCCGCTTTGAAAACCCGTGTCGCCTATGCTGCCACCGACTTGTCCTCGGGGTTGCGCAGCACGTAGCCGCGGCCCCAGACGGTCTCGATGTAGTTGTCGCCGCCGGTCGCCTGGGCGAGCTTTTTCCTCAGCTTGCAGATGAAGACGTCGATGATTTTGAGCTCGGGCTCGTCCATGCCGCCGTAGAGATGGTTCAGGAACATCTCCTTGGTCAGCGTCGTGCCCTTGCGCAACGAGAGCAGCTCCAGCATCTGGTATTCCTTGCCGGTCAGATGCACGCGGCTGCCCTCGACCTCGACCGTCTTGGTGTCGAGATTGACGATGAGCTTGCCGGTCTGGATCACGGACTGGGCGTGGCCCTTGGAGCGCCGCACGATCGCATGGATGCGGGCGACCAGCTCGTCCTTGTGGAAGGGCTTGGTCATGTAGTCGTCGGCGCCGACGCCCAGGCCCTTCACCTTGTCGTCGATACCGGCGAGCCCTGAGAGGATCAGGATCGGGGTCGGCACCTTCGACACGCGCAAGTGCTTCAGCACCTCGTAGCCGTTGATGTCGGGCAGGTTGAGGTCGAGCAATATGATGTCGTAGTCATAGTGCTTGCCGAGATCGACGCCTTCCTCGCCCTGGTCGGTCGTGTAGACGTTGAACCCCTCCGACTGCAGCATCAGCTCGATGCTCTGAGCCGTCGCGCTGTCGTCCTCGATGAGCAAGACCCTCATTGTCGTTTCCTCTAGTGCCTGTCCGTCAGGTTTCGCCGCCGCCAGCGAGCCCGGTGAATTTCTGTTGCACGCCTTGGTTAACCGCTCATGATGAAACTACGACCGAGAAGTTAACAAATTCTGATGCTGGTGACGTTTTGATCATGAAGATCAACACTTTCTGAAGGCGTACACGCGAGCGAGGCGCCCGCCGGCCCGCAAGCCGGCAGCCAGAGATCGAGTCGCGGCTCCGCCACGTATCGCATGCCAGCGATACGGGGGTTGGACTCACAGCCTGTTTGGTTGAAATACATTCGACTGACCGGGCCCGCCCAAGCCCGTTGCGCTTCGCTTTCGTGATTTGCAGCGCCACCGAGCCCGCCCTGCAAATCACCTCACGAATCACCCTCATACTCTTTCTATCAGAAAATCGAATCGCTCCCAATGATTCTGTCGCAAAAAAGGCGCAACGTGGCGGGACAGCGTTCCACTGAAAAGTAACGACTGCTTTACTCGGGCTTAAACGGACAATGTCACTGTCGTGGTCGATCGGAGGGTATCGGCAGCGTGATCGCCGCGGGTACTGGCCACCGGGTCACGGATACGATAGGATCGTACTCTCGCGCGGTACCGAAAAAGTGGCTCTGGCACGTGACTTGCGTGTGCAGGCTGACGTTCGAATGTGTTTGGGGTATCGAACCATGAAGCCTCGGGACAGCCTGTTGAAGGCCCGCTTGTTCGAGCTCGAGGAGAAACGCCGCAAGCTCGGCGATCTCGGCTCGATGATTGCCGATTTCCGCCGGATGGCAGCCGATCTCGACCAGCAGATCGAGGCCGAGCATCAGCGGACCGGCGTTCGCGATGTCAACCATTTCGCCTATCCACCGTTTGCCAAGGCGGCGCGACTGCGTCGCGACAAGCTGTTGAACTCGGTCGGTGATCTGGTCGACAAGCTCGATGCGGCACGCACCGAGCTGACTGAGATCGAGGCCGAGGTGAAGGCGATCGAGCAGCCCATCGAGGCGGTCGAGGAGCGGTCGCGCTTCTCACGCCGGCCGACCTCGCGCGCTCGCGGGCATCAGGGAGCGAAATCTCCGGCCTGAGCCGCGCCCAGGCGGGGATCGAGTTGATTGTCGGAGCTTGCGCCAGGCGCTCGAGGCCGCCCGTATTCACGGCGGTTTCGGGCGCCTGCTTGTCTTGTCCGGTTTGCGGGGTTAACACTCGACCCATTGGCAAACGAGTCTGGGCAGGCTGATCCTGAAGAACATCTTGGTGCAGACGAAGACATCGACCATTTGGGCCGCGGCCATGCTTGCGGCGTGCCTGTCGGGGTGCGCCGGATCGCCGGGCGGCATCACCGAGGTCGGTAGTTTCGCCATGCTGGGTGGGGAAGCCTCACCCGAGGCGCCGACTGCGACCTACATCCGGATCGCGCGTGGTGCCAAAGCCTGCTGGTTTGCGCCGGGACGTCCGCTGAATGGGACCTATGTGTTCGCCGGCGAGGTCCAGCCGCTGTCGAAGGGCGGGGACGCTGCAATCGTGATCTACGAGCGAGCCGACGATGGCCGGCGCGGCCTCAAGGCCTTCAATGTCTCGATGACACCGAGTGGGGAAGGTACCGCCGTCGGGCGAAGCAATTCCAGGATCCCCGAGCCGTTCGCCGCGCGGATGTTGTCCGACGTGGATCGTTGGGTGGAGGGGGCGACGGGCTGTGCCGAGGAGGCCGGGGACTGGACTCCGGTCGATCCAGCCGCCGAGCCGGCACAGCCGGCCGCCAAGAAAAAGAAAAAAGCGGTCTGACCCGGCGGATTGGCCGGGATCGGGCCTGAACCGGCTGTGCGACGTTTGCTCGAGCCCCGCACAGCCGCTTCGAGCATCAGCTCCGGTAATCCTGGATGCGGGTCGCCCGCAGGCCCGGAAGACCGTGCTGGTCGATCGACCGCTGCCAGGACAGGAACTCATCGACCGTCAGCTGATAACGATCACAGGCTTCCTCGATCGAGAGGAGCCCGCCGCGCACAGCTGCGACGACTTCGGCTTTGCGACGGATCACCCAACGCTTGGTGTCCGGCGGGGGCAAGTCGGCTATGGTGAGTGGAGCCCCATCGGGGCCCACGACGTAGCGGACACGCGGTCTGAATGTTTGTTCGGCCATTTTACTCGGTACAACCTTGACCTGATTGCGCCTACCATACGGCGGTGCGCTTAAGATGCTCCTAAGCCACACCCGACAATTTTAGCAAGAACCATGCCTGCGTCTACAGTAAATATGTAACAGGCTGATGGCGAACGGAACTTTGCGCGATTTCGCTGTCCAACTGCAGGTCCGAGGCTGCCATGACATCACCCATCGCCTACCGGAACGCGACAGCCTCGCTGACCGCGAACGCCTACAATCACGTCGTGACCGCGGGCGGCTTTGCCCATCTGGCGGGCCAGCTTGCCGCCGACCAGGCCGGCAATCCGGCACGTCTGGGCGACATCGCCGAGGAGACCCGCATCGCCATGGGCCTGCTGCAGAGCGTGCTCGCCGAGGTCGGCCTCACCTTCGCCGACGTGGTGCGTGTCGGCGTCTACATGACCGACCTGTCCGAGTTCGAGCGGATGAACGCGGTCTATGTGACCTATTTCGAGACGGGGCGGCTGCCAGCACGCACCACCGTCGGTGTGGCGAGCCTGCTCGAGGGCTGCCGCATCGAGATCGATTGTGTGGCGCGGTTGCGCGAGGGCTGAGCCGCGACGAACCCGACATTGAGTACCTGCCGGGAGGTGCTAGAAATCGTCCCGGGTGCGTCGGGCACCGGCAAACGCGGGAGTTACGTCGTGGGTATCGTCCTTGCAGCCATTCGCGCGGCCGGCATCATGCTGGTCTCGCTCGTCATCGCCGGCATGATGATCGGCTATCTGGCGTTCAACATGCCGGACCTGCTGAACTCCGCGCTGAATGTCGCCGGCATCGCCAAGGGCTGGATCACCAACACGACCAACACCGGCATCTCGGCCGAGTACAACATCTGGCTGAAGTTCCTGATCCAGGATCAGCAACTCGTGTTCATGGCGCTGGTGATCCTGGTGCGGCTGGTGCTGGCACTCGCCTGGTCCGCCATGCTCGCGGCGTTCCCGAGCAAGCGCGTCGGCTGAGACCGGCATTGCAATTCACGCGTCGTGGCCCGAGGATGGTCAAGTCTGTCAGAGGTCGGGAGGCTCGAGATGCCGGATGCTCGTCCTGTAGGCGCGGCACCGCGCATCTATCGCGCTTTTCTCAGCTACGATCACGACGACAAGCGCTTCGCCTATGCGCTGCACAAGAAGCTCGAGAGCTATCGGATCGATCGCGATCTGGTGGGGCGCGCTTCGGCAACCGGCAACGTGCCGCGCACGCTGAGGCCCATCTTCCTCGACCGGGCGGAGCTGGCAGCGGGTCGCCAGCTCGGAGACGAGCTCGATGCGGCACTGGAAGCCTCCGACTTCCTGATCGTCGTCTGCTCGGAGTTCGCGGCCCAGAGCCACTACGTCAACAACGAGGTGCGCCGCTTCAAGCAGATGGGGCGCGGTGACCGGATCATTCCCTATATCCTCAGCGGCGAGCCGGGCGACCCGAAGCGCGAGTGCTTCATGCCGGCGCTGAAGTATCAGGTCAGACCGGACGGCACGCTCGGCGATGGGCACGACGAGATCATCGGGGCGGACGCGCGCGCCCAGGGCGACGGGCCGGAGCTGGCTCTGCACAAGGTGGTCGCCCGCGTGATCGGCGTGAAGCTCGACGAGATCCTCCGCCGCGCCCAGGTCGCCGAGCGCCGGCAGAAGCGGATCTACATGGGGGTGGCTGGTGTGCTCGGGGCGCTGCTGATCGCGACCGGCGTGCTTGCCTATGTCGCGTCGAGCCTCAACACGCGGTTCGCCGGCCTGCTCGGCAAGACCATCGACGGCGGCTCGCGCGTGATCAATCAGGGCACCCGGATCTTTGCGGAATCGGGAGTGCCGGTTGCCAAGTCGGTCCAGTTCCTCGACGAGGCCCGCGACGTGCTGACCGCGGTCGACGATTTCGTGAGCCGCGAATCCCAGCAGGACGAGTTGAATCACAGCCGCGCGCGGGTCCAGCTCAGCTACGCGGAGGCCTATGGCGCGCTCGGCCGGGCCAAGGACTACGAGCGGGAGGCAACCGCCGCGCTCGAGGCCATGCGAACGCTCGTCGCCAAGAAGCCGTCGCCGGAGCGGCAAAGAACTCTGGTGGATGCCTATCTCGCTGAAGGCAACAGCAGGTTGTTGCTCGGTCGCCAGCAGTCAGCGGCCGACAGCTTCGGGCAGGCGGTCGCGATCGCCGGCACGGAGTCGGCGCATGCGCCGGCCGATCCCGACTGGCTGGTGCGGATGTCGAAGGGATACAGCAGGCTCGCCCAGTCGACGGCCGCGCTCGGGGATCGCGACCATGCCCGCACCGATGGACTGCGAGCGGTAACAATCGCCGAGCAGGCGATCGCACTCGCACCGGGTAACCTGGATCTGGTCGAGTTACGCGAGGAGGCGCGGCTTTCTTTTGCGGAGATCCTGCGTGACTTGCGCGAGCACACGCGAGCAACCGAGCTCCTCGAGGTGAGCATTGCCGCGCTCGACAGCGTGGCCGCGGCGAATCCGTCGGAAGCGCGCTGGGCGATTCATCTGTCCGGTGCCCTGCACGAGCATGGCTACATCCGATTCCTGCGTAAAAAACGTCAGGAGGCGGGCCGGTCCTATGCTCGCAGCCTCGAGGCCATTCGCGGGCGAGTGGCGAGCGATCCCCAGAACGTGGCGGTCAGGCTGGCGCAGGCTCTTGCCGTGGCGGGGATCGGCGACACGACCACCGAGAACGACATCGCAGCCCGCCAAGCCTACCATGACGAAGCGAGTTCGATCGTGGAGGCGCTGCTGCGGGGCGTCGACCCCGAGAATCCGATTTGGCTTCGGTTCTCGAGCGAGCTGCATGACACGCAGGCAGCGATCCTGGAGACCAAGGGTCGTCTCGCCAGGGAACCTGACAGTTTCCGGCTTGCTGTCGTTGCCGAGCACGAGAAGGGCCTCGCCATCCGTGAGCAATTGCTGGCGGCCTTTCCCGACGATTCCACGATCCACGCGAGCCTGGCGATCTCCCACAACTACATCGCGACGCAATTGAATGAGCTGAAGCGCTATGCCGAAGCGATCATCGAGTTCGAAAAGGGACTTGTCCATCGCCAGACACTCGCGACCCAGTTCCCGAGCATTCTGCCCAACCTGCAGGGTGTCGCCCGGTCCAAGGGCCTCATCGCCGCCACCTACCTGCGCCACCTCAAGCAGCCGGCGTTGGCAGAGGCGCTCTACGTGGAGACCGCCGGCATCTACAGCCAGCTCTACACGCGCGATCCCCACGATGGGACTTGGCAAGTCGCGCTCGCGTCCACCTACCGCGATCTCGGCGAGGCGCGCAGGCAGCAAGCCAAGCACGACGAGGCGATCGCGGCTTTCGAGGCCTGCATCGCAGCCGGTCGCGCCGTGATCCAAAAAGAACAACGGGTCCTCGCACGCAAGCTCCCCGCCGAGCGGGAGATCTCGCTCGCGACGTTGCGGATTGGCACTATTCTGCTTGCCAAGGGCGACCCGGCCGGCGCGGCAGCACGGCTCGGCGAGGGACTTGCCGCGGGCGAGACGCTCGTCCCGCGCGCGACCGAGCGCGACGAGGTGTGGGCGGATTGGCGACTTGCGCTCGCCGAGGCTTTCCCGGCGCTGGCTCAGCTGCAGGCCGAGGCCGGCGACAAGGCCGGCGCGCTCGCCCTGCTGCTGCGCGGGCACACGCTGGTGCCGGTGCTGAAGGCCCAGACCTTCGTTTGGGATGGCGAAGCCCTCGACGACCGGCGCCTGAAGATCGAAGCCATGATCGTCACGCTCGGCGGGACGGTGCCGCAACCCTAACCGCCGCCTACTTCCGCGGCTCCTGTCCCGGCAGGCGATACACCGGCGCCTGCGGGGCGACGGGCTCGGCGCGGCAAAGCTCGACCCAGGTCGGGAGCTCGCCAGCGGATGCCAGCCGCGGCCGGTCGATGGGGGGCGCCAGCGCATCGAGCTCGGGGCGACGCCCGGTCAGCGTATACATCATCTGGCAGGCCGAGCAGTTGTTCTCATTCAGCACGCGGGCGGTCCAGGGCCACTCCTCGCGCAGGATCGCGCGCGCCGCCCGGCAGTTCTCGGGGTGCCCGCTGTGCGCCGAGATCAGCGATTGCGTGATCGGCGACAGCCGCCAGCCCAGCGTCAGCTCGAAATCGGTGAAGTTGAGCCGCATGATGCGCGCCCGGCCGTCGAGCCCCGCATAGGTGCGCCGGTCCTCGCGGTCGCGGATGCAGTCGTCGCAGAACTGGTCGAAAGCGCGAGCCGCGGAGGCGACACCCCGCTCCCAGCGGGCATTCAGCAGCGACTTCAACGGTGATGTCAGCTCGCCGTACCCGCGCCGTTTGTTGATCTCGGCCCGGCGAGCGAGGGCATGGGGCGATTTCTGCGGATCCTCCAGCATGTCGTCGGGCGCGAGCATGATCAGGTTGATCTCGATATCGAGGGAGTTGTCGCCGGCGTCACGGCGTGTACGCAGAAAATCCTCCAGTGCGTTCGACAGATCGAGCGCCGTATCGATGCCCGAGCTCTCGAAATAGCCGCCGTCGGCGAAACGGTACTGCTCGCGGCCGTCGTAGCGCGTCCAGGACGCCGGCGGCAGGATCCAGGGAAAGCGGGCGCCGATGCCGACCGCCGTCGACAGCGCGAAATCGGAATCGACGATCGAGTTGATGT
>JANPDA010000192.1:0-2369 GCA_031431235.1 Hyphomicrobiaceae bacterium
CTGGCTCGAAGCGCTGCTGTTCGCGCCGATGATCATTCCCGACATCGTGCTCGCGATCGCGCTCGCGTCCTTTTATCACCTGATCGGCATGACGCTCGGGCTGCACTCGATCGTGCTCAGCCACGTGGTGTTCGACATCGCCTTCGTGGCAGCCGTGGTGCGCACGCGGCTGTCCCATTTCGACCAATCGATCATCGAGGCCTCGATCGATCTGGGCGCCAGCGAATGGACGACGTTCCGGCGCGTTACCCTCCCCGTGATCTTCCCCGGCGTGCTGGCGGCAGCCCTCCTCGCCTTCACCCTCTCGATCGATGAGTTCATCATTGCCTACTTCACGGCGGGGGCGGGAACCTCCTCGATCACGCTGCCGATGAAGATCTATTCGATGGTGCGCTTCGGTGTGACGCCCGACATCAACGCCATGGCGACGATCCTCATCATCGTCAGCTTCGCGATCCTGCTCGCCACCCAACGCCTCGAGCGCAAGGCAACGCCCCGATGACGACTCCCATTCTCGAGGGCGAAGCCCTGACGCGCCGCTTCGGCGCGGTGACGGCCGTCGACCGGGTCGACATCGCCGTCCACCCGGGCGAATTCTTCGGGTTGCTCGGCCCGTCTGGTTGCGGAAAGACGACGCTGCTGCGGATGTTCGCAGGCTTCGAGCGGCCCGACGAGGGCCGCATTCTGGTCGACGGCGCGGACGTGACGGGTCTCAAAGCCAACCGCCGCCCGCTCAACATGATGTTCCAATCCTACGCGCTCTTCCCGCATATGACGGTCAGGGGCAATGTCGCCTATGGGCTCGAGATGGAGCGGCTGGACGCGCCCCAGATCGACCGGCGCGTCGCCGGGATCCTGGAGGTGACGGGGCTCACGGCGCTCAAAGACCGCAAGCCGCACGAGCTCTCCGGAGGTCAGCGCCAGCGCGTCGCGCTCGCCCGCGCGCTGGTGAAGAAGCCGAAGGTGCTCCTGCTGGACGAGCCGCTGTCGGCCCTCGACAAGGGCCTGCGCGAGCAGATGCAGGTCGAATTGAAACGCGCCCAGCGCGACGCCGGCATCGCCTTCGTGGTGGTCACTCACGACCAGGAGGAAGCGCTCGGCCTCGCCGACCGGGTCGCCGTCATGGACAGGGGCCGGGTGCAACAGACCGGTAGCCCGCGCGAGGTCTATGACGAGCCCGCGAACCTGTTCGTCGCCCGGTTCGTGGGCACCAACAACCTGCTGGTCTGGTCGGAGCTGGGCGCGGGCCTCAAAGCGGCACTCGAGCCCGCCTTCGGCCACATCCCCGGCGACAAGACACTCGCCATCCGGCCGGAGCGGATCAGCCTCCATCGCAGCGCCGAGGGCCTGGTGGATGGCCCGCGGATCAAGGTGCGCGTGGGCGAGACCGTCTATCACGGCGCCGACCTGATCGTTGCCGCCGAGACAGCCGAAGACCGGCTGCCGCTGACGATCCGGCTCGGCGCGAGTGCGGCCGACGCCATTCGCCCGCGTCTCGGCGAGGAGCTCGTCGCCCACTTCTTCTACGACCACATGCGGCTGGTCGAGGCCGGTGGCGGTCATCCGCCTTGAAGAAATCGCTCGCATGAAGTCGATCGTCCCGAACCCTGCGGCCGCCAAGGCCCTGGACGAGCTCCCGGACGATGTCCGGACGCGGATCACCGACGCACTGCATACCTATGCGAACGACGGGACGGGCGACACCAAAGCCATGAGGGGTACACCAACCGTGCGACTGAGGTTTGGATACTACCGCGTGATCTTCGATGAGACGGCTACGACGATCACCGTCCTCGCACTGGGGCATCGGAAGGACATCTACCGCTGAAGGAATGACACTATGAAAGTCCATACGATCAAGACCGACTGCGGCGACGATCTCGTCGTGATCAGCCGTCGCGATTATGATGCGCTCCTTGCGCGCGCAGGCGACGAGGAGGCCGAGGACCGCATGGCACTCGTGATCGCGGCTGAGGCACGCGGGGAGAAGCCGCTGCCCGAAGACATATCGGCATCGGTGCTTGCCGGCGACAGCGTGCTGAAGGCAGTCCGCCGCTGGCGTGGCCTCACGCAGAGCGAGCTCGCGCAGGCAGCCGGGCTCACGCAGAGCTTCCTCAGCGAGATCGAACAGCGGGCGAAGGCAGGCTCGCCCGCGACGCTCGCTAAGCTCGCCAAGCAGCTCGACGTCCCCGCTGGTTGGCCGGGTTGAGTGCAGGCTTCGAGCTCGAACTCACCGCGTCAGTGGCGAAAGGAAATGCGGTCTGCTAGCGTCGTACCATGAACCAGCACGCTCCCATTCGTACACGCCGAGCGACCAACGCCGCCGAAGGCATGTTGCGCTGGCGCTGGACGCTCGACGACATCGAGCG
>JANPDA010000193.1:0-3847 GCA_031431235.1 Hyphomicrobiaceae bacterium
CTGGCTTGGAAGCACGAGAGCGAATATCGCCTGGCCATTCCGATGGGCAAGGACGAGGAGCCGTGGAACACGCTTCGCTACCATCCTGAGGAGATCACAGAGCTGTTTCTCGGTCTCGCGATGGAGCAGGCGGACTTCGACGAGATCCAAAGCGCATCTCGCGCAATAAATCCCAACATCGCGGTTTTTCAAACCATACGCCGGAGTGATGGAACCCTCGCCTTCGATCGTGTCTAGTACATTCGAGTTGAGCTTTGGGATTTCCGCCCTTGGCCCATCGTGTTCATCGCACCGCATCGTTGGAACGGTGGCCCTTCCCAGCAGCGGACGATGGCCTACTGCGACTACCAAGAAAATGCGCTTGCCTGTCTGCGACATGTTCCGACCAGCCGGAAAAAACCGAACCTGGATGACCGCCGCCCGGCCCTGTCGTGCACAACCGCATGCCACCGCAGCGCGCGTCCTCGACCGCCCGCGCAAGCCGCGCACCGATCGAACGATTGCGGCTGGGACTGTGGCGGACGGGAGATGCGAGGGATCGGACCCCGTGCCCGGCGTGCTCCGGTGGCTCGCCCTCTGGGACGGGTACGGGTGTCCATGAGTTGCATGGCTCCGCCATGACCGTGCTGCGGTCCGGGTGCCTTAGAAGGCTAGGTTTGCTCGGGCTCGCAAGGGCTTGGGCAACGGAAGAAGCGGGCCTGGAGTGAGAAGCCGCCACAGGTCATGGCGGAGCCATGCTTCGTATGGATGGGCGCCGAAGGGTTGCCTATAAAAAATGCCACGCAGCGCTTCGGCGCCCGTGCTTCCGGTTCTGGTCAGGCCCCGCACGCGGGAAGCGCGTGGCGGGAAGAACGAGTTTGCCGCGATCCGCAACCACTCACAACCCCAGCAAGCCCCTCGCCTCCTCGACGCTCGCCGCATGCCGGCCGTACTCCCCGCACATCGCCGCCACCCGCCCGACCAACTCGGCATTCGATCTCGCCAGCCGCCCCTTGTCGAAGCGCACATTGTCCTCGAGGCCGGTGCGGCAATGGCCGCCCAGCTCGAGACTCCAGCGGTTGACCTGGAGCTGGGTCGGACCGATGCCGGCAGCCGTCCAGGTCGCGTCGGGGGCGAGCAGCCGCAATTGCGCGACCTGGAACTCGAGCACGTCACGGATCGCGGGCATGGCATTCTTGATGCCGAGCACGAACTGGACGTGCAGCGGCCTGGCGAGCACTCCTTCCTCCGCCAGCCGCAGCGCCTGATAGAGCATGGAAACGTCGAACACCTCGATCTCGGGCTTGACGCCGAGCTTGCGCATCTTCCCCGCCAGCTCGAGGATCAGGTCGGGATGGTTCTGATAGATGATCGTGGGGAAATTGACCGAGCCGGTCGATAGCGAGGCCATGTCAGGGGCGAGGTGCAGCATCCCGCCGCGCTCGGAGCCGACGCCGGAGCGCCCGCCGGTCGAGAACTGGATGATGATGCCGGGACAATGCTTGCGCAGGCCCTCTTGCACGCGCGCGAACCGCTCGGGGTCCGATGTCGGGCTCTGGTCGTCCTGCCTCACATGGATGTGGACGAGGCTCGCGCCTGCCTCGAACGCGCCTCGGGTCGATTCGATCTGCTCGGCGACCGTGATCGGGACGGCCGGGTTGTTCTCCTTGCGGGGAACCGACCCGGTGATGGCGACGGTGATGATGCAGGGCGTGGTCATGGAGCGGCCTCCCGGGATTGGCACGAAGGTGCGGCCTCGACCATAGTGCCGCGTGCCGCCGGCGGCCAATCGTGTGTCGCATTCTCTAGCTCTTGTCGTGGCGAGGAGTCGGCGCTATATTGGAACGAAATGCGAACATGGAGATTCAGCCGGCGTGCAGTTGTGGAGAAACCGGTTCCCGCGTTCGGAGCTGGCCGGCCGAGGGGCTAGATGATCGTCTGAGCAAGCAGGTTTTGGATTCGCGCCCTGCCGTGTCCCTCCCGTTGAGCCGGGAGCCGGCGGTGGCCTCGACAAGGAGAACGACATGGCCGGTTCCGTGAACAAGGTCATTCTGATCGGCAATCTGGGTGCCGACCCCGAGGTGCGTCACACCCAGGATGGTCGGCCGATCTGCAATCTGCGGGTCGCCACGACCGACAGTTGGCGCGACAAGGCCTCGGGCGAGAAGAAAGAGCGCACCGAGTGGCACCGCGTCGTCATCTTCAATGAAGGCCTGTGCAAGGTCGCGGAGCAGTACCTGAAGAAGGGCGCCAAGGTTTACATCGAGGGGCAGTTGCAAACCCGGAAATGGACCGATCAGGCGGGTGTGGAGAAGTTCTCGACCGAGGTGGTGCTGCAGGGCTTCAACTCGACGCTGACCATGCTCGATGGCCGCCAGGGCGCCGGTGGCGGAGCGGGCATGGGCATGCAAGAGGGCGGGCAGGCCGACTATGCCGGTGGCTCCAGCGGCGGCGATCGGGGCGGCAGCGGCGGGAGCGCGCGCGGCGCCAAGAGCGGCGGCGGCGGTGGTGGCTTCGACAAGGAGCTCGACGACGAGATCCCGTTCTGACAACGCCCCCCGGCGCAACGTTCGACCGGCAACGGGGAGCACATTGTAGAGAGTCTGTTTGGCGAGAGTGCGGTAGATCGCAAAATCACTGTCGATGGTTGCGGTCTCCCGCAGGCCTCCCCGCTCGGCGAGCGCAATCAGGGAGGCGTCGGCGAAATCCGCTGGCCTGTCCCGATACTTCATGATGATTGCTGCGATGCGAGGCAGATCATCTTTCGTATTTTCGTCGATGATGACGGACCGGTGGGTTTAGGGCGTGTTGACATTAGGGGATTCCCACGGACTCGGAAATGTGATTCAAGCTCGCAACTGGAGGGAGGCGAGCTTGATTCGGCGATATCTGACAGACGAGCAGTGGCAGCGCATCGAGAGGCTCTGTCCGGGCAAGGACGGCGACAAGGGGCGGCACGGGGAGGACAATCGCACTTTCGTCGACGCGGTTCTCTGGATCAACCGGACGGGAGCCCCGTGGCGCGATCTGCCCGAAGAGTTCGGCAACTGGAACAGCCAGTTCCAGCGGTTCCGTAGATGGGCAAAGAAAGGTGTTTGGGAGCGTCTTTTCAATGAGTTGCGCGAGTATCCAGATCATGAATATCTCATCATTGATGCCACCATTGTCCGCGCACATCAGCACGCAGCGGGCGCAAAAAAGGGGCTCCGATGACGAGCAGATCGGGCGTTCGCGTGGCGGTCCCAGCACCAAGATCAACGCCGCCGTCGATGCCCATGGCAATCCTCTACGCTTCATCTTGACGCCGGGGCAAGTCCACGACAGCAAGCAGTCGGAAGCCCTGATCGAGGGCTTCGAGTTCGACAAAGTGCTCGCCGACAAAGGCTACGACAGCGATCGCTTCCGGGCCGCCATCGCGGCCGCCGGAGCCGAGGCGGTGATCCCTTCTACGGCCGCGCGCGCAACGTCGATCCCCTACGACAAGGACACCTACAAAGAGCGCAATCTCGTGGAGAGATTATTCTGCTTGCTCAAGCAGTTCCGCAGGATTGCGACACGCTACGAGAAGACAGCGACGTCGTTTGCCGCCATGCTGTTCTTGGCAGGCGCGATGATTTGGCTGAGATGAATGTCAACACGCCCTAGGCTGCCTTGGGCCAGCAACGGCCTATGACGAGCAAGGACGATCTGGCGTAGCGTGTTGTTCGAGGCGCACTCCCACGCGGCACCCCGAGCTCGAATTGTTGCTCCGCATCCCAACACCAGACCGGCGAGCCGGCACGCTCACCATTTTCTTGCGGTGATCTCCTTCATCACCTCGATTTCAAGGTCGCGCTCGGCCATCGGCTCTTTCAACCGAGCGTTCTCG
>JANPDA010000194.1:0-7041 GCA_031431235.1 Hyphomicrobiaceae bacterium
CCGGCACCGCCACGATCGATGCCTCCAAGTTCCACAACGTGGAAACCTACGAGTCGCATACCTCCAAGGGCGACGTCGAGTTCCGCAACATCGGCAAGGCCGACGGCGACGCCAACGGCACCACCATCAGCGCCGTTCACACCAAGGGCGACGTCTACGCCAACTTCGCCTGGGGCACGCTCAACGGCGCTAACGACGTGATCAACGTCCATCTCGACGGGTTCGGCGAGAAGTGCGTCGGCAACGAGATCTCGTTCACGCAGGATCACAACGACGATCCGGCCTCGATCGAGCAGATCAATCTCGTCTCCGACGGCAAGGCATCGCATCTGCGCTCGCTCGAGGTGGGTGGCGCCCTCAAGAAGCTCGTCATCAGCGGCGACGCCGACCTGGTGATCGGCCATGGCGGCGCGCAGACCGAGGATGACGAGGATGTCGAGGGCCTGACGGACGAGAATCCAAACCTCGTCACTGTCGATGCCTCCGGCTTCTCGGCCAACATCGACATCCGCCTCGACAGCTTCGACGGCAACGCGTTCACGGGCACCTACACGGGCGGTTCGGGCGACGACACCATCCGGCTCGCGGGCACCACGGCGACAAAGATCGACGGCGGGGCAGGCAACAACCGGTTCGTGCTCTGGGACTTCGAGGGTGTGACGCAGGCGATCGACCTCGAGCGCATCCAGCTCGTCGAGTTCGAGGGCCCGGTCGGCGGTGACGACTTCGCGGATGAGAGCGCCATTCTCAACCTCGACTTCCTCGACGGCGTGCAGACCATCAAGCTGCGCGAGTTCGACCATGACGGCGCCGAGTACGGCGAGACCAACGTCAACTTCGTCAACATCGACGACGACTCGACGATCAAGGTCCAGGTCTGCAACCCGGAAGAGTGCGACGACGGCAAGGAGGAGGAGCAGGTTCTCACTCCGGCTCCCTACGACCCCTGCGTGCAGGGCGCCGAGGATCTGCCGAGCGTCAGTTTCGAAGTCGACATGAACTTCGACTTCGGCTCTGCCGGTTTCGACGAGGGCTGGGAAGCCTGGGAAGAGGGCCGCGACATCGTTTGCATCGACATCGAGCAGAACGATATCGGCCTGAACATCTCGGGCGACGAGATCGACGAGCTCCAGCTCAATATCGTCGGCGGCGTCTGGCGTGAAGTCACCCTCACCCCCGACCTCGAGGATCTGAGCAAGATCGTCATCAAGGGCGGCGACGGGCTCGGCACACTCGTGCTCGACGGCGGCGAGGATGACGACGGCGAGGTCCTCGAGTCACTCACCACCATCGACGCAAGCCTGGCCGGCACGCTGAATGTCGTGATCACGGACTTCGAGACGCAGAACAACCTCAAGATCACGACCGCGAACGGCAACGACTTCGTCGAGGGTTCCGACGAGGAGGACTACATCCGCACCAACGGCGGCACCGACCGCATCGAAGGTGAGGCTGGCGACGACAAGCTCGAGGCGGGTTCGGGCAACGACTGCCTCGCCGGTGGTTACGGCAAGGACGTTGTCAACGGCGGCGCCGGCGCGGATTGCATGTATGGTGGCAACTTCGGCGATGCCTACGGCGACGGGGAGCAGGATACGTTCATCATCCAAGTCGACGCGGTCAAGCATGCCGACACCATCGACGTGATCAAGGACTTTGAGGAAAAAGAGGACATCGACGACACTTACTTCGATGTTCTTGACTTTGTCGGAAACAACCACGCAGGTAGCGCGCATAACTTCATCGCGATCGACTTCGAGGATGCGACTGTCGAGACCTACGAGTTGGGTGTTGCACTTGCCAATTCGTTGTTCCTGGCGAACGGCGATCTCGACTACGCCTCATTCGAGTTCGGCGGCGACACCTATGTGGTGTCTGAGTCGAACACGGACGCCGACCGCAAGGTCGACCAAGCCGTGCAGCTCGTCGGCGTCGACGACTTCTCCTTCAACCAGATCATCGCCGGCATGGCCTGATTGATCGCTTACCTCCCGGGCGGCCCAAGCGGCCGTCCGGGGTCCTGGAACAAGGAACGGGCGGGGCCATGGCCTCGCCCGTTCGCATTGGTCGGTCCTCACGTCGTCTTCGGCTTCCCCGCCTGCAGCGAGAAGGAGAGCGCGAGCTCTGGCTGATCGGCTGGCAGCCGGTAGAGCCCATCGGCTCCCTTCGTCATGTTGGGAAAGAGCGGCCAGACGAGGGCGGCGTGCTCGTGCAGCCAGTCGAGCGCGAGGCCCGCATCGCGCAACGCCCCGATAATGTCGCCGAGCGGATGCATCCACTCGCGGGTCTCTGCATTGACGAGGGGTGTGGGATCGCCGTTGTAGGTCGTGGGCGTGCACGAGGCGATCGGCGCGTCACGCGGGGTCCGCCAGGGGTAGACCGGCACGATGCGGCCTTCGACCCATTCGAGGCAGAGCGTCGAGGGGTGGCCTTCCAGCAGATAGAGGTGGCCGCCGGGCGCGAGCAGCGAGCCGACGATCGAGCCCCAGCGCGCGATATCGGGCAGCCAGTTGATGGCGCCCCAGGTGACGTAGACGAGGTCGAAATCGCCTTCGAGCGCTGCGCGGGCGTCGTAGACGTTGGCTTCGACGAAGGCCGCATCGAGCCCTGTCACCGCCGCCAGCCGCCGCGCTTCCGCGATCGCCTCGCTCGAGAAATCGAGCCCCGTGACCTCGGCGCCACGGCGGGCGAGCGAGAGTGTATCGAGGCCGAAGTGGCATTGCAGATGCGCGACGCGAAGGCCCCGCACATCACCGATCTCTGAGGCCTCGATGGCGTTCAGAGTGTCGCCGCCCTTCAGGAACGCCTCGACCCGATAGAACCCCGTCGCATCGCGCCGATGAATCCCGACCCGCTCGTCCCAGCAGCGGCGGTTGATGGTGAAGGGGTCTGTGGCCATGGAAGATCCGGCAGATCGTGAAGCCGCCAAGTCGCCAAATTCAAGCATCCCGGCTCGGTGACTTCACGAGCTCACGACTTCGCCACCCGCCGCACATCCACGAACCGCCCCGCGATCGCCGCGGCGGCTGCCATCGACGGCGATACCAGATGCGTACGCCCCTTGTAGCCCTGCCGCCCTTCGAAATTGCGGTTGCTCGTCGAGGCGCAGCGCTGGCCCGGTTTTAGCTGGTCGGGGTTCATGCCCAGGCACATGGAGCAGCCGGGCTCGCGCCATTCGAAGCCGGCCGCCTTGAAGATCTTGTCGAGCCCCTCGCTCTCGGCCTGCTCCTTCACGAGGCCGGAGCCCGGCACGATCATGGCGTAGGCGAGATTGCCCGCGATGCGCTTGCCCTCCACGATCCTGGCGACCTGACGCAGATCCTCGATGCGGCCATTGGTGCACGACCCGATCCAGACCACGTCGAGCGGGATATCCGTGATCCGCTCGCCGCCCTTCAGTCCCATGTATTCGAGCGCGCGCTCGGCGGCCTTGCGCTTGCCCTCGTCCTTGATCTCGCCCGGCACTGGCACCCGGCCGGCGACGGATGCGACCTGCTCCGGCGAGGTGCCCCAGGATACGATCGGCGGCAATTTGGCGGCATCGAGCCGGACCTCGTGATCGAACTGCGCCTTGTCGTCCGACCGCAGCGACTCCCAATACGCCATCGCCTGCTCCCAGGCATCGCCCTTGGGGCTGCGTGGGCGGCCCGCCAGATAGGCGGTGGTCTTCTCGTCGGGCGCGATCAGGCCGGCGCGTGCGCCGCCTTCGATCGACATGTTGCAGACCGTCATGCGGCCTTCCATGGACAATGCACGGATCGCCTCGCCGGCGTACTCGATGACATGCCCGGTGCCGCCGGCGGTGCCGATCTCGCCGATGATCGAGAGGATGATGTCCTTGGCGCCGACGCCGACTGGCGTTCTACCGTCGACGGTGATGCGCATGTTCCTCGCCTTGGTCTGGATCAGCGTCTGCGTCGCCAGCACATGCTCGACCTCGCTGGTGCCGATGCCGTGGGCGAGTGCTCCGAACGCGCCATGGGTCGAGGTGTGACTGTCACCGCAGACGATGGTGGTGCCGGGCAGCGTGAAACCCTGCTCGGGGCCGATCACGTGGACGATGCCCTGGCGCTTGTCGCGCTCGTGGAAATAGTCGATGCCGAAATCCCTGGTGTTCTTGGCAAGCGTCTCGACCTGGATGCGGCTCTCGGCATCGTCGATGCCCTTGGTGCGGTCGGTCGTGGGCACGTTGTGGTCGACCACGGCGAGCGTCTTGCCCGGCTCGCGCACCTTACGCCCCGCCATGCGCAAGCCTTCGAACGCCTGCGGGCTCGTCACCTCGTGGACGAGGTGGCGGTCGATGTAGAGGAGACAGGTGCCGTCCGGCGCCTCGTGCACCAGGTGGTCGTCCCAGATCCGATCGTAGAGGGTGCGGGGCCCGCGGGCAGGCGCCTTGGCGGGGGTCGTTTGTTTGCGAGTGGTCGTTGCCGTGCGCTTGGCCATGTCTGCCGCAGCCTTTGTCCGGAGAGGGGATCGATCGATCCCCTCATACAACAGCAGTCCCGGATCAGGAAAGGGCTACGCTCGAGCCCGGCCTAATAGAGCCCGCCGTTCGAGACATCGCCGCCTGGTGCGCTCCAGCCCTCGCCGTTGTCGGTCGTGCCGATCACCGAGTAGGCATCCGGCGGGTCGGTATCGGGCTTGAAGGCCTCCAGGATGGCGTCGGGGTCGCCCGGGCTCGCGCGGGCACCGGTGCGGCGGTTGATCTTGACGAGCTTCAGGCCGGCCGGAATCCGGAATGGCACCGCCTCGCGGTCGCCTTTGGAGAGCATCAGAAAATCGCGCACGACCGGGGCGGCGAGCTGGCCGCCGGTCGAGCCCTTGCCCATCGCCTTGGGTGTATCGAAGCCCATGAATACCCCTACCACGAGGTCGGGCGTGAAGCCCACGAACCAGGCATCCTTCTCGTCGTTGGTGGTGCCGGTCTTGCCGGCGACCGGCATGCCGGCTTCCTTGACGACGGTTGCCGTGCCGCGCTCCACCACGCCCTCCATCATCGAGGTGATCTGATAGGCGGTATGGGGATCGATGATCTGGCGCCGTTTGTCGTCGAGCTCGGGCTCCTCCTGGTTGTGCCAGCCATCGGCCGTGCAGGCCTTGCAGGTTCGCGCATCATGGCTCCACACGGTCTTGCCGCGCCGGTCCTGGATCCGGTCGATCAGCGTTGGGGTAACCTGCCGGCCGCCATTGGCGAGGATGCAATAGCCGGTCGCGAGCTTCAACAACGTGGTCTCGCCCGCTCCCAGCGCCATCGACAGCACCGGCATCAGATTGTCATAGATGCCGAAGCGCCGGGAGTACTCGCTGACCAGCGGCATGCCGATGTCCTGAGCCAGACGCACGGTCATCAGATTGCGCGAGAACTCGATGCCCGTGCGCAATGTCGATGGTCCATAGAATTTGCCGCTGTAGTTCTCCGGCTTCCAGACGTCCTGGCCCGCACCCGGATCGATCTCGATCGGGGCATCGAGAATGACGGAGGAGGGCGTGTAGCCGTTGTCGAGGGCCGTCGCATAGACGAAGGGCTTGAATGCCGAGCCAGGCTGACGGCGGGCCTGCGTCACCCGGTCGAACTGGCTCTCGGCAAAGGAGAAGCCGCCCACGAGAGCCAGCACACGGCCGGTATGGGGGTCCATCACCACGATGCCGCCCTCGATCTCGGGGACCTGCATCAGCTCGAGCTCGCCAGCCTTCTCGGTGGGCGCCACATAGATCACGTCGCCCGGATTGAGGAGACCGGCGAGACCCTTCTTCTTGGCGCCGGCCCAGGAGGCGCCCGCCTGGGGCAGGATCCCCGTCTCACGAGCCGCCTCGAGTGCGCCCGTCTGGTCGCGGCGCGGTTGCAGGCCCACAGTCGCTTTGCTTTTGTTCACCTCGAGCACGACCGCCAGCCGCCACGGGTCGATGTCGTTCCAGGTCTCGGCCTTGCCCAGCGCCTCGCCCCACTCGCCCGCAGCCAAGTCGATCCGGCCCGCAGGTCCACGCCAGCCCCGGCTGCGGTCGAACCGCTGGAGGCCGTCCACCAGCACCTTCTTGGCGATGCGCTGATAGCCGGGATCGAGCGTGGTGCGCACCGAGAGGCCACCGGTATAGAGCTTTTCCTCGGTAAACTGCTCGACCAGCATCCGCCGCACATCCTCGGCGAAGAATTCGGCCGCGAAGATCCGGGCGCCGAACGGACGCAGACTGACACCGAGCGGCAGTTTGATGGCAGCCTCTGCCTCCTCGCGCTTGATGTAGCCGTTCTCCCGCATCTGGCCGATCACCCAGTTGCGCCGGTCGAGCGCGTCCTTGGTGTTCTTGAAGGGATGATAGTTGTTGGGTGCCTTGGGCAGCGCCGCCAGATAGGCGACCTCGTGGATCTGCAACTCGTGCAGCTCCTTGCCGTAGTAGTTGAGCGCGGCCGCGGCGACCCCGTAGGAGGAAACGCCCAGGAAGATCTCGTTCAGGTAGAGCTCGAGGATCTGGTCCTTGCTGAAGGCCCGCTCGATGCGGATCGCGAGGATCGCCTCTTTGATCTTGCGGTCGAAGGTGCGCTCGTTTGTCAGAAGGAAGTTCTTGGCGACCTGCTGGGTGATGGTCGAGGCGCCCTGCTTGGAGCCCCTTTTGAAGTTGGTGTAGAGGGCGCGCGCGACGCCGGAAGGGTCGATGCCGCCGTGGGAGTAGAAGTTCTTGTCCTCGGCTGCGAGAAAGGCGTCGATCAGCAGCTTCGGGATCGTGTTGATCGGAACGAAGATGCGCCGCTCGCGCGCGTATTCGGCGAGCAGGCTCCCGTCATTGGCGTGAATGCGGGACATCACCGGCGGCTGGTAGGACGCGAGCCGCTCGTATTCAGGGAGGTCCTTGGCATAATACCAGAGCATGACGCCGGAGAAGGCCGCGCCGCCCACGAACAGGAAGACGCCCGCCGCAAAGGCAAAGCCGAGCAACTGGAATGCAAGGCTGCGCGAGCGTTTTCTGATATGCCGTGGTGGCACGTAAGTCATGACCTGTGGCCCTTCGTTCGGGTCGGCCCGCACGCTTCCCCGGGAGGCGTCGCAC
>JANPDA010000195.1:0-7539 GCA_031431235.1 Hyphomicrobiaceae bacterium
GCGCCTCCGGCGTCATCGTCCAAGTGCCCGGATCGACATCGACGAAAACAGGCGTCGCCCCAACCTGCACAACGGCATTGGCCGTTGCTCCGAACGTGAAGCTTGGGACGACAACCTCGTCTCCGGCACCAATGCCACCAGCCAGCAATGCGAGGTGCAGCGCAGCCGTGCCACTCGAGCAGGCTATCGCGCCCTTGACGCCATGCAACTCCGCCAACGCCGTCTCGAAGCGCCCGACATAGGCGCCAGCACTCGAGATCCAACCCGACGTCATGCAGTCGAGCACGTATTTGATCTCGTTGCCGGACAAGCTTGGATTGGCGAGCGCAGTCTGCCAGAGCTGGGTCCAGGAGAGCATCTCCAACGGTCGCCCCTCGCCGTCGAGAATTGGCACCTGCCGGCACCGCTCCGACAGCAACGTCAGGTTCTCCTCTCGACTGAGACTGGCTCGGCCAGAAACAAAATCCCGCTTCATATATTTCATAGCCGGATCGGTAAGCGTGGCGCCATTCAGGATCGCGCGCCGCACATCGCCATCGGTCATCACGCCGGTTAGCCGGCCGTCGAGATTGGTCAGCAGGACGATACCCTGAATACCTGCATTCAGCCGCTCCATTGCGGCATGCAGATCCGCTGTTTCGGCAAGCAGATTGCGCACGATGCTCGAAGAAGCTGACTTCACGCGAGTTCCCGTACGGCGCAGGTAGTCTTCGCGCGAGCCGACTCTACGATGCCGACCTGATCGCGCCATAGCCTGGGCTCGAGGCCATAGGCTTCGATGACTGTCGCAACATCGCTAGCCACCCGGAGCATGTCAAGGCCAGGAGTATCCGATCTGAGCGGCAGATTCCGGTCGTCAATGCCGTCGGTATGACTCACATGGAGGGCGCCGACCCGGTGCGAAACCGCCCGCAGCATGCTCTCCAAGCTCAAGCCAAGCGACCGGCAGCTGATCGAAGCGTGCGCAGTGTCGAGCAAAAGACCAAGCTGGCTTGCTGGATAGGGTTCGAGAAACTCGACAATCTCGTCGGCATCAGCGAGCAGCAGTCCATGCCAACCGCCTCTTTCCAGAATCCGGGCATGCACCAAATTGTTTTCAAGGAGCAACACGAGCCCCAAGCTCTCTGCCTTGACCAGCAAACGTCGGACGCTTCCATGCATGGCAGCCAACGCTGCCAGCCGATCCACGTTGTCGAGGCAGCCCAGCTCCCGATAGCGATCGGGAGCACCGAGATGCTCAGGGAGCAGCCGACTGCCAAACCCTGCATGGACAGAGTAGAGCGGAGCGCCGAACCGAGCCGACAACTCCATGGCACGTTCCGCGAACAAGATCGAGCGCTCGCGTGCCTCCGAGTTCGGGTCGGCGATGTTCAGAACAAATCCGTTGGATGCAGGTGCTGGAAAATAGTTGTGCAGAAGCACGCTGAGCCCATTTTCGACTGCATCCTCGATCGCGTCCAAGTCTTGTGGTGATGCCTTCAAACCCGACGAAAACTCGATCGCGTCAATGGCATGCTCGTGCGCGCGATTAAGAATAGCACCGGTGGACATACCGCGAAACGCACCGCTCGATAGATATGTGCGCGGCGGCTTCAAATGTCGTCCCACGTGAGTGGGGCGCGAGCGACCATCGCACGTGTCAGCGGCCGACCCACCACGCGATCGAGATCCGCCACCGGCACTCCGGCCGCCAGCGGACGCATGAAAGTGACATCGTCCACGTTGAGCTTGTGTCCTGCTGGCCGGTCGACGCGCATGACCAGACAGCGACGCATGACGGCAGCATTCTCGCCCTCGCGCGCGGTCGGACCCTTTGCAGGAGATCCCAGCGCAGCTTCTACCGTCCTGAGTGAGGCGACATAGGCCGCGAACCCAGAGGGGTCGAGAGATGAGGAGTGATCCGGGCCCGGCATTCCTCGATCGAGCGTCAGATGCTTCTCGATCACCTTTGCTCCCAATGCGACAGCCGCAGCTGCGACCTCTGGGTGCTCGGTGTGGTCGGAATAGCCTATGACCACGTCGAGAGCGCAACCCATCGCAACCATCGCGGCCAGGTTCGCATCGCCTGGCACCGACGGATAGTCCGTGGTGCATTGCAGAAGTGCAAACGACGTGTTTCCTGTAAGGCGCGCCGACGCTACAGCCCGGTCGACTTCTGCGAGCGTGCAAAGCCCACTCGACAGGATGAATGGTTTGCCTTGTCCAGCCACGAACCCCACGAAGGCAGGCTCGGCAGCATGAATGGACGCCAGTTTGAAACCGGCGACGCCAAGCTCGTTCAGGGTTGCGACATCGGAGTACGAATAGGGCGTCGACAAGAACAAGATTCCGCGACGCTCGCATTCGGCCATGATCCGCTCGAGCGACTGGCGCGACAGCTCGAGCGAACGAAGCATAGCGAGTTGAGATTGGCCGTTGCCGGTGTTTGCGACCTGATAACGTGCCTTGGGAGCGTTAGACAGCACCAGATCATCGGCGGCAAACGTTTGAAACTTGACACAGTCAGCGCTGGCGTCGATAGCCGCAGCGACCAGATCCAGCGCGAGTTGCTCGTCACCATTGTGATTGACACCGACCTCTGCGATCACAAAGCATCGAGCCACACCTCCAATTTGCCTTCCAGCAATCTCGAAGCCATGTGAGGGGCTCAGCCGGTCCATCACCCCGCCCCCCGATCCCGACGCCGCGCATCTTCCGCGACTGCCACCAGATCCGAGGCCACCATTTCCGTCACCAATTCGGCAAACCCGACCTTCGCCTGCCAGCCGAGAACCTTGCGCGCCTTGCTCGCATCGCCCAGCAGCAGGTCGACCTCGGTCGGACGGAAATAACCTGGATCGACGGCGACCAGCGCCTTGCCCGTGCTCCCGTCGATGCCCTCCTCGGAGATGCCCTCGCCGCGCCATTCGATCCGCCGCCCCGTCTCCGCGAATGCGGCCTCCACGAACTCCCTGACACTGTGCATTTCCCCGGTTGCGAGCACGTAGTCGTCGGGCTTGGCCTGCTGCAGCATCAGCCACATGCCCTCGACGAAGTCCCGCGCGTGGCCCCAATCACGCTTGGCATCGAGATTTCCGAGGAAAAGCTTCTGCTGGAGCCCCAGCTCGATGGCGGCGACGGCGCGGGTGATCTTACGGGTCACGAAGGTCTCGCCGCGCAACGGGCTCTCGTGGTTGAACAGGATGCCGTTCGAAGCATGCATGCCATAGGCTTCCCGGTAGTTGACCGTGATCCAATAGGCGTAGAGTTTGGCTGCGGCGTAGGGCGAGCGCGGGTAGAACGGCGTCGTCTCGCGCTGCGGTGTCTCCTGGACCTTGCCATAAAGCTCGGAAGTGGAGGCCTGGTAAAAGCGGACGGTCTCCTCGAGCTTCAGGATGCGGATCGCCTCGAGCAGGCGTAGCGTGCCAAGCCCATCGGCGTTGGCCGTGTACTCCGGCGTCTCGAAGCTGACGGCCACGTGGCTCTGTGCTGCGAGGTTATAGATCTCGCTCGGCTGGATCTCCTGCACGAGCCGGATCAGATTGGTCGCGTCTGTCAGGTCGCCATAGGCCATGCGGAACCGCGGATCGCCTTCGTGCGGGTCGCTGTAGAGATGATCGACGCGCGCCGTGTTGAACGACGACGAGCGTCGTTTGATGCCCCAGACCGTGTAGCCCTTCGCGAGCAGCAACTCGGCCAGATAGGCGCCGTCCTGGCCGGTCACGCCAGTGATGAGCGCGCGCTTCTCCTCGGCTCCGACCGCTTTCCTCTTCAGGCGTGGCGCCACGCGACTGGTGCTCCTTCTCATCCCGCTGTCATATAGCCAAGCTACCGCACTTCGGGTGAACCGCTCGCCCGAGCCACGCAAGCAACGCTACCCCGACGCACCTTCAACCGGCGAGCGTCAGGTCCTTCAGCTGCGCCGTCTTCACGACGTCGCGGCCCATCAGGCTGATCAGAACCGTGACACGCTCGTTGTCGTTCAAATGCAGCAACTTTGCGACGACATCGACGAAAGGTCCCGCCACGAACCGCACCTCGGCGCCCGGCCGCAGGCGCGGATCGACGAAGATCTGCTCGGAATCGCAGTTGGCGATCAGCGCTGCGATGAACGCCGCCGGCACGATCGCCGGCTCGTCGCCCTGCGTCACCAGCCGGCGCACGCCGAAGGTGCTGTTGATCGGCCGCCACGGCGCATGGGCGCCATCGACAGTGCGATCCAGCGAGACGAACAGATAGCCCGGAAACAAGGGTGCGCGGATGGTATCGACCCGGCGGGCATGGCGGCGGGTCTTCCAATAGCCCGGCAGCAACACGCGATAGCCCTGCTGCTGCAGGTTGCGCTCGGCGCGGCCTTCCTGGTGCGGCTGGGTGTTGACGGCATACCATTTGGCCGTCGTGCTCGTCGCGCTCATGATGCCTGCCCCGTCGGGTTGCCGCTCTCCGGTCGGGAGAGGTGAAGCAGATCGGGCGCCAGCATCATGGCGGGTGTGAGGTCATTGACCAGTCGCTCATAGGTCGCCTGCGGCGCGCTCGCATCCGTTAGCACGGCCAGATCGAAGGTCGCGCGATCGGGCAGCTCGCGCAGCACTTTGATGCCGCCGACCCGATCCCGGTTGGTCCGCGGATCGAGGATGCCGACGATCTCGACCTCGGTCTCGCTGGCGGCCAGCAGGGCGATCTCGGCCAGCTCCCCCGCCCCAATCAGCAGCACGCGCCGGCAGCGGCGGGCCTCGGCCTGGAGAAAGAGGTCGCGGTACTGGTCGCGGGCATCGCGGAAAAAGCCGAGCGAATGGTCGAGATAGGCGACGACGAGCTGGCTCTTCTCGGCGAAGCCCGTCGGTGTCAGGTAGTAGGCAAAGCGCTTGTAGGGAGCGGCCTTGACCTTGACATAGCCCTTGACGACCGCGCGTTTCAGCAGCGCGTTCACCAGCCCGACCGACGCGCCGACCCGCTGCGACAGCGTCAGCTGCGACACGACCTCGCCACGCTCCAGCGACTGGAGAAAATCGAGTCGAGTCTTGAGTTCGGCTCGGGTGGGCATCTACGCGCTCCATACTATGGGGCCGATTCGTATGGGTCCCCGCCGTGAGCGTCAAGCCGTGAAGTTCACGCCGTGAACCAGAGGGAGGATTTGTCGCAGGGGTCGCTCCGCCTGCGACAGGCACTCGCATCGTCGCCTCACCAGTCCGATCCGGGTTCCGCGGAATGGTGGACCGAGCTGCCTCCGGCCAGCTGGTACAATGCTCGCTGCGACTGCCAGTTGACGAATTGCGAGAAGCTGTCGACCTGGTCGTCGTGGCGTCCGTTCGGAAAGGCCAGTAGCTCATTCAAGAAGTCGCTCAGCCATGGCGCTTCGCGCGGACGCCAAACCTGCCCGGCCTCGATCCGCGGACTTGCCGCTTCGAGACGCGTGATCTTTTCGCCCACGGGCTTGATGCCGATCGGATGCGGGAGGCCCGGGAGAGGGCTATGGCGCAAATCCTGGAGCAGGCTCAGCCCCAAGCCGGCAAGCTCGACGAGGACGACCCCGGCGCGGTGCTGCTGGGCATGCTGGGCCATGTGGCGGCGTAGGGTAGGAAAGTCGACCCGGCCCCGCCAGACATCGATCAGAAAGTAGTGAGGGTGGCGAACGAGCCAGGTTGTGCAAGGCCGAGTAGTCGGCCATCGACGATTTCGAGGTCGCGAGGTCCCAACTCTGGACGACCACTCGGCTCCCACCCGCCTCCGGCGGCGCCTCATAGGTCTGCAACCGGCTTCGTTTGACGAGGTTGCCTTCCAGAGGCACAGGCCTCTGCTGATATTGCGCCGAGAAGGCGAGGCTACCCATCTGGGCCTTCAGCTGATAGAGATTGGCCAGCGACTGCCGTTGAGGGTGGAGGACATCGTCGACGCGCCGATGATGGATACGTCCCGGCCCGATCGCGATCGATTGATCAACGATCGCGATCGCTGGCAGGTCGAGGTGATGCCAGCCGCCCTGCTCGATCAGTTGACCGGCGAGGTCCTCTTCGTGCAGCCGCTGCATGACCGCAATGATGACGCCGCGCTCGGGGGCGTTGAGGCGGGTCAGCAGCGTTCCGCTGAACCAGGCGATCACATCCGACCGCTTGGACTGCGAGGTGGCATCCTCGGCTTTCATGGGATCATCGATAATGATCACGTCGGCGCCGCGACCTGTCAAAGTGCCGCCCATCGAGGTTGCAATTCGCCCGCCGCCGCTTGTTGTAAGAGACTCCGAGTCAGTCAGGCGACGCCAGCGCGTCTTGGGGAAGAGTTTCCGGTACCTAACTATCGCGGCGTACGCTTTACGTTGCCGCGAGGCAAGGAGTGAAAATGAAGATTCCGCCACTATCATTCCAGTCCATCAATTGGGCCGAGGTCGAGCCGGTGCGCCATCCCGGCGAAACTGGCTACTGTGACTGGAGGACCTTCAACAATGCTGACTTGCGCGTCCGCATCATCGAGTATTCCGCCGGCTACAAGGCCGACCATTGGTGTGATCGCGGACACGTAGTCTACATCCTGGAAGGCCAAATCACAATCGAACTCAAGGACGGACGCGAGTTCCATTTCACGCCCGGCATGAGCTACGAGGTATCGGATTTCGGCGACGCTGCGCATCGCTCCTACACGGAAAAGGGCGCGAAGAGCTTCATCGTCGACTGACGCTGCCATTCGACGCCACGACCGAACCGGAGGCGGTGACCCTCCTTCACGAGCCGACCCATTCGACGGCGATCGAATCCCGCTGCAACCGCAACCTCGGCAAATGCTTTGGGGACGATCGGTACGCCGTCGAGGAGCTCGCTGAGGTCGTGCTCCGCATTCCTCTGTGCTGAGCTGGGGATCACGGTTACACGATCTCGTAGGCGTAGATCTTGTGGGCGATCTCGGGCTCGCCGGTCGGCAGCGAGAAGAAGGCAGGCGTCTCGAAGCGCTTGCGCCAGCGGCCTGCCTGCTCATGGTGGGCGACGCGGGCGGGGTAGGCGGGCAGTTGCTCGGCATCGACACGCAGGCTGAAGACGGAGAGGCCGCCCTTCCGCGTGACGCGGATGATCTCGTCGAAGCTCTCGGGCGGTGCATGACCGGGCGAGATGCAGCCGGTCGCAAGGCTCGTGGCGAACTGGCCGTCGGCGAAGGCGAGTGGCTCGCCGAGCGTCATCTTGCGGAGCTCGGCATAGATGCCCTTACCCCGGGCGATGGCGAGCATGCCATCTGACAGGTCGATGCCGATGAAGGGCCCATAGCCGGCCAATGCGAGCGCCTCCGACTGCAGTCCGGTGCCGCAGCCGGCGTCGAGGATCGGTCCTGCACCCGGAGCCCTGTGCATCGCGAGCACTGCCGCGACAACCGCCGGGACACGGTAGCCCGACTTCATCAGGTCGGCATCGTATTGGCTCGCCCAGGCATCGTAGTACCGCTCCCGGTCGGCATTGGTCTCGACCGCCCAGGCGTGTCCGAGTGCCGTGTCCGATCGGCTCATGGCCTGTCCTCCATCGTCACCACGATGTTGCCGACATGGGCCTTGCGCATGAAGACCTGCTGTGCCTCGGCCAG
>JANPDA010000196.1:0-1830 GCA_031431235.1 Hyphomicrobiaceae bacterium
TGCAGGTGCTTTCGCGCAACGCGACGCTCGAGCTCAAGGGCCGTGCAGCCAACACTCCCGGGATCGGCCGACAACTCGGAGCCTCCTATGTCATGGAAGGAAGCGTGCGGACAGGCGGCAACCGAGTACGCGTCACCGCACAGCTGATAGATGCCGACAACGGCGGACTCGTCTGGGCCGACCACTTCGACCGCGAGTTGGCCGACATTTTCGCTGTGCAGGACGAGATCGTGGAGGCGATCGCCGGAACACTCTCGTACGGCTTGGTCGATGCCGGGGTCGCGAGCCGCAGGAATGCGCCGACGGACAGCCTCACAGCCTACGACCACGTCTTGCGGGGCCGGGCTGCGTGGCGGCGCGGAGCGGCGCTCGCAACGCGGGATCACTATGTGAAGGCGGTGGAAGCCGACCCGAACTACGCGGCTGGACTCGCCTGCCTCGCCTTCTTCTATGGCTATGACATCTACAGCCAGGTGACAGGCGAGCGGCCGGACACCCTGGAGAAGCTCACGCGGCAGTTCGCGAGCCGGGCGGTGGCGGCGGATGATGGCGATGCCTTCACGCACCATCAGGTCGGCACGGCGTACCAGTGCATCGGCGAGATCGAGAGGTCGAAGCGACACCTGGAGCTCGCCGTCTCCCTCAATCCCCACTATCCGAGCAGCATCATCAACCTGGGCAACACGCTCGTCTGCCTGGGACGGCATGATGAAGGCTTGGCTCACATCAGGCGGGGATCGCGCCTCGAGCCCCGCCTACCGCCGGCGATGCAGGGCGTAGAGCTCGAAGCCCACGTTGTGGTCGGGGACTGCGAGGCAGCGCAGCAGGCTTTCAACCGCATCGAGCAGCCGTTTGCATAGCGCGTCGCGCTGGAAGCGTGCCGGTGGCGCGTCGAGGATCGTCTCGCGCGCCGATGCTACCGCGGGCCGCCCCCATTGCAGCGAGAGCGACCCAAGTTTGCTAGTGCTACAACTCATTCATTCGGTACCCCAAATGAGTGGTCAGCCCACCAGAGCGTCCGATCTGATAGAGTCGGACCGGGCGCTCCAGTTTCTTGTTTTGTCGCATTTTCTCTTGACGAAACGGTGGCCGCTTCGTCGCAAAATGCTCTAGTCAACTCTCTGTTTGTGTTCCCTCTTTCCATTCATTGATCCAGCCTCGCCGGAATCGAATGAATGGAAGGGAACACCAGATGGAGCGATGCAGCCGAGGGATGGGACTCGTCCGTCGGCATTGCACCACCAGAAGCGCGGCTTGGCTTGGTCTCGAAACCTACATATCCATGCCGCCCATTCCACCCATGCCACCGCCGCCATGCATGTGGCCGCCGGCTTCCTTCTGCTTTGGCGCCTCGGCAACACCGGCCTCGGTGGTGATGAGCATGCTGGCGATCGAGGAGGCATCCTGGAGCGCCGTGCGAACGACCTTGGCCGGGTCGATGATGCCCTTCTCGATCATGTCGACATACTCATCGAGCTGGGCGTCGTAACCAAACGAGTCCGACTTGCTCTCGAGCACCTTGCCGACCACGATCGAGCCCTCGACGCCCGCGTTCTGCGCGATCTGGCGGATCGGCGATTGGAGAGCGCGGCGAACGATGTTGATGCCGGCCTCCTCGTCCTCATTGAGGCCCTTGACGGTGATCGCCTTGGTGGCGCGCAGCAGCGCAACGCCGCCGCCGGCCACGATGCCTTCCTCGACTGCTGCCCTGGTGGCGTTCAGCGCATCGTCGACGCGGTCCTTCTTCTCTTTCACCTCGACCTCGGTCGCACCGCCGACCTTGATCACGGCGACGCCGCCGGCGAGCTTGGCCAGCCGCTCCTGCAGCTT
>JANPDA010000197.1:0-5846 GCA_031431235.1 Hyphomicrobiaceae bacterium
AATGTTTTCAAGGGGTTAGTCCCCAAGAACGGTTCTTGCTGTTTTCCTTTGCGGGAGATGTTTGCAGAACACCCCGAAGCACGACCAGCTCAGGCTGTCCTGATTTGTTCTCGCAGGCCCGCTCGGCAGCCTCGACCAGGCGGGACAATTCGGCTGCCGAGTAGTGGGTTGTGATCCGGCCCGACCTGTGTCCGAGCAGATCCTGACGGTCCTCGAAGCTGACGCCCGTAGCTCCTTGAACAGCGCCACCTGCTCGGTCCACGACAGCGGGTAGGGCTGTCGCTTGGCCCGGTCGGGCAGGAGCTTGATCTTCGGAGCGGCGTGCAACCAGGTGAGGCCCTGCTCGTCCACCCATTCTCCGGCGGCGAGATCGAGGATTCGCCGCACGATCTTCAGACCATGATTGATGGTCCCGACCGCTCGGCCAGCCTTCTGCCGGTGCTCGATCCAGGGCATGAGCGATCCGCGATGGATGCGGTCGATCGGCAACGTGCCGATCCAGGGCATCAGCTGCTTCATCACCGGTCTCGTCGACGTGGCCCGAGCAGGCCCCAGTGGGGGCGTCCCAAGAGCCCGCTGCTGGCACCGTCCGACAACCCTGCATTTATGCAAGCGGCGCAGCGGCGCCGGTCAGGTCCCGAACAGGTCGGCATGGGTGCCGGTAGGCTGTAGGATCACCTCTTCGTCGGTCGTCGCCTAGATGAGGAGCCAGTCCGGTGCGATGTGGCACTCGTGTGAGCCTTGCCACTTGCCCTCGAGGGTCCCCAGATGGCCAGCAGTGTAACACATTCGTGTTACACGTCAGGCGGCCAGCCGCGCGCGAATGTCCAGCCCTGGGTCCTGACCGATCCGCCTTGCGCCCTAGGCCCTTGCTCCCAGCACGTTGTGCTTCCTCTTGATCAGCGCCTGCGCGGTCTCGACGGCAACGGCGGCGTCGCGGCAATAGGCGTCGGCCCCGACCGCCTTGCCGAACTCCTCGTTCAGGGGCGCGCCGCCACACAGCACGATCAGCTTGTCGCGCAGGCCCTTTTCTTTCAAATTGTCGACGATCACCTTCATGTAGGGCATGGTGGTCGTCAGCAACGCCGACATGCCGATGATGTCGGGATCGTGCTCCGCGATCGCCTTCAGGTAGTTCTCGACCGGGTTGTTGATGCCGAGGTCGATCACGTCGAAGCCCGCGCCCTCCATCATCATGCCGACCAGGTTCTTGCCGATGTCGTGGATGTCGCCCTTGACGGTGCCGATCACCATCTTGCCCTGCTTGGGGGCGCCGGTCGCCGCCAGCAGCGGGCGCAGGATGAACATGCCGGCTTTCATGGCGTTGGCCGAGAGCAACACCTCGGGCACGAACAGGATGCCGTCGCGGAAATCGATGCCGACGATGCGCATGCCCTCGACCAGGGCTTCGGTCAACACCCGGTAGGGCATCCAGCCACGGTTCAGCAGAATGTGCACGCTCTGCTCGATCTCCGGCTTCAGCCCGTCATAGAGATCGTCGTGCATCTGCGCGACCAGGTCCTCGTCGGACAAGGCATTGAGATCGATATCGTCCTCGGCCATGAGAGACCTCCAGTTCGGGGCGCAAGCTGCGGTGGTGTCGGCGCGGTGTCTAGCATGACATCGGTGCTTCGTGATAACCCCGGTTGCGACCTCAGCCCAGCGCAATGCGACCACGGCTTGCTCGGCTCAGTCGCGGTAGGCCGCATTTGCGCCATTTCTCGATGTCGCAACGTGCATGTCGCATTCTGACGCGGGGCTTGCCGCGCCAAGACCCAGGCGGAGGCGGATCGCGACCCTAGATGAGCTTGGCGGCGCGCCAATCGATCACTCCGGAGGCCGGCCCTCGGCCGGGAGATCGGAAGCATCAACTCCGCCTCCTTCTCTTTTTCCGGTGATGCCGCCGCCCCGGTCCGCGGACCCCCGCGCGGCGTTCGAGCTCGCTGAGCTTCAAAATTTCGAGCCGGATGAGACGTTGCCTGAGCCGTGCGGCCCGCTTCCCTTCATGGACAGCCAATGCCTGTTCTCCTTGCGGCATGCCTTGACGCCGGCCCGGGCGCCATTGCCCGTCCGGGATCGAGGGATGCGCGGGGCCGACTCGCACCGGGTGAGTATTGGAGCGGCGCCAGTCCGCCCCGCGCCGGCGATTTGTGGGTCGATCGTCCTCGACTATTGCTCGAGGCATTGTCTGGAGCAGGGACTCTCAACCCCGCCGGCGGACGATCCACCCCTCGCGGCGGCCATGCGTGAAAGGCCACCCCAAGCGCCGATCCTACCCATCACGGCTCAGACGCCTCTAGAAGCGCGACCCCTCGCGTCGAAGACTCGCCTCCGGCATGGCGGGCGGGACGGGTGTGAGTATGAGGGAGGTTGGAGGGGCGAGGATATCTCTGCACGCGACAAGGTTGACAACGGTCGGTGTGCACTGGAAGCTACCGGAGTTGGCATGGTGGCTGTGGGTCAATGAACGAACCCGCTTCCGCGGGAGGGCGCGGCTCGCGAGGCCGTGCACGGGGAGAGGCTTTCGGTAACCAGTTGAGAGGATTGGGATAACGGGATGGGGCGTCCCATCTTGAGGATCGAGGGGTCTAGCACTCCAACCTCAAGACAGGAGCCCTTCGATGAGCGAGAAGCCCATCAGCCCCCGACCCATCAGCCCGCTGCGCCGCCGCATGCTCGAGGACATGGCGGTCCGCAGGTTCGGCGAGAAGACGCAACACGACTATATCCGCCACGTCGAGAGCTTTGTGAAGTTCCTCGGCCGCTCGCCGGAGACGGCAACGGGCGAGGACCTGCGCCGCTATCAGGTGCACCTTACCCAGAGCGGTGCGCAACCACCGAAGATGAACAGCTCCAGGGTGGCGCTGCGCTTCTTCTTCTCCGTGTCGCTCGGCCGCGCCAACCTCGCCCAGCAGCTCACGCGCATCGACTATCCGCGCAAGCTGCCGCGCGTGCTCTCCCCCGACGACGTTGCTCGCCTGCTCGAAGCCGCGCCCGGCCCCGGCCTCAAGTACAAAGCGGCCCTCAGCGTCGCCTATGGCTCCGGACTGCGCGCCGCCGAGGTCTCGATGTTGAGAGTCGGCGACATCGATTCAAAGCGCATGCTGATCCGGGTGGAGCAGGGCAAGGGCCGCAAGGATCGCCACGCCATGCTCTCGCCGCAGCTGCTCGAGGTGCTCCGCGCGTGGTGGCTGCAGTGCCGCTCGCCGGGCTGGCTGTTCCCGGGCCGCGATCCCCTGCTGCCGGTCACGACGCGGCAGCTGAACCGCGCCTGTCACATGGCTGCCGATGTCGCTGGCCTCGGCACCTGGATCTCGCCGCATACGCTGAGGCACAGCTTCGCAACGCATCTCCTGGAATGTCACACCGATGTGCGCGTGATTCAAGTTCTGCTCGGACATGCCAAGTTGGACACGACCGCGCGCTACACGCAGGTCGCGACCAACACGCTGCGCACGGTGACGAGCCCGCTCGACCGGCTCACCCTGCGGAAGTCCGAGGCCGGCAAGCCGCCGCCGGAGTAGTCGGCGGCACATGGCTCGTCCTGCCCTGGAGGTCGCGGATATCTTCCGCGGCCACGGGCCCGCGTGGCGTGCCGCCAACGCCGGTCATGTGAGCCTTGGCCAGTTGAAGGTGATGAGCGCGATCGAGAGCTGCAGGACTGCAGCCCTCGGCGGCCATGTCGCGCGCTGCGAGAAAGAGAGTTGCGGCCACACCGTCATTGCCTACAACTCCTGCCGCAACCGCCATTGCCCGAAGTGCCAGGGGGCGGCGGCTGCCGAGTGGATGGAGGAGCGGGCGGCCGAGCTGTTGCCAGTGCCCTACTTCCACCTCGTCTTCACGCTGCCCGCGGCGATTGGATCGATCGCCCACCAGAACAAGGCCGTCGTCTACGACCTCCTGTTCAAGGCGTCCTCCGAGACCATGCTCACGATCGCGGCCGATCCGAAGCATCTCGGTGCCCGGATCGGCATCACGTCGGTGCTCCACACCTGGGGATCGGCCATGACGCATCACCCCCACGTGCATATGATCGTGCCGGGCGGCGGGCTGTCGCCAGCCTGCCCTGGCGAACCGGCCGGGGGATCGAGCTGGATCGCCTGCAAGCCGAGATTCTTCCTGCCTGTCCTCGTGCTCTCCAAGCTGTTCCGGCGTCTGATGCTGGAGAAGCTGATGGCGGCGCACAAAGCGGGCAAGCTCGTCTTCTTCGGCGAGCACGCGGGCCTCGCCGACGCGGAGGCCTTTGCTGCGTTCCTGGCCCCGCTCAGGAAGACCAAGTGGTTCGTCTATTCGAAGCGCCCGTTCACCGGCCCCAAGGCCGTGCTCGCCTACCTCTCCCGCTACACCCACCGCGTCGCGATCTCCAACCGCCGCCTGATCAAGGCCGACGCGACGAGCGTCACCTTCAAGGTCAAGGACTACCGGGTCGAGGGACCGGGTCGGGACAAGACCATGACCTTGGCCGCGCACGAGTTCATCCGCCGCTTCCTCATCCACGTGCTGCCGAAAGGCTTCCATCGCATCCGTCACTACGGGCTGCTCGCCAGCGGCAACCGGGCAGAGAACCTTGCAAGGATGCGCGAGCTGCTCGCCGTCGCGGCGCCGCCGAAGGAGCCTGAGGAAGAGCCATCGGGCGGATCGGCCGACACTGCACTCGCCACACCCTGCCCGTGCTGCAGCGGACGGATGCTCGTCATCGAGATCTTCGAGCCAGGCTGCCAGCCGAGATATCGGCCAAAGGCGGCCGGTGCCGCCATCAGGATCGACACGTCATGAGCGCAAGCGCCGCGTTACGAGCCCCGATTGCAGAACCACGGCCGTGCCAGCTATCGACCGGCCACGGCGGAACTCGTCCTGCAGCTGGCACAGAACGGCCCCACGAGCCGGTATCGGTGCTCAGCAGCGCCATCTTCCAGCGTCGGATCGGCCCTTCAGAGCATCACGGTCAGCCTCAGATGGGCTCCCGACCGTTCATGCCCGCCATCACCGAGAGCTGCGCTCCGGCCAAATCCCCATAGCGCGCGGCACCGCACTGCCGCCTCTCTCGCGGGTTCCTTCCCTGGAGGCTTTCGGACGCCGGCCCCGGTGCCCGTGGCTGCGTCCGTGAGGGGGCCGGCATCCGAAACCCTTCACAATTGCCGACCGAAATTCGAGCGAAAATTCAAGCCCAACAACGGACGTAGAGATCTCTTTACGTTCATCGTCGGTTCGACCGCGACTGACGCCTCCGCACCGACGCACACTTCATACGTTCGCGAACTCGATCGACGACGCTGCATTCACTACTTTTTAGTTAGCCATCTGGCTAACATTCATTGACGCGATTTTGTGTCTCGGCTATAGTTAGCTTCATGGCTAACCAATCGATGCAACTCGACAACGTTTTCGGGGCCCTGTCCGACGCGACCCGTCGTGCGATCGTCATGCGCCTTTGTGAAGGCGAGGCATCCGTCGGAGAGCTGGCGAAGCCGTTCGAAATGGCGCTGCCGAGCCTGATGAAACACATCCGCATTCTAGAGAGCAGCGGCCTCGTCGCGTCCGAGAAGACCGGTCGCGTCAGGATGTGCTCATTGCAGACGGAAGCTCTCGCAACCATCGAGGCTTGGTTGGCGGCTCAAAGAGAGATCTGGGAGCAACGACTTGATCGACTGGAAATGTACGTTGAGAAACTGAAAAAAGAGGAGAAGTCCAATGCCCACAAACCCAAGTCAAAATGAAACGCCCCTGTCCACGTGGGCGCTCGATCGAGAGATCGTCCTCTCGCGCGTGATCAACGCGCCACGGGAGTTGGTTTTCTCCGCCTGGGCTGATCCGCGCCATCTTCCCCAATGGTTCGGACCGGCCGG
>JANPDA010000198.1:0-15798 GCA_031431235.1 Hyphomicrobiaceae bacterium
GGTGGGTTGGCCCGGCATCAGCACGGGAACGATGAGGACGGCGACAACGGCTGTGGTGGCGAGGCCACCCAGGAACCCGCCCCAGGTCTTGCCCGGGCTGACCTTGGGGATGATGCGGTGATGGCCCAGGCTCTTGCCCCACACATATTGCGCGACATCATTGAGCTCGGTCAGCACCAGCAGCAGCAGCACCAGGGAAGCGCCTTCGGCGATGCCGGTCTGGTCCTTCGGCAGCACCAGCAGATAGGCGATATGGCCGAGCGCGTAGACGGCCGTCATCATGCCCCAGTGCAAGGTGCCCACTGCCTTCAGGAAGCCCTCCGTGTGACCGAGCACCACCATCGTCGAGGGCAGAACGATGAACATGTAGACCGGCACGAAAATGACGAAGAAGCCGTACTGGGCGGTCCAGATGAACCACGCCTGGATCGGGATCGACAAATAGGCGAGTGCGAGCACCTCACGGTCGGCCCGCCGCGTCGGGATGATCGAGAAGTACTCTTTCAGCGCGAGGAAGCTGAGGAAAGCGAAGAAGACGACCGCGACCGTGCGCCCGAGCAAAAGCGCGCCGGCAGCGAGCGTCACCATCACCCACCAGGAGCGCACGCGCTCGATGAGCTCGGTCTCGCCCCGATCGGGCCTGTCGCGCATCAGATAGTGAGAGACGAGCGAAGCGAGCCCCAGACCCAGATAGATGAGCAGGATCACGCCGACGGCATTGGGTTGCAGTCCGGCGGCCGAAGCGATCCAGTCGATCAACCCCGTCAGCGACATCGGCTAGCTCCCGCTCGCGGCTTCGAGTGCCCCACGCACCCGGTTGAAGATGGTCAGGATGCCGAGCGAGGCGATCGCCAGCAGCGCGAGGTCGATCAGGAGAGCACCGCCGAGCCCGCTCGCTGCGATCAAAGCCAAGGCTGCATAGGCGAGCGCACGATCGCTCTTTCCCATCGGGCCGTCATAGCGGCGCGTGCCGCCGGCAAGCAGCGAGGCAAGGCCCGCCCCTTCGGCGATGAGGGCGATCAGCACGGCGATCACGGCGAGCCCGCCGCTCACTCCGGGCAGCAGGGCGAGCGGCGCATAGAGCGCGGCATCGCTCGCCATGTCGCAGATCTCGTTCAGCAGTGCGCCCAGCCGGCTCGCCTGCCCGTGCTCACGCGCGAGCATGCCGTCGATTGCGTTCAGCGCCATCCGGGCGAACAGCACGATCGGGAGCAACAGCAAAGGCAGCACAGCTCCGGGAAAGATCCAGAGCAGCAGGCCTTCGGCGAGCGACAGCACGAGCGCGGCGAGCGTCACCTCGTTGGCCGTGATGCCGCGTGTCGCGAGCTCCTGGGAGACCGGTCGCAGGCGCGCCTGAAACATGGGTTTGATGTCGTAGAGTGATGCCATGGCTCAAGCGCTCCCAGGTAAGAGCGGCGGGCGGCGGGCTTCGATTCCCCGCAGATAGGTTTCGACCAGATCGCGTATCAGCACGCGCGCGCTCTGCGCCGTCACATTGGTGAGCTTGTCGGCGACCGAGAGCGAGCAGATCCCGTGCACGCCCGCCCACAGCACCCGTGCGGCGAGCGCGGCTTCCGTCTGCTGGCCCGGCGCAAACATCGGCACCAGCCGCGCTTCGACCGCACCGAGCAACTCCGAGAGCCGGGCCCGATGCCAATCGGGCGTTGCCTGGCCGGCTGGCAGCGCGTGCTCGAGCAGAATGCTCCAGAGGCGGGGAAACTCGTGCGAGAAGTCGAGATAGATTTCAGCCATCTGCAGCACGGCGTCCCTCGGTCGGGCCTCTGGGCGGGCGTCCGCGATCCGCGCCGAAAGACGGTCGAGCAGGCGTGCCTCGACGTTGAGGACGACCTCATCGAGATTGGCAAAGACATTGTAGAGCGTGCCGGGCGAGCAGGCGACCCGCTCGGCGAGCGCCCGCGCGGTCAGGCCATCGAGGCCATCTGCCGCGAGGATCGCCTCGGCGGCATCGACGATCATGCCTTTGAGGGCATCAGGGCCGTGCTTGGAGCGTCGCGCCATGGGGTTCCTGCTGATTGCCGTCCGTTTGCCGGGTGGCCTCCGCAAGAATATGGGGGATCAGTGAACGATGTTCAAATCGCGACGCGCGATGATCAATTCTTCTTGGCGACCTTGAGGCTCTGGCGGGGCCGCAGGTAGAACTTCTCCGAAAGCGGGAGTGTGCCCATGATGAAATGGCCGATCTTGGGGAAAAACTGGTAGGAGACATCGGACACGATGACCGAGCTGTCGCCATTGCCGGCCTGGGTGAATCCGCTCGGCAGGCCGTCGTAGCTGGACCCGGCAGCGTAGGGCGCGCCGTTTTCCTTGTCATAGCTCCAGTCGACCGTCGCATTGCCATTGTTGTCGATGCTCACGCTCACGAGGGTGAGCATCATCGGGGAGGAGTCGACAGTGCCGAGCAGCGATTTTGCGATCTCGACGATATCGTTCAGGTCGGAGTCGGTCACTTCCTTGTTCTGGGCGACGAGGTCGGCCGTCGCGCTTGCGATCGCCGTCACCCGCCGATCGACGGACAATGCCTCGCTGAACTCGACCGCGCCCAGGAACAGCACCACCATGATCGGCACCACCATCGCGAATTCGAGCGCGGCGACGCCGTCGGAGTTGCTGCGCAGCCGGGCGATCCCGGCTTGGAGGGAACGGAGGATCCGGAAGATCGTGCTGTTCGTTGTCATGGACGTCGCTCTTGCGCGTTCGCTGCGGAGGGAAGGCCTACGGGACTGCGGCTTGCAGGCTCAGCTCAGTCGGATGGGACTCAGTCGAAAGGCTCGTTCTTGAAGGCGGTCGATGCCATGATCAGCCGGTTGCCCTTGCTGTCGCCCGACTTGATGTTGCCGAGGCCGAGGCCGAAATCGGGCATCGAGGCAAACAGGCTCCAGTTGTAGTAGATGCTGACGAGCACGACGCTGCCGCCCGCCCCCATCGAGAACTGCTCGCTGCCGGTCTGGAGCGCGCCATCGTCATCGATCGGGTCGACCCCGCCGCCGACGGCTGCGGCAAACGTCGGGAAAGAGCGGACATCGACGAAAAGATTGTCGGCGCAGTTCATGAAGCCGGGCAGCTTTTCGCAGACCTCGGCCTTGAACTCGGTCGCGCTGAAACCTGCCGCGTGGGCTTCACCGGTGCGAACCATGCGTGCAGCCTGTCCGGTCGCATTCTCGAGCGAGAAGGTCGCGAAGTAGACGAACGCGACTTCCATGATGGCAAACAGCAGGGCGAGGAATGGGCCGATCACCATCGCGAACTCGACGGCGGTGAAGCCGCTTTCGCTGCGACTGAGGGCGCCGAGGCGCTGGAGCAGTGTCTTGCGGCGTGATGAATCGCTGGGCTGATGATCTGCGGTCATGGATCTCTCTGCGGTCTACGTCCAGCACGTCATTCTCGCCCCAATTGAAGCAAGAGAAGTGCTATCATTCGATTAAGTCCCGGCCCAATCTGCAAATTGAGTTAACCGAGACACGGCGCAATTGGCATTTGATCGACCAAAGCAGAATGGGCAGTGCCGCATCGACGCTGCCCATTGCAATCTGCCTTGCGCGGGAAAACCCGGTCAGTTGCCGGAGGTCTCGACGTCGCCGCCCTCGGAGATCTTCATCTTCTGCTCGGCGGAGCGGACGATGCCCTGGTAGTGATTTGCCTCGTCGCCGATCTTGATCACCGGCTCGCACTTGGGGACGCAGTTGTAGGTGGTGGTCGAGCCACCGCGGTTGAGGCTGACGACCTTCTGCTCGTCGGCCTGCACCATCAGCCGCTCGGACAGGATGATGCGATCATCGGCATTGAGCACGATCAGGTTCGTGACACCGAAGGTCTTGCCGGTGATGACGAGGAGCGTGCTGCTCTGCAGGGTGACGTCGGCGATCGAGGGATTGCCGATGATGATGTTGGCGGCAGGCTCGGGCAGCCGCACCAACTTGGCCTGGTCGTACTGGACCATGAACTCATCGGCCTTGGTGGGGGCAGCGAGCAGGGCAGAGCTGAGAGCAACGGCAAGGGCCGCTGCCTTCCAGGTGGTAGTCTTGGCGACACCGTTCGACATGGGTCAAGTCCTCGATCACGGGTGAGTTCGAGGGGATTGAGCCGCAAAATGATGAACGAACCGCAAACGACTGCACCGGTCTGCGACATTTCCCTGCCGGCAGGGTGTAGCGCACAGGCTCCCACAGCCCGTTCGGCCCGTAGCCTGCATGCGTCAACCCGATACTAACGACAATCGATTATCCGCCGGGCGCATGTTCACAATGTATTATCCAAATATGTCTTCCATTTTATACATTTTTTCCACGAGTACATCGTTTTTCGTTCCGTGGGTTAAATTTATTTTTTATAATTGACGAATGTTTAACTTATACCGTCGGGGTTTTTACCCGATATTAATACGTGGAGACTAAATTCACTCTCGGTTCGAGCCCAACGGGCAATGACCCGTAGGTGAACTGCAGGTTTGGCTTCAAATCGGGAGAGATGAATGAACAAGCTTTTTGCACGCTTCGGTAAGGACGAGTCCGGCGCGACCGCGATCGAGTACGCTCTCATCGCCGCCATCGTCGGCATCGGCATCATCACTGCGCTCGGCACGATGAAGACCGAGCTCAACAACACCTTCGAGACGGTCGAGAGCGCCCTGACGTCGGCGAACTCGGAGTAATCGATTGCGGCATCCGGCTCGCGGGCACTTCGCTTGCAGCCAGAGCCCGGTGGAATCAGCGGGCCGTTCGCCGAGCGAAGGCGGACGGCCCTTTCTTTGTGTGCGCGTCGTTGGCTTGTGGCTCTGCCCGGAGCCACGCTCGCCATGCGGTCTGCCTGTTCGGCCGGGCCCGATTGTCGCCTCGACGACCACAACTTCAGAGCCCCTTAACCAGTTCATTTTTTCGGCGCTGGAATCGGGCGCTTCCAGCCACATCCTTAAACGCGACGAAACCACACCCGGACATGATTGCTGAAAAGGGCGTCAATCAACAAAAACGGGTGGGAGTGTGTCGGGTGGTCGAGGTGTTGTGTTGGGTGGTGTTTCCAGGGGCGATGGCATTGGCGGGGTCGATGGACCTCTTCACAATGACAATCCCCAATCGGATCTCTGCCGTACTGTTGCTCGGGTTCGCGCTGCTGGCGCCGTTGGTCGGACTGTCGCTGCCCGACATCGGGATCCATGTCGCAACCGGTCTGGCCGTGCTGGCATTGACCTTCGCCATGTTTGCCAAGGGATGGATCGGCGGCGGCGACGCCAAGATCTTCGCGGCCGCGGCGCTCTGGCTCGGCTATGACTTCATCGGACAATTCTGCGGGCTGGCTGCGATTGCCGGCGGCATGCTCACACTCTTTCTGCTGACCTTCCGGCTCGTCCCGCTGCCGGCATTCATGATGCGGGAGACCTGGCTCGCCCGGCTGCACCATCGCCAGACCGGCGTGCCCTACGGCATCGCAATCGCCGCAGCCGCTCTCATGGTCTACCCCTCGACGCCCTGGCTTGCGAGCTTCGGGGGCTGAGAACGGCGAGCCATCAGGCCGTCGACTGACATTTCAAAAAGGGCACATCGGCAAGACCGGTGTGCCCTTTTTGCTGCTTGCTCGACTGAAGCCGCCGCGGCCCGCAACGGCCTTGTGCCAATTTGGATCGGAATGACCCGGCAATTAACGAGCTGTTGACCAATCTCTCGCATCATCACGCTCAACTAAGTCTAGGACTTCGGGTGAAAGGACCCTTTTGCGGGATGAAACAGGCAAGATTGATCGTTATGGCCATTGCCGTCGTGGCTGCAGGTGCCGCGGCATTCCTCGCCAACGGCATGATCGCGCGACCCAAGACCATCGTGAAGCAGCAGAAGGTCGATACGATCAACGTGCTGGTCGCGAAGGCGGACATCCGACTGGGTGATTCGGTGAAGGTCACCGACCTCAAGTGGCAGGCCTGGCCAAAAGAGGCTGCAACCGAGGGCTATATCAACCAGACCGAGCACCCCAACGCCACCGCGGACTTCGCGGGCTCCGTGGCGCGGGCCCAGTTCCTTTCAGGCGAGCCGATTCGCGAGCAGAAGCTGATCAAGGCCAACGAAGGCGGCGTGATGGCGGCGATCCTGCCGGCCGGCATGCGCGCGATCTCGACCAAGATCACCGAGGAGACCTCCGCCGGCGGCTTCATCCTGCCAAGCGATCGCGTCGACGTCGTCGTCACCCGCAAGGTTCGCAGCCGCGACAGCCGCCAGGAGCAGCACGTGTCGGAGACGCTCTTCCGCAACGTGCGCGTTCTCGCCATCGGCCAGGACATCGACACCACCCTGAAGGACGGCAAGAAGGCCGGCGGCAAGGGTGCCTCGACCGCAACTCTCGAGCTCACGCCCAATCAGGCCGAGACGCTCGCACTCGCCCAGCAGATGGGTGAAATCCAGCTCACGCTCCGCAGCCTCGCAGAATCGCGCGGCACGAGCGCAGACGGCCCGGAGGGCGGCGAAAGCGCGTTCCAGGTCGAGCAGTCGAATGCCGTGAAGGTGCTGCGTTACGGCTCGTGGTCACGCGCTTATGGCGTCAAGTGAGGCCGTACAGGCTCCAGCTCCTTCCAGAGGTATCATTCCCATGAAATCCATCGTCAAGACAGCCTGGGCTGCCGCATTCCTCGCCGCGGCAGGCCTCGCCGGAGCCGCCGGCATCGCACTGAAGCCGCAGGTGGCAATCGCCGGGTCGGACAACCCCGACGTCGGTCACAACGGCCTGCTGCGCATCAGCAGTGAGGAGGTGTTGCCTGCGAGCCGCAACATCATGGTCGGTCTCAACAAGACCTTGCTGGTCGAGGTGCCGCGGGATCTGCGCGACGTCGTCGTGTCGAATCCGGAAAATCTCGACGCCGTGGTGCAGACCGCAAACCGCGTCTACCTGATCGCCAAGAAGCTCGGCGACGCCAACGTCTTCTTCTTCGACGAGAACGGCGAGCAGATCCTGACGCTGGAAGTCCGCATCGAGCGCGACATGGCCGTGTTCGAGCGGCTGATGGAGCGTCTGATCCCGGCCGGCAACATCAAGGCCGAGGTGATCAACGATACGATCATCCTGACCGGCTCGGTGCCGAACCCGGGTGACGCCGCCCGCGCCTCCGACATCGCCGCCCGCTTCATGACGCGGCCCGGCGAGAGCAACAAGCGCGACGAGCAGAAGGTCGTCAACATGCTCCAGGTGGAAGCCAAGGAGCAGGTCCTGCTGCAGGTCAAGGTTGCCGAGATCACGCGCAGTACGATCAAGCGTCTCGGGGTGAATTGGAACGGCACCCACATCGGAGACTCCGCATTTGGTTTCAGCACGAACAACTCGTTCCCGTTGACCAGTGGCCAGGGCGGCAACAATTTCCTGTTCGGAATTACCGGACCATCGAACGGCCTCGATAACTGCGTGGCATCGGGCGTTGCCGCAGCGGTGACACCTGCCGCTGCCGCAGGCTCCGTGAATTGCCTTGCTCGCAACATCGAAGCCTTCGAACGCACGGGCCTCCTCCGCACACTGGCCGAGCCGACCCTGACGGCGATCTCCGGCGAGACGGCGAGCTTCCTGGCTGGCGGCGAGTTCCCAATTCCGACCGGCGTCGACAAGGACGGACACTTCGCCGTCGAGTTCAAGAAGTTTGGTATCAGCTTGGCGTTCACGCCGCTTGTGTTGTCCGAGAGCCGGATTTCCTTGAAGATCGACAGTGAAGTTTCTGAGATCTCGAAAGAGCTGACTGTCGAGCTCGGTTTCGGAGCTGCGATACCTGGCCTCAACGTTCGCCGCGCAAAGACCACTGTCGAGCTGCCCTCGGGCGGGTCGCTGGTGATGGCAGGCCTCATCTCCGAGGACACGCGCCAGAATCTGGACGGAGTGCCTGGCCTGAAGAGCCTGCCGATCCTCGGCACGCTGTTCCGCAGCCGCGACTTCCAGAAGAAAGAGACCGAGCTCGTGATCATCGTCACGCCCTACACGGTCAATCCGGTCGGGATGTCGCAGGTCGCATTGCCTACGGACGGCCTGTTCGATCCCTCCGACGCCAAGGCCAACTTCATGGGCCAGCTCAACCGGGTCTATGGCCGCGACGACAAGCTTCCTGCCGGCCAATACGAAGGCAACTACGGCTTCATCATCGAATAATCGCGGGTCCACGGAGAACTGCCATGACGTCCTTCAAGAACAAGCAATGTGCATTCGGACCCGGCCTGCGGCCAGTCGCGATGCAACTGATCGCCGCCTCTCTGCTCGCCACGGGACTCGCTGGTTGCCGCGACTACAATGACGGCCGGCTGGTCTCCTGGGAGCAGCCGATGACGGTCGAGGAGCGCCACCCGATCGTGGTCGAGGAGGAGCGCCAGGTGCTCGCCCTCGAGGTCAATCGCGGAGCGACGGGCCTGACGGCCGGTCAGCGCGACGAGGTTGCCGGCTTCCTCGGCGCCTGGCGCGGCATGGGCGGCAATCGCCTGATGATCTCGGCCCCCAGTGGCGCCGCCAACGAGTATGCGGCCTATCACGTGGTTGCCGATCTTCGCCAGATGCTGCGCGGCGCCGGCGTCCCCGAGGCAGCGATCTCGGTCGATGCCTACCACGAGGGTGGAGGTAAACCGCCGGTAAAGCTTTCCTTCGTAGGCTACGTCGCCAAGGGCCCGGATTGCGGCCAGTGGCCGACGAACCTCGCCGAGGAGAAGCAGAACGTCAGTTATCAGAACTTCGGCTGCGCGCAGCAGCACAACCTCGCCGCCATGGTCGCCAATCCACGCGATCTCGTGGAGCCGAGGGCGATGACGGCGCGCTCATCGGAGCGGCGTGACACAGCCTGGCGCGACTACGTCAAGGGCCAGAGCACGATCTCCGAGACCAAGGACGAAGAGAAGGCCGGCACCATCAGCGACGTGGCAAAACAATGAGCAACTCAGTTTACGCGAACCAGCCCATGGTGCTCGACGGCTACGAGGCCCGCGACCACCGCCATGGCGGCGATACGCTCGGCGAAGGTCGGCACGACCAGGCCAAGCCGATCCCTCGCATCACGGTGCAGGCCTTCTGCGAGACAGCGGAAACCGCCGAGACCGTGCAAGTCTGCAGCGAGGACCGGCGCTTGGCGCGGGCCCACGTCAACGTGCACATGGGGGGCATTTTCGCCGCCCAGGCGCACTATGCCGAGAATCCCTCGCCCAACCTCATCATCATCGAGTCGGCGCTCGATCGCTCGACGCTGCTGGGAGCGCTCGACCAGCTCTCCGAAAGCTGCGATGCCGGCACCAAGGTGATGATCGTCGGGCACAAGAACGACATCATTCTCTATCGTGAGCTGCTGAAGCGCGGTGTCAGTGAGTACCTGGTTGCGCCCGTCTCCCCGCTCACCCTGATGGAGAGCCTGTCGAACCTCTACACCGAGCCGGGCAGCGACCCCGTTGGGCATGTGATCGCTTTCATCGGCGCCAAGGGCGGCGTCGGCTCCTCGACGCTATGCCACAACGTCGCCTGGACCGTTTCGCGGATGCTGCAGACGAACGTCGTGATCACCGATCTCGACCTTCCCTTCGGCACGGCGGGTCTCGACTTCAACCAGGACCCCGTGCAGGGCATTGCGGACGCCCTGTCGAGCCCCGAGCGGCTCGACGAGGTGCTGCTCGACCGCTTGCTGGCGAAATGCACCGACCACCTGAGCCTGTTCGCAGCCCCGGGTGTGCTCGATCGCAACTACGACATCGATCCGGCAGCATTCGAGCACGTGCTCGATATCGTGCGCAACAACGTTCCCTATGTCGCGCTCGACGTGCCTCACATCTGGACGACGTGGGCCAAGCAGGTCGTGCTGGGCGCCGATCAGGTCGTCATCACGGCTGCCCCCGACCTCGCCAACCTGCGTAACGCCAAGAACCTGGTCGACCTGCTGAAGCAGCATCGCAAGAACGACAAGCCGCCCCAGTTGGTTCTCAACATGGTCGGCATGCCAAAGCGGCCCGAGATCCCGGTCAAGGAGTTCGCCGAGGCCCTCGAGTTGAAGCCCCAGGCTGTAATCGAGTACGATGCCGAAACCTTCGGGCTTGCCGCCAACAACGGCCAGATGGTGGAGGAGCTCGGCACCAAGTCGCGTTCCGCCGACCACATCCGCAATCTCGCCTGCGCGCTGACCAACCGGTCAGCTCCCGTAATAGAGCAGAAGTCGATGCTTGCGCCATTGCTGGCGCGGTTCACTCGCAAGAAGTCCTGAGACTAGAACGGCTGGAGCCCATCCAATGTTCGGCAAGCGCACTGGAAACGATCTGCAGACGCCGCGGCGCAGCGGGCCTCCTCAGCCCGTGCCGATGGCTGGGCCAGTCAAGGACCTGCCAAAGGCGGCCGCCGGTGCAAGACCGGTGGCCCCCGAGGCCATGCCAAAGGCCGAGGTGACGGCTGCACGCGGTGGCGCCACTGCCGCCGAAAAGGCCAAGGCCTCGACCGAGCGGCGCCACTCGGAAGAGTACTATGACATCAAGACGACGGTCTTCAACGCGCTGATCGACACGATCGACCTGACCCAGCTCGCCAAGCTCGACGCGGAAGCGGCGCGCGAGGAGATCCGCGACATCGTCGGCGAGATCATCCAGGTCAAAAACGTCGTGATGTCGATCGCCGAGCAGGAAGAGCTGCTCGAGGACATCTGCAACGACGTGCTGGGCTACGGCCCGCTCGAGCCGCTGCTCGCGCGCGACGACATCGCCGACATCATGGTCAATGGCGCCAACACGACCTACATCGAAACCGGCGGCAAGGTCGAGCGCACCAGCGTCCGCTTCGCCGACAACACCCAGCTGATGAACATCTGCCAGCGCATCGTCAGCCAGGTCGGCCGGCGTGTCGATGAATCGAGCCCGATCTGCGACGCGCGCCTCCCCGACGGCAGCCGTGTCAACGTCATCGCCCCCCCACTCGCGATCGATGGCCCCTGCCTCACCATTCGTAAGTTCAAGAAGGACAAGCTGAAGCTCGAGCAGCTGTTGAAGTTCGGCTCGATCAGCCCGCAAGGCAAGACGATCCTGGAGATCATCGGCCGCGTACGCTGCAACGTCGTCATCTCGGGCGGCACGGGCTCGGGCAAGACGACGCTACTCAACTGCATCACCGGTTGCATCGACGAGGACGAGCGCATCATCACCTGCGAGGACAGCGCCGAGCTCCAGCTGCAGCAGCCTCACGTGGTGCGCCTCGAAACCCGTCCGCCCAATCTCGAGGGCGAGGGCCAGATCACCATGCGCGACCTGGTCAAGAACTGTCTGCGTATGCGTCCCGAGCGGATCATCGTCGGCGAGGTGCGCGGCCCGGAGGCTTTCGATCTCCTCCAGGCCATGAACACCGGTCACGACGGCTCGATGGGCACGCTCCACGCCAACAGCCCGCGCGAAGCCATCAGCCGTATGGAGAGCATGATCATGATGGGCGGCTTCTCGCTGCCCGTCCGCACCATCCGCGAGCAGATCGTGGGCGCCGTGGACATCATCGTGCAGGCTGCGCGGCTGCGCGACGGCTCGCGCCGCATCACCCACATTACCGAGGTGGTGGGCATGGAAGGCGAGGTGGTGACCCTGCAGAACCTGCTCGTCTACGACATTCTCGGCGAGGACAAGCACGGCAAGCTGATCGGCCGCCATCGCTCGACCGGCATCGTGCGCCCGCGCTTCTGGGATCGTGCGGCCTATTATGGCGAGCAGGATCGGCTCGCCGCGGCACTCTCCTCCTCCGAGGTTCAGGACGACAACGGCATGTTGTTGGGAGAGTCGAATGGCTGAGATTCTCGTCGTCGTCCTCGCCGCACTGAGCGTCGGGGTGATCGCCTATCTGGCGGTCATACCCTATCTGTCCGGCGAGAAGAAAACCGCGAAGCGCGTCCAGGATGTTTCCAAGGGCCGCAACAGCCGTTCGAGCCGAAACTCGGCGGACGAGCTGAGCGCACGCAAGAAGAACGTCCAGGATTCGCTGAAGGAGCTCGAGAAGAAGCAGAAGTCGAAGGGGCGCCTCTCGATTCGCACCCGGCTGATGCGTGCGGGCCTCGAGGCGACACCACGCGACTTCTACATCGCGAGTGCGATCACGGGCATTGTTCTGGCCGGTGGCGTGATGATCGCAGGCGGCGATTTCCCGCTGGCAGGCCTGCTCGGTTTCGTCGGCGCGCTCGGCCTGCCGCGGTGGGTGGTCGGTTTTCTCGTCAAGCGACGGCAGGCGAAATTCCTGCACGAGTTCGCCAATGCCATCGATGTGATCGTGCGCGGCGTCAAGACCGGCCTGCCGTTGAACGAATGCCTCGAGATCATCGCGCGCGAAAGTCCCGAGCCGGTGCGCAAGGAGTTCGCCGAGCTGGTCGAGCAGCAGCGTATCGGCATCCCGCTCGGCGATTGCTTCGAGCGCATGATGGAGCGGATGCCGGTCCCCGAGGTCAACTTCTTCTCGATCGTGATCTCGATCCAGCAGTCCGCGGGCGGTAACCTCGCGGAAGCGCTGGGCAACCTCTCGGGCGTGCTCCGGTCGCGGACCCAGTTGAAGGCGAAGGTGCAGGCGCTGTCATCGGAAGCCAAGGCTTCGGCGGCGATCCTGGGTGCCTTGCCGTTCATCGTGATGACGATGGTCTACATCACCTCGCCCGATTACATCTCGTTGTTGTGGAAGGATCAGATGGGACACTTGATGCTTGCCGGTGCGGGCTTCTGGATGTTCTGCGGTCTCTACATCATGCGCAAGATGATCAACTTCAAGTACTGATCCGCGTCTCGCAGCAAGCGCCGTTCGGCGGAGGCACCACATGTTCGATATCATCTTCTCCATGGTCGCCAACCCGCAGATGGCGGTGACGTTCTTTGCGGCGATCGCGGCATTTGCGACGGTGCTGACGATCGCGTTGCCTGCATTCTCGCGCGACCGCATGGCGGGCCGCATGAAGGTGATGGCGATCGAGCGCGAGAAAATGCGGGCGACACGGCTGACCGAGCTGCAGGCTGCCAACAAACCCCAGAACGCGCGCCTGCGCCGCGAGACCAAGGGTTATGTGTCGCAGGTCGTGGATCAGCTCAACCTGCGCCAGGCCTTCGAGACCGACGAAGTGAAGCGGAAATTGAAGATGGCGGGTCTGCGCGGCCAGGCGCCGGTCATCATGTTCGTCTTCTTCCGCTTCGCGATGCCGATTGCGACCTTCGTGGGCTCGGTGTTCTATCTGTTCGTTGCCCGCGATCACGAGTTGCCGGTGTTCGTACGGCTCGGCATCTGCCTTGCCTCCGCCTATCTCGGCCTCTACCTGCCCAACGTCTTCATCTCGAACCTCATCCAGCGCCGCCAGCTCTCGATCTCGCAGTCCTTCCCCGACGCACTCGACCTGCTGCTGATCTGCGTGCAGTCGGGCATGTCGACGGAAGCTGCTTTCGGCAAGGTGTCGAAGGAGGTCGCGGTGCAGTCGATCGAGCTGGCGGAGGAATTTTCGCTGACGACGGCCGAGCTCTCCTACCTGCCCGAGCGGCGCCTCGCCTTCGAGAACCTCGCCAAGCGCACCGGCATTCCTTCCGTCAAGGCGGTGGCGACCAGCCTGATCCAGGCCGAGCGCTACGGTACGCCGGTCAGCCAGGCGCTGCGGGTGATGGCGAAAGAGAACCGGGAGCTGCGCATGTCGGCCGCCGAGAAAAAGGCGGCGGCCCTGCCGCCCAAGCTGACGGTGCCCATGATCGTGTTCTTCCTGCCGGTGCTGTTCGTCGTCATCATCGGCCCGGCCGCGATCCAGTACATGCGCCTCAACAAATAGGCGGGCAGCAGCGGGCCGCCGTCGGCATCGAAGGTCTCCTCGCTCACCGCTCGCCCTTGGCCAGCTGGTCGATCTGGCGCTGCATGGCGGTGAGCTGGTCACGCAGGATCTCGATCTCGTTGCGGGCATCGACCTTGGCGGCCGGCTCGGATCCGGGCTCGGCGAACGCCGGAGCGGTCTCTGGCTCCGCGCCGGCTTCGCCATTGGCCTCGCCCGGCCGCCCGATGTGACCGAACGGCGTGAACATGGTGAAGGCCTTCTCGAACATCGCCATGTTCTTCCTGGCCTGCTCCTGCATGGCATCGAGCGCGGTCGTACCGAACGGATTGGCGGCAAACGGCGCCACGCCCCAGACATCCGTCAACTGCTTGCGGAACTTCGCCTGATCACGGGTGAGCATGCCCATGGAGAGATCGAGGTAGCTCGGCACCAGGCGGCCCATGCTGTCGCCATAGAAGCGGATGAGCTGCCTGAGGAAATTGACCGGCAGGAGATTCTGCCCGCGCCCCTCCTGCTCCAGGATGATCTGGGTCAGCACGCTGTGCGTCAGCTCCTCGCCGGTCTTGGCGTCGTAGACGACGAAGTCGCGCTCGGCTTTCACCATCTGCGCGAGGTCCTCGAGCGTGACGTACGTGCTCGTCTCGGTATTGTAGAGGCGACGGTTCGCGTATTTCTTGATCGTCACCGGCTTCTTGGTCTCGGCCACGTCGCTGCTCGCATTCCGCTTGGAGGAGTTTCTCGTGTGTTGCATTGCGGCACCTTAGCACATTCGTGACGGGGCGGAACGGCTTTTGCAAGGGCCTGTCGGGGCGACCGGCAGGTCGCCCTTTGCTGGCGAGGCCTGCCTCTACCCGTCTTCCCGGCCGAGCCCGGCGGAGCCGGGCAAGTGCGGGACCCAGGGGCCTGCGGCAAGGCATTTCGCTTCGACTCCTGGACCCCGGTTCGGCCCGCGGCTGACCGGGGAGACGGGGTTTGCGATTGGGTCAAGTCAGCTCCCCCGGCTCCGCCATCGCGAGCAGCACGCGCCTGGGGCACCTTTTGCTCCGCCGGCAGGAGGGGATGCGGCAACCTCCAGTCGGGCCGCACCTGATCGCGAGGAGATGCGCCTCGATTCTGTGCGCGATGGTGAGCCGCCAGGCCTCGCCATCGTCCTCGACGCCCGCCGGGTCGAACGGCCGCTGCATCTCCGCACATGTCATGAAGCTCTGCCGGTCTGCCGGCCGGGAGGAGCCGTTGCCGCACTTGCCTGCGCGGCGCAACGCCTCGACCCTCTCCGCGATCGTGCGGCGCCAGAACGCGGCTTCGGCCTCTCTTTGCGGATCGATGGGCTCGACCTGCAATCTCCTGCCCCGACCTCCTGCCCTTGCCGCTGCCGCTCACGTCCACGCGCAATGCCTTTCCCTTTTCGCGCCGCGGATCGCGGCCGGAGTTGAAAACCTGAAGCGGGACGCGGGCGCTTGCGCACTGCATCCTTTTGGTAATCCGCAGCGCGTAAGCGCCCGCGTGTCCATGCGGAGCATGGCTCCGCCATGACGTGACGATTTGAAGGAACCGGGCCTGCTTCTTCCGTTGCCCTGATCTCTTGCGAGGCAGGCCAATCCTAGCCGTCTACGGCACCCGGACCGCAACGCAGTTGCCAGCATCCGTCCCAGAGGGAAGCCACCGGAGCCCATCGGGCACTGAGGTCCGTCCGTGAGTCTTTCGACACACGACCCCGCACTCCCGACCGTCACCGCCGCCTCCCCGACCCGTTCGACGGTCGACGCGCCCCGCTTCCGTGAAGGCGATCGGGGGAGTGTAAGGGAGGTGGAGGGGAGGGGGATAAGCTTGGTGAGGGGGGGGCGGCGAGGGGCTTACAGGTCGAGCATCCAGCATCCCTTGATCCACGGCCGCACTCTGATACGGTAGCGGAAGGTCAGTGATGCTGCGGGGGGCGGGCGTAGGTGACCAGAACAAGACGTTGGCTGATCGTCACGGTGGAGCCACTTCCGGTCCTAGAGATAGCTGCCAACGGCGTTCCGACGTCTTGGGCTACGACGCGAGTG
>JANPDA010000199.1:0-19721 GCA_031431235.1 Hyphomicrobiaceae bacterium
CGCCCGGCTGCACGATGCCCGGCCCGAGGCCAGCGTGCTGTTGACGACGGGAACCGTCACCTCGGCTCGGCTGGCGGCGGACCGCGCCGGTCCGGGCACCATTCACCAGTACGTGCCGCTCGATGTGCCGGGACCGGTCGCGCGTTTCCTCGACCATTGGCGTCCCGACCTCGGCATTTTCGTCGAATCGGAGGTCTGGCCCAACCTGGTGCTGGGTGCGGCGGAACGCCAGGTTCCGCTGGTGCTCGTCAATGCCCGCCTGTCGAAGCGATCGTTCTCGGGCTGGCGGCGGCGGATCCGCATGGCGAATGCATTGTTCGGGCGGTTCGCGCTGGTGCTGGCGCAGAACGGAGTGTTGGCGACCCGGTTTGCCGAGCTGGGTGCGCCCGCGGTCGAAGCGGTCGGCAATCTGAAGTTCGATTCGCCCCCTCCTCCGGTCGATGCCCGAGCGCTCGATAGCTTGAAGCGCGCGATTGGCCGGCGCACCGTGATGCTGGCAGCCAGCACCCACCAGGGTGAGGACGAGATCGTGGGGCGTGCCTACCGCATCCTCGCCCAGCGGCGCCCGGATACGCTGCTGGTGATCGTGCCACGTCATCCCGAGCGTGGCCCCTCGGTTGCCGCGACACTCGCGAGCCTGGGGCTCGGCACCCGGCAACGATCGCTCGGCGAGCTGCCAGTCGAGGGTGTTGCGGCCTATGTGGCCGATACCATCGGCGAGCTCGGGCTGTTCTACTCGCTGGCGCCGGTTGCCTTCATCGGCGGATCGCTGATCGAGCATGGTGGTCAGAACCCGATCGAAGCGGTGAAGCTCGGTGCTGCCATCGTGACCGGGCCGCACTGGCACAATTTCAAGGACGCCTATGGGGCGTTGCTGAAGGGTGGGGGCGCGCAGGTGGTGCAGTCGGCTGGCGAGTTGGCGGACGCCTTCGAAGGCCTCTGGTCGGATCCGATCCGACTGGCCGCAGCCAAACGCAATGCCGGCGGAGCGATCGCCGAGCTCGGCGGGGCGCTCGAGCGCACGCTGGCTCTGGTGCTGCCGCTCATACCCGACGACAGGGTTTTGGCCCGTGCGTCTTGAGCCGCCCGCGTTCTGGTACGGGCCCGGACCCGACTGGCGATCACGGCTGCTGGCGCCGATCGGGGGTCTGGCGGGTCGCATCGCCGAGTTGCGTCTGCGGCTCGTCGTCCCTTACCGCTCGCAGCTCCCGGTCCTCTGCATTGGCAATTTCACGGGCGGGGGAACCGGCAAGACGCCGCTTGCGCTCCATGTCGCCGCACTGGTCGCAAGGCAAGGCGGAGTGCCCGCGTTCCTGACGCGGGGCTTTGGCGGCAGCGAGCGGGGCCCGCATCGGGTCAACCCGGCGGCCGACATCGCCGCGCGCGTCGGCGACGAGCCCCTGCTGCTCGCACAGCTGGCGCCGACCATCGTTGCCCGTGACCGGGCCGCCGGCGCCCGCCTGATCGAGGGGCTCGGCACCGACGCCATCATCATGGACGACGGCCTGCAGAATCCCCAGCTGGTGAAAGACCTGACGATTGCCGTGATCGACCGCTCGCGTGGCCTGGGCAATGGTTGCGTGATGCCGGCCGGGCCGTTGCGGATGCGGCTCGAAGCACAATTGCGGCTGACGGATGCGATCGTCGTGCTCGCTGGCGGCGATGGTGGCGCGGTCGTCGAGCCGGGCCTCGCGCGCCGCTTCGACGGCCCGGTGCTGCAGGCTGAAACCGTGCCCAAGGCCGATGCCCTTGGCCTTGCGGGAGCCCGGGTCGTTGCTTTTGCCGGGATCGGGCGGCCCGAAAAACTGTTCCGCACGCTGGAGCGCTGCGGCGCCGTCGTCGCCGAGCGGTTTGCCTTTCCCGACCATCACGTGCTGAGCGAGGCGGAAGCCGAGCTGCTGCTCAGGCGGTCGCAGGAGCTGAGGGCCGAGATCGTCACCACCGAGAAGGACCTCGTCCGGCTCGCGGCGATGGGGGCAACCGGGCGGCTCAAATCGGTCGCCCGCGCCCTTCCCGTCGCGCTCCGGTTCCAGGGCCGCGACGAGGATCGCCTCGCCGAGCTGATCGCGACCGTCCTCGCGCGGAGCTCGATGCGTGGGCGGTGAGGCTCAACTCGCCCTCTCCTCGCAGCCGACATAAGCGTCGAACGCCGCCCAGAACTGCTGACGCAGCTCGTCGCGCTCCTGCATGATCTCGTGGCGGGCGTGGGGGATGACGACGTGCTTGGCGAGCTTCAGGCGCACGGCAAAGTCCTCGATCGCACGCGAGGAGGCGATTTTGTCCTCGCCCGCGATCAGGAAAAGGATGGGCGCTTGCACCGCGGCCGCATAGGCCGGGCGGTGGATCTCGTCCATGGAGCGGAAAGCGGCACGCAGCCAGCCGAAGGTGGGTGAGCCCAGGCCGAGGTCGGCTGCCGCCTCGACCACCGCGTTGTTGCGGTTGTAGCGCTCCCGATCGGAGGACACCGTATTGCCCTCGAACGGCCAATGCTCGCCATAGTCGTCGGTGCCGTTTGGCACATAGAGTCGGCCGCCACCGAACACGCAGACCGTCTCGGCGAGCGTCTTGGTCGCGGTCAGCGACAACGGCAGCGATTTGGGATGGAGCCGCACCATTGGCGCGCAAACGACGATCCGTTCCCACCAGACGCCTGGCATTGCAGCCGAGCGCAGAATGATATTGCCCCCCATCGAGTGGCCGAGCGCCACATAGGGTGGGGGACAGTCAGGCAGCACGACCTCGCGCATGAAGACCTTCAGGTCCTCCTCGAAGTCGGCAAAGTCGCGCACATAGCCCTTGCGCTGGTTACGCAGCTCGCGATGGGAGCCGCCCTGGCCGCGCCAGTCCATGGTCGCAACCGCAAAGCCCCGCCGGCGCAGATCGGCGACCACCTCGAAATATTTCTCGATGAACTCGGTGCGTCCCCCGAACAGACAGACCGTGCCGCGCCGCGGCCCGCGGCTCGCTTGCCAGACGGCGTAGCGCAGCTCCGCCCCGTCCGGGGCCTTGAAGACACCGGCAGTCGCGCCGCTGGGAACGGGGTTTCTGGCAAGGGCGACGAGATCGGCACGGGGCATCGGCGGTCTCCGGATCGGATTGCCCGGAGCTATAGCAAGATGCGGGGACCAGAGAAAGCTGCCCGCTCGCGCCGGTCCCCGCAGTGTGTGCGCCTCAATATTGGGGCTGGTACACAGAGGCGGTCGCGCCGTAGTTGCGATCCTGTTGGTCGAGCAGATTGGCTGCCAGAATGACGCCCGAGCACTTGTCGATCTTGAGGCGGTAGGTGAGGCCATTGGGTCGGCTTGCGGTCACGCCGACCACATCGGGGGCAAGCTCGAGGCCGCGGAAGTCGCGCCAGCCCTGCTGCACCAGGCTCTCCTCGATCTGCCAGCGACCGAGGCAGCGCGATGCATAGTTGCCGTCCTTCAGCGATTGGCCGTAGTTGCCGTTGTCGGCGGATCCGTCGTAGACCGGATCATAGCTCTGTTGGCGCTGGCGGTGCTTGCGCGGGCAATAGGCGCCGCTCTCATCGATATCGCGCCGATAGTTGCTCGGCGCCTCATCGCCGCCGTCCACGGTCTCGTAGTATTCGCTCTGATCGCCGCCATAGGTCGACAGATCGCCAGCGAATCCGCTGCCCGAAGTGGCGCTGACTGCGAGTGCTGCTCCCGTGAGCAGCCCTACAATCGCCTTCATCATGTCTTCTCTCCGTCGCGAAAGTGCCCCAGTGCAGCCATGATTGCTGCGGCAACATGAACGGCAGCCGAAGGCTCCGTTCATGCGAGGTTCATTTCAGGGGCGGCATTCTCGACGGCTGATTTTCCATTAATATCAATGAATTGAGCCTTTCCGGCGGGCGTTGCCATTGGTGGCATCGGCGCTTTCAGTCGTGCCTGGACGGACAAGCGGGCGTCGGCGGCACGCAATGCGACTTGAGCAGGGATAGAGTTTGGTACATACTCATGCGGCGGACGCAAGTCCGGATAAGGCTGCAAAAGCGGAGTACGAAGATGAAGCGTATTTCATGGATGGGGTTTTCCTACTTGGCAGCAGCTGCACTCGCTACGGGCCTCGGCACTGGTGTTCTCGGCGCTACCACCGGTAGTGTGCCGGCAGATGGGACCTCGGTCGGGTCGAGTGCGCCAGCAGCCCCCGCCGATGGCAGTTTCAAGGTCGCGGCGGAATTCTGTGATTGGTATGCGATCTTCGAGTGCGCAAAAAGGAGGTCCGGCATCGGCGGTCCGGGCTACGTCATCCACACCAACGACTATCCGAACTTCCGCAAGGGCTGGTACTGCAAAGTTTTAGGCCCGTATGACAGCAGCGGGGAAGCGTCGGCCGTTGCCAACCAGTATGGCGGTTACGCCAAGCGGGGCTGCTGATTGTGCTCATTCCGTCAGCCGGCTGATTGCTCCTCGGGCTCGTGGCTGATGATCGCCAGCCGGTGCCGCCGAGAGGCTCGATAGAGTTAGCTGCAGAAACAGCGCCGAAGCTTCTTTTCTGATCGCTTCGAGGAAAGTCTCTGCAATGACCGGTCGTGTCATACTCGCCCTAAGAATAAGTCAGTGGTCGCGCGTGTCCGCTGGTCTGGCGATTGCGACCATGATAGCGCTCCTGCCTGCAGGCGAGCGCGCGATCGGCGCCGGGGTCGAGAAGCCCGAGATCGTGTCTCGCGCCGAGTGGGGCGCAGCAGCCGCCAATGCCTCGATGATGAAGGCCCAGGCGCCGAAGGGCATCATCATCCATCACACCGGCGTGCGCCAGCAGCCCAAGCTCACGCTGGAGAAGAAGCTGCACGGCCTGCAGAGCTTCTCCATGAGCCCCGGCACCTTGAGCGGAACCAAGAAGAAGAAACCCGCCTGGGGCGACATGCCCTATCATTTCTATATCGACGTGAGCGGGCGGATCGGCGAGGGGCGCGAGGTCGCCTTCGCCGGCGACACCAACACCGGCTACGATACGGACGGCTTCATCCAGGTGGTGGTCGAGGGAGAGTTCGAGAAGGAGAAGCCGGTGCCGGCCCAGCTCGCCGCGCTCGACAAGCTCACGACCTGGCTGGCGGCGGCCTACCGGATCCCGCCCGATCGCATCACCGGGCACGACGACCACGCACCCTCCGATTGCCCGGGGCGCAACCTGAAGCCCTATCTCGACGAGCTTCGCGGCAAGGTCGCCGCCGCGCTGCAGTAGTGATCGGCCCGCCCACTACCGGAAAATCGACAGGCCGGTGAAGAAGAACCGCCCGAGCCCGGCGGTGAAGATCAGGTCGCCATAGAGCGTGTGCTCGAGGAACACCGCCCAGAAGGACTTCGTCCGGTGATAGCGCCAGGCGAACAGGAGGCCGCCCACGAGAGAGACCCAGACCGAGATCCAGTTACGGAACATGATGTGGCCGAAGGCGAACAGCATGCCGTTGACGAGGATCATCAGCCAGATTTGCCGGCCGAACAGCGGGCCATAGCGGTGAAAGAAGAACACCCGGTAGATGATCTCCTGGGTGGTGACCGAGACCAGCGGATAGAGCACCATGATGACGAGCCAGAGCCGGGGCACTCGCGTGGGAAAGCCGAGAAAGCTCTCGGGCACCAGGTGATAGGCGGCCGCGAGGATCACCGGCGCGAGCACGGCAAAGAGCGCCAGGATCCCCACCAGCTCGCGCCCGCCGAATCCCTTTGCCAGCGAGAGCTTGAGCGAGAAGGTACGGTCCGCCAGCAGCAGGATGACGAACAGTGCCAGCACCGGCAGCAGCACCACGAACAGCGGCACGCCATAGCTGCGAATGCCCCAATCCATGGCGATCGGGGCTGCGATGAACATCAGGAGCAACTCCACGACCAGCCATATCCGGCGCATGGGCGAGATCGGGTCGGCCGGTCCCAGTGTCGAGGCTGCTCGGGACATGGCTCAGCGTTGCCCCAGGCCCGGCAGCCGACGGTCCAGCTCGGCCGCCAATTGCTCGATGTGGTTGCCCTCGAGGGGGCGGATCTCGCCGAGTGAAGTGCCGAAGCGGGCAACCGACAGCTCGGCGATCGGCAGATATCGGCACCAGCTCCGGCTGCGCATCAGCTCGCGATACTCCGCCTCCTCGGGCTTGAAGGCATGGCGCGCCGGTGAGACGGCGACAACCGGCAGGCGCACCGAGACCGCCTCCGAGATCATGGTGCTCGAATCCTCGGTGCAGACGATGATGTCGGCTGCGCCGAAAATGGCGGGCAGCGTGCCCGGGCCTGCCGTCCGGTAGTCGATCAGCTCCGCGACGACAGCGGTTGCATCGGCGAGCCTGAGCGCAGCATCGACCGCATAGCCCGGCGTTCGCCGCGAGGTCGAGACCAGCCAGCGCGTACCCCAGGCGGCCGACAACTCGCGCACAAAGTCGAGGAGGCGGTCCCATTCCGCCGGCGCGTAGTGGAAGAGCCCCGAATCCCCGCCGATCAGGAGACCTGCGAGGCGCGGCGGCCGGTCCGGTCCGAAGCGGGGCGTCGAGGCCGGCCGACCGAGCGCTTCAGGGTCCATCTTGTTGGGTTTGAGCGCGACCAGATGGCGCGGCAAGGCCTCGTGGCGCGCATATGAGCTGACGATCAGCGAGAAACTTTCAGGCGCCAGCTTGCGCAAGGTTCCGCAGAAGACGTTGCGCGCGCCCAGCAGGCGTGCCGCCGCGACATTGGCCGCAATGGTGTCGCCGCCGGCGGACACGACGAGGTCGGCGGGCGCCAGTTTGCGCGCATCGATGCCATAGCCCAACCGCAATACCGTTGCCGGCGGCACCGCGCGCGAGGCCAGCATTGCGGCCAGCAGCCGGGTCGGTGCCATCCGCCTGCGTACAATCTCGAGCCGCTCGACCCCCACCTCATGTCCTCGCGCCAATGCCGCGATCACGCCTTCGGCCAGATGATAGTGGCCGGGCCGGCTATCGGAAAGCAGCAGCACCTCAAGTTTCGCCATCGCCCGTGCCATCTCCTGCCATCGCCCGGCACCTTGATCACAACCGCCACCCGGCGACACCCTGCAAGGGGTCGCAGGCTGCGTGCGGCGACTGCGCCTCTACTGTAGCCCCTTCCAACAGCGCCTCAGCCCGTTTAACGTCGCCCGGGAATATGCGCCGGTCAAAGGAGATTGTGATGTTTCACACGGCCATGGGTAAGATCGTGACCGGCATCGTGTTGGCGTTGGTCGGGCTCGTTGCGATGATCCTGCTCGACCCGGAGGTTTTTGGTGAGATCGGCATCCTCGTCGCCTGGGCGTTCTTGCTGCTGGGCGTGCTGTTCGTCGCGAGCGGGGTGCTGCAAATGATCACGAGCTCGGTTGCGAGTGACGGCGCGCAGGCGCGGCCCGGCACCCTGACCGAGCGCGACTACATCATCCGCACGACACTCGCGATGGCACTCGCCGATGGCCGGCTCGACGACAAGGAGATCCGCTCGACAGCGGCGATCTACAAGGAGCTGACCGGCAAGGAGATCGGCATCGAGCAGGTGAGGGCGCTCGCGACCACCATGAAGGGTGGGGCCGCGGGAATTTTTGCCGAGCTGAAAGAGGCCCAGTCGCGGCTCTCGGAGGCAACCAAGCTCTTGATCGTCAAGGCGGCCTATCTGTCGCTCGCAGCCGACGGCGAGGTGACGAGCGAGGAGGAAGGCCGCATCGGCGACGTCTCGCAATCGCTCGGCTTGCCCTACGAGAAGGCGATCGGTGCCATTCGCGAGGCCGACAAGCAGGCGACCGTGCTGCGCACAGGCAAGGGCAAGAAAGCCTGAGCACGGGAAAGCCCGGCACGACCAGCGCGCCGGGCTCCAGGGCTTCTCGCAGCATCCGCTCACATTGGCGGCATGATCACCGTGTCGATCACATGGATCACGCCGTTCGAGGCTTCGATGTCGGCCTTGACGACCGTCGCCCCGTCGACCTTCACGCCGTTGGTCGCGTCCACCATGATCTCGCTGCCCTCGACGGACTTGGCGCCCATCTTCTTGCCGGCGATGTCACCCGACATCACCTTGCCGGCCAAGACGTGGTAGGTCAGGATCTTGACGAGCTTGCCCTTGTTCTCGGGCTTCAGCAGGTCCTCGACGGTGCCGGCCGGCAGCTTCGCAAAGGCCTCGTCCGTCGGCGCAAACACCGTGAACGGTCCGGCGCTGCTCAGTGTCTCGGCGAGATCGGCGGCCTGCACGGCGGCGACCAGCGTCTTGAACATGCCGGCTTCCACCGCCACCTCGACGATGGTCTTGTTGGCGGCCTGCGCGGGGCCGAACGGCAGCACCACCAGCAAGGCGATCGCGATCTTTTTCAGAATATTCATACCATTCTCCAGTTTTTGATGACCAGTACCACCGGATAGAGCACAAGACGGTAGAAAAACACACGAGAGAACCAAGGCGTCGCTTGATTTTTCAACCAAGAATGCCGCGCATTGGCAGCTGTATTTTGAGACTGAGCGCTTGAGCGCACCGGTGATGCTTATGTAACGTGTGTTGTAACCGATTGTATTGAACGATGAGATAATAATTCTTTGAGATTACGAGCGGCCGGTCCGCAGTGACCCGCGTCCCCCATCCACACCGATGATCTGGCCGGTGATCCAGCCCGACGCGGCCGGCTGCAACAGCAGCTGGGCGAGCGCGGCGACGTCATCGGGGGTGCCGAGCCGTTGCAATGGATGGAGCTCGGCCAGCGCCTGAGCCATGCGGGCATTGGCGAGAAGAGGCGCAGCGAGCGGCGTGTCGGTGAGGCTCGGCGCAATGCAGTTGACGCGCACATGCGGCGCGAGCTCGGCCGCCAAAGCAAGTGTCAGGCCTTCGAGGGCTGCCTTGGCCGGCCCGATCGCACCGTGATTGGCAAAGCCCTGGCGTGCGGCGACCGAGGAGAACAGCAACACGGCGCCGTGGCCCTGCTTCAGTGCGGCCGACGCCTGTTTGACGGCGAGCGCGGCTCCCACGACATTCAGTCGATAGGCCTCCATCATAGTCTCAGCCGAGAGCCGATTGAGCGATACGAGCGGGATCGAGCCGATGGCATAGGCGAGGCCTGCCAGCGAGCCGTCGACGGTTGCCGCCTCGATCGCTGCGGCAATCGAGTCCTCCAGCAGTGCGTCCATCGCGAGCCCTCGCCCGCCGATCTTGTCCGCAATGGCCTCAGCGCGCCCTTGCGAACGGCTGGTGACGACGACACAATGATGCGTGGCGAGGCGACGGGCGAGCGCCTCTCCGATCCCACCGACGCCGCCCATGATCAGAATGGGTGCATTGTCGGGCTTGGTGCTGCTCATGTCGCGTTGCTTCCCTTCTCGGCTGCTGCTGGACCTACGGTGCGGAGCCCGGCACGGATCAGGCGAGCGGGGCCGAGAGGGCGAGCAGGGAGCCGGCCAGGCATGAACGCAGCCTTGTTGGGATTGCTTACGGCGCTGAGCCTCGGCACGGCCGACTTCTTGGCGCGCTCGAGCACGCGGGCGTTCAGCGCGGTGGTGAGCCTGGGCGCGGTGATGGCCGTCGGCAGCATCGCGCTCACGGTCTGGATATGGTTTGGCGGGCAACCCCTCGTCTGGTCGATGCCGGGGATCCTCTTTGCCGTGCTGCATGGGGTTGCCACGTGTGCCATGTGTCTCCTGCTCTATGCGGGCCTCGCACGCGGTCCGGTCAGCGTGGTCGCGCCGATCGTGGCGGCCCATCCAGCGTTGGTTCTGTTGGCTGCCGTCGTGCTCGGAAGCCGGCCGAGCCCGGTGCAATGGGCGGCAATGGCAATGATTTTGACAGGCGGCGTCGCGATCGCACGACTTGCCGGAGCCAATGCCGATCACTCTGCCGTCGGCAGGGAGGCCTTGCGTCGCACGCTCGGAATCGCTCTGGGGTCGTGCCTCGCCTACGCTCTGCTGATCCTGTTCGGTCAGGCGGCGGCACGCCACGTTGGGGAGCTGCAGACCACTTGGATCGGCCGGCTCACCGGGCTTGCCATCATCGTCGTGATTCTGCTTGCACGAGGCGAGCGGCCGCGAGTCGCGCTCGCCTGGTTGCCCATTCTGGTCGCACAGGGAATGCTCGACACCACCGGCCTGCTGGCGCTGTCGGCGGGCGGCAACTCCGATGCTCCGGAAGTTACCCCGGTGGTCGGCTCGACATTCAGCGTCGTCACTGTGCTGCTTTCGGCAATCATCCTGCGCGAAGCCGTTGGCGCGAGGCAGTGGGTGGCGATCCTGATGATCGTCGCTGGCACGGCGGCGCTGGCGGCGCGGCTATGATGGTGGAACAGGGGATTGCCGTGCGGAAGCGTCGCAGGATCGGCGCAGCGCCCCGAGCACGCGCGCAAAGCTCCTGCGCTACTTGCCGGCGGGCGCCACGAGCAGGTCGTCGTCGTCACGCTGCGGCGCATGGACCCGCGCCTGGGTTGCGCTATTGTGCTTGGAATCGGCGCCATAGCGCAGACGGCGCCGTTGCGACTCCGGTGCCTCGTTCGCCCCCACGATCGACTTCAAGGCGTCGGCGGCAAGGCTGGCATATTGTGCGGCCGTTCGCTCGTTGAGCTTTGGCTCCGAGGGCGGAGTAGGGCTGGTCGCATCGCGTTCGGAAGCATCGTTTGGAGCGGGCGCTCCGGCATTCAAACCGAGGCGGGCAGCCTCCCGGGCAAGCTCATTGGCATAGGCCGCGACCAGACCGTGCAGCGCAGTGCCGACATCGACCGCGAAGCGCCGGCGGATGTTCTTGATGGCCGAGAACCTCGTGTGGTCATCGACTTTCAGCAGGACATGGTCGTTGCCAATCAGGTTCACTCCGGTGGTCAGGAGTGGGTGGATCCGCTCGATCTCCTCTTGGAACTCGGTGAGGAGGAGCTCACGCAGCTGTTGGTATTGATGCAGCGTATCCATCGGCTTTCCATCCTTGCCGGTCACGGCATGTTCGACTGCAACAGACAGTGACGCAGGCACCCAGCCTATACGGAGAGTCGGATTGCCCCACTCTTTCCCATGATTCGGTGTCCCAATGGAACTGCAGATTCCAACCGGCTCGAGCAGGGCTGTATTCTCGGTGCATATGTTTCCCGCCTGCAGTAGAGATCATGCCTGATCCGCCCTGCTGGCCTGGGATCTTGTCGAATTCGGCATTGTCGTGCGAGTGGCTCGGGACTATCCGTATCGAGCGACCTGCTTGGAATCCTCGGATCGAGCGGCCTCGTTGGCGGCAGCCAATTCATCGTGGAGGGTCGCTGCGCGACGATGCCAGCTTCTGGAAATCCAGCTAGACTTGGAGGCTAACATGTATGCCCGCCCGATGGTGCCCGCCGATTTCGTCGTACCGGCACGGCTCGAGGAGGACGGCTTTCGGCTGAGGCCGCTCACCGTCAATGACCTCATCAAGGACTATGATGCGGTCATGACGAGCCTGGAGCGGCTGGCGGGCTTCATGGACCCGAGCAGCGACTGGCCCAGAGGATTGACGCTCGAAGAGGACCTGATCGATCTGGGTTGGCACCAGCGCGAGCTCACATTGCGCCATTCCTTCGCCTACACGGTGATGGCGCCAGACGAGGCGGAATGCCTTGGCTGTTGCTACATCTATCCCAGCGACAAGGCGGGCTTCGATGCCATGGCGTTCTACTGGGTGCGGGAGAGTGCTGCAGCCGATGGGCTCGATGAACGATTGGGCGCGGCGTTCCGGGGCTGGATCGCGCGAAGCTGGCCTTTCCGCCGCGTCGCCTTTCCGGGGCGCGATATCGCATGGCGTGAGTGGCTCGCGCGTTGAGGACGTTGGGGACAACCGGCCGATGATGGATCGCGGCGGGAGCGAGTTGCCAGCCGAGCTCGAGCGGCGGATCGCCGTGCTCGAGGACCCCTCGAGCGAGGGCAGCGATCTGGCTGGGCTCGATTGGCTGGTGCTGGCGATCGGCTCGATCGCGCTGCCGCTGCTGCTCGTCCTCTGGGGCTTTCCGCCATGAGCGGCACCGCGCAATCGCAATCCTGGCCACTGTTGCCCTCCGAGCGGACCTGGAGCGCGTCCGCTCTCTGGGTCGTGCTGATGGTCGCGGCCTGCGCCAACTGGTGCTACATCATCGGCGACTATGTGGGCGGCTATCTCGGATTGAGGGCCGGGTTCGCGGCGATGACCGCCGGCACCATGATCGGTATCGGCCTCTTGGTGCTCGCGACCTTGCCGACCACGATCCGCTTCGGCATCGATTCGATCACGGCCGCGCGACCCCAGCTCGGCTCGGCGAGTTGGATCATCACGGTCCCACTGCAATACGCCTCGATCGTCGGCTGGAATGCGATCGTGCTCATTTTCTGTGGGCGATCGATCGCGGAGTTCCTCGCGACCACGGGCCTCGTTGCGGAGGGCGCGGTCGGCATCGTTGTTCCGGTGACGACGGTGGCGGCACTGGCGCTGGTCTTTCTCATCCTGCGGGCCGGAATCGCGGGCGTGCAATGGGTCGCCAATGGCCTCTTCCTGCTGATCGTGGGCGTCGCGCTGTGGATGATCACTTTGCTGCTGGCCCAGCACGCTGCGGGCCTCGTGGAGGCCGCACCTCGCTTCGCCTCGCCCGACCGCCAGTGGAACTTCGTGACCGGGATCGAGATCGGCATCGCCTCGGTGCTGTCCTGGTGGCCCTATGTGGGCGCGATGGTGCGCTATGTGCCGGGCGCGAGGTCGGCGACGCTGCCGATGCTGCTGGGGCTCGGCCTGCCGGTGCCGGTGTTGAGCTCGGTCGGGCTTGCAGCCGTGCTCGCGGTCGGGGTGTCGGACCCGGCCAAATGGATGACGGCGCTGGGCGGACCGACCTACGGAGCCATCGCGCTCGTGTTTCTCGCTGTCACCAATCTCGGCACGGCACTCGTTGGCATCTTCGCTTCCGCCGTCGGCTTGCGCTCGGTGCCGTTCCTCGCCCGGGCCAGCTGGGAGGTGGTGCTGCTCGCGGCGATCCTGCCGGCGGCTTTCGTCGGGGTGTTCCTGCACGAGGCGTTCTATGCGGGCTTCGGCAGCTTCCTCGCCATGCTGGGCGTGCTGTTCTCGCCACTCTGCGGCATCCAGATCGTCGACTACTTCGTGCTGCGGCGCCGCCGCATCGACGTGCGCGGGCTCTATCAGAGGGGGCCCGGCAGCCCCTATCGCTACTGGGGCGGCCTCAATCCGGCGGCCATCGCCGGCATGGCGGCGGGCTTTGCGAGCTATGTCTATCTGCTGCACCCGATCAGCTATGCCAGTCACTGGCCGTATCAGTATCTGACCGCCTCGCTGCCGACGGCTGTCGTGGGAGCGTTCGTGTATGTTGCGGTGACGGTGCTGGTGGTGCGGCCGGCGGGGAAGGGCGGGTATGGGAGTTGATGCCCCTCACGTCCCGAAGGGATCGGCATGAGTGCCTGTCCTTGCGAGGTACACGACTTCCTCATCCGTCCGGTAGACGAGCAGCCAATCGGGCTCGATGTGGCATTCCCGCCACCCCTTCCAATCACCCTTCAGCGTATGATCGCGACGCGCGGCCGGAAGGGTGTCACCTCGACGCAATGCAGTGATTGTTTCGTCCAGCAGCACGCGGTCATAGCCGCGCTTCCCTATCCGCTCGAGGTCCTTCTTGAAGCTGTTCCGAGCTGACAGGCCTTTCATGGCGCGCTATCGCTTGGCTGACCGCATCATTGCATCGAGAGCCTCTGAAGTTGGACCGTCGTAACGCTCCCCCAGCCCCGCATCGAGCTCGCGCATGGCGCGCTGTGTTTCGGCGTTGGGGATCTTTGCTTCAAACGGCAAGCCCTTCTGCAGCACGATCTGGTGCAGGAGCATGGTAATCGTGTCGCTCATGCTGATGCCGACCTCGCGCAGCACTTTCTCGGCGCGGGCCTTCAGCTTCTCATCGACGCGGGCGTTGATGGTGGCGGTCTTGGGCATGGTCTTGCTCCTCATCTGTCATCCAGTGTAACACAATCGCATTACAGATCAAACTCGCATCCCCCCGCGAACGCTGCTATAGGCCTCGCATCGTCTGAATCGTGACCGAGAGTCGCACACTTGACCGAAGAACGCGCCGAGGCCGCAACCGAGACCCTGGAGGCCCCCCGTACCGCGCCGGCGGCGGGGCTGACCGCGCTCGCCCGCGAGATCGCGCGCCGGCGCACGTTTGCCATCATCTCGCACCCCGACGCCGGCAAGACCACGCTGACCGAGAAGCTCCTCCTGTTCGGCGGCGCCATTCAGCTGGCCGGCCAGGTGCGGGCCAAGGGCGACCGGCGCCGCACGCGCTCGGACTGGATGGCGATCGAGCGGGCGCGCGGCATCTCTGTGGTCACCTCGGTCATGACCTTCGAGTACCGCGACACCGTGCTCAACCTGCTCGACACGCCGGGCCACGAGGACTTCTCCGACCACACCTACCGCACGCTGACGGCGGTCGACGCCGCCATCATGGTGATCGACGGGGCCAAGGGCATCGAGGCGCGCACCTTGAAGCTGTTCGAGATCTGCCGCATGCGCGACATCCCGATCATCACCTTCATCAACAAGATGGACCGGGAGAGCCGGGAGCCGCTCGATCTCCTGGACGAGATCGAGAAGAAGCTCGCTCTCGATACCGCGCCGATGGTGTGGCCGATCGGGCGGGGGCGCAAGTTTGCCGGCACCTATGATCTCATCAGCCCGCGCGTGCGCCGGCTCGACGAGGATCCCGACGGCCTCGAGGTCAGCGGGCCCGATGATCCCTCGCTGACTGCGATCATCGACGAGCACGATGCACCGGCCTGGCGCGAGGAGGTGGAGCTCGTCGCGGATGGCGGCGGGCGGTTCGACCTGCAGGCCTTCCGGGACGGCGCATTGACGCCCGTCTATTTCGGCAGCGCGCTCAGGAACTTCGGCGTGCGCGACCTGCTCGACGCCCTCGTCTCCTATGCCCCGCCGCCGCGCGCCCAGAAGGCGACGACGCGTGTCGTCGAGCCGACCGAGCCCAAGATGACCGGCGTCGTCTTCAAGATCCAGGCGAACATGGACCCGAACCACCGGGACCGGATCGCCTTCATGCGGCTCTGCTCGGGCAAGCTCACGCGCGGCATGCGAGTGAAAATCGTGCGGACGGCCAAGACGCTCGCGGTGTCCTCGCCGCAGTTCTTCTTTGCCCAGGACCGGTCGCTGGCCGAGGAAGCCTTTGCCGGCGATGTGGTCGGCATCCCCAACTACGGCATCCTGCGCATCGGCGACACGTTGACCGAGGGTGAGGATCTGGCCTTCCTCGGCATCCCCAATTTCGCGCCCGAGATCCTCCGCTACGTGCGGCTGGGCGATGCGATCCGGGCGAAAAAACTGCGGGAAGCCTTGCACGAGATGTCGGAGGAGGGTGTCGTGCAGCTCTTTCTGCCCGTCGACGGCTCGCCCCCCATCGTCGGCGTGATCGGGGCGCTGCAACTCGACGTGCTCGCCGATCGGCTTGCCAACGAGTACAGCCTGCCGATCGGCTTCGATATGACCGGGTTCGATGCGGTGCGCTGGATCTCGGCTGATGATCCCAAGGCGCTGCAGGAGTTCGAGGAGAAGCACCGCTCCGCGATCGCAACCGACCTCGATGGGGCCAAGGTGTTCTTCGCATCGTCCGTGTTCATGCTCAACTACACCCGCGAGCGCTCGCCCGGCATCGGCTTTGCCGACGTGAAGACGGTCATTCGCAAGTGAAGGGCGGTTGGGGAGCCCGCCTCACGCAGTCGTCATGGCAAAGCCGTGGACGCCCCTGCGACCCTCGATCACAATGCTGCTGCGATTCGTGAGCTAGCTATGGGGATGTGCCTTCTCTAGTGTGGTGTCTCGCAAATGCCATCCAGCATCCGCAGCTGGCTCGGTGATGGCATTTGCGAGGCGAAACCACACTAGAATCATAGAGTTGCTAGTGTCCTTTCATCTCCGAAATACGCTTCAGAGTACACTGCGAGGATGAGCGTATTTCGGAGACAGGACACTAGGGTGGCGCCCGACTGGAGAGTGCCGATGCTGAAGACCATCCGATATCTGTATCTCTTGGCCGTGGCCGTAGGTCTGTCGCCGCTGCCTGCACAGGCAGTCGAGCCGGGATTGCCGCAGGCGTTGATCTCGCCCGAGCAGGCGATCGGCATCGATCTCGGACGGGCTGTGCGGGCATTGCCGGCAACGGAGGAGCGCACCAAGGCCATTCGCGACGGCATCGCCCGCTTCTACGGGGAGCGCAACAACGAGCCGGTCTGGCTGTTGCGCGACCGGCTCGGTTTCCGGGCCAATGCCCTGATCGAGGAGATGGGCCGAGGTGCCGACTGGGGGCTCGACCCGGCGGCCTATACGGTGCCCGCGATCGCTCCGGGCAGTGGCGCCGAAGTGCTCGCCCAGAACGAGCTCGCCATGTCGCTCGCCGTCGTGCGCTATGCGATCCATGCCCATGCCGGGCGTATCGATCCCCAGACCATCAGCCGCATCATCGATCGTGGCTCGACGCCGCCCGATGGCTACGATGTGCTGAAGGCGTTGACGGGCACCGACACGCCAGCGAGAGTGCTGCTCGCCTTTCATCCCAAGCACCCCCAGTTCGAGCGCCTGCGCCAGAAGCTGATCGAGCTGCGCGGCGGCAACGCCAAGCACGATGCCGCGAGCGACATCATCATTCCCAACGGAGCGAAACTGAAGCCGGGCCAGAGCGACGCGCAAGTCGCGCTGGTGCGCAGGCGGCTCGGGCTGACGTTGCCGGCCGCGGCCAAGCCGGGCGATGAGCTCGTCTATGACAATGCGCTCGCGGATGCCGTGCGCAAATATCAGAGCGCGCACGAGCTGAAACCGGACGGCATTATCGGCAAGGGCCTGCGCGCGGCGCTCAACGGCTCCAATGTCGCCACGCCCGAGCGCCAGACCGAGCGCATCCTCGTCAACATGGAGCGTTGGCGCTGGATGATGGAGGACATGGGCGAGTTCTATGTCCAGAACAACGTGCCGGAGTTCATGCAGTACGTCGTCAACGCCGGCAGAATCGTGCGCTCCGAGCGCATCATCGTCGGCAAGGGCTCGACGCCGACACCGACCTTCTCCAAGCGCCTCGAGTTCATCGAGTTCATGCCGTTCTGGAACGTGCCGAACTCGATCAAGGTCCAGGAGATCCGGCCGGGCCTCGTCAACGGCACCAACATCATGGAGGTGCAAGGCCTCAGCGTCGACTTCAATGGCCGCCGGATCGACCCCTACAGCGTCGACTGGGAGAGCGTGGACGTGCGCCGCTTCCGCTTCTACCAGACGCCGGGCGGCAAGAACGTGCTCGGCGTCGTCAAGTTCATGTTCCCGAACCGGCACGACGTCTACATGCACGATACGCCATCGAAGAGCCTCTTCAACGATGGCGTGCGAACCATCAGCCACGGCTGCATGCGTGTCAGGGACCCGCTCGATCTCGCCGAGAAGATCCTCGGCTACGACCAGGGCTGGACGCTGGCGGCGGTCCACAATGCGGTCGCGCGCGGCAACACCCGGGTCGATCTCAAGAAGCCGGTCCAGGTTCACGTGACCTATTTCACCACCTGGATCGGGGACGACGGCAAGATCAGCACCTTCGGCGACATCTACGGCCACGACCGGCGGGTGGCGATGGCGTTGAACGGGGGCGGCAATCTGCTCGCCGACGAGGATAGCACTCGCGATACTCTCACCGTCGCCGATGCTGGACCCGGCATCGACGACACCTACAATGTCAAGAAGCGCAAAGAGTTTTACCGGGAAAACAGCGGCCGCCGCTAGCAGCCAGCGATCGCGGCTCGCCGGCCGGACATGCGAGATCGGCGCGTGGCACGCTTGCGGTTGCAGCCCGCGCGCGGCTAGATGGGCTCGAAGCCCTCAGCCACCCGGGAGAGCCTGCCATGCCCCTCATGACTTGCGGCACGATGCTGGCGCATCTGCTCGAAGCCTATGACGTCGGCCACGTCTTTGGCATCCCCGGCGTGCACAATGTCGAGCTCTACCGCGGCCTCTGGCAGACGAAAATCCGTCATGTCAGCCCCCGCCACGAGCAGGGGGCGGGCTTCATGGCGGACGGCTACGCGCGCGCGACCGGCAAGCCCGGCGTCGCCTTCGTCATCACCGGCCCCGGCCTCACCAACATCGCGACTGCCATGGGCCAAGCCTATGGCGATTCCTCGCCGATGCTGGTGCTCTCCAGCGTCAACCGGCGCCACGAGATGGCCTTTGGTCGCGGCTTCCTCCACGAGATGCCGAGCCAGCGCAATGTCTCGGCGGGGATGACGGCCTTCTCCCACACGCTGCTGCGCCCCGAGGAGCTGCCCGACGTGCTTGCGGCCGCCTTCGCGGTGTTCTCCTCCTCGCGCCCCCGGCCCGTCAACATCGAGATCCCGATCGACGTGATCGAGCAGAAGATCGAGTGGGAGCCGGCGGACGCGAAGATCGTGCGTCTGTTGCCGCCAGCGCCCGCTGCTGCTGCAATTCTGGCGGCGGCGGAGATCATCGCCAAGGGCAAGCGCACGCTCATTCTCGCGGGCGGCGGCGCGGCGCATGCGGCGGCCGAGGTCGAGCGCCTCGCGACGCTGCTCGAAGCTCCCGTGATGATGACGGTGAACGGCCGGGGCATTCTGGCCCCCAGCCACCCGCTCAACGCCGATTTCGCGATCGCCTACGATGAGGGGCGCAAGGCGATCGACGATGCCGATACCGTCATTGCCATCGGCACCGAGATCGGCGAGACCGACTACGATTTCGAGTCGACGAAGCCGTTTCAGCCGCGTGGCACCCTGATCCGCATCGACATCGATCCGCGCCAGATCGCGATCGGCCCGCGTGTCGGCGTGGGCATCGTTGCGGACGCAAAGCTCGCGACGATCGCCCTGATCGAGGCGATCGGAGCGGCGAAAGGCAAGGGCAAGCCCGATCGGGCCTGGGCCGACAAGCTGGTGATGGCGTCAGCCAAGCTGATGGAGCGCACGCGCGAGCCCGAGGACCCGTTGTATGACCGGATGCTGGCGGCGATCCGCGACCGGCTGGGCGATCCGGTGCTGGTCGGGGATTCGACCAAGCCCGTCTATCGCGGCATGCTCACCTACCGCGCGCCGAGCCCGCGCTCGTTCTTCTCGGCGGCGACTGGCTTCGGCACGCTCGGTTTTGCCCTGCCGGCCGCGATCGGGGCCAAGGTTGCTCTCCCCGACCGCCACGTCATCGCCATGCTGGGCGACGGCGGCATCCAGTTCACGCTGCCCGAGCTGATGAGCGCCAAGGAAGCCGAGGCCGGCATCGCCGTGGTCGTGTGGAACAACAATGGCTACCGCGAGATCAAGGATTTCATGGTGCAAAAAGAGATCAAGCCGATGGCCGTCGATATCGGCCCGCCCGATTTCCTGAAGACGGCAGCCTCGGTTGGGATCGAGGGGACACGGATCAAGTCGATCGCCGAGCTGACGGCTGCGTTGGCGGAGCACGGGCCGAAGTCGAAGGAGCCACGGCTCTACGAGATCGGGCCGTGGCTGAAGGATTGAGGGTGAACTCTCCAACCGGCTGCGCTGGAATGCGCGTTGGAAGAAACGTCTCGCGCACGCCCAACCACCCGTCATCCCGGACAAAGCCGAAGGCTTTGATCCGGGATCTCAGCTGCGGATGCTGCGCCCGTGGCCGGAATGACGGGTGATGCCAATGTGTTTCTCGACAGGGGCGACCTGCCTGTCGCGGATGGGTTGTGAGGTAGGGGCGACCTGCCTGTCGCCCACAATCCCGGTTGTGAGCACACACTGGAGCAATGCTCCGCCAGCGCTTCCGACGACG
>JANPDA010000200.1:0-6462 GCA_031431235.1 Hyphomicrobiaceae bacterium
CGGCAGACGCAACCGTGGTGCCGTGGCAGGGCGCACGCACGCCCTATCCCCCAAACCAGACCCTCCCCAAGGCCGTTCACGCCAGGCACGCAGTGCCAAGCACGGGCAGTGTGCGTTGGTCTGAGAGCACGGTCAATCGCCATATGACGGATGCGTGACAATCGGGCCACAATTGCGATGTCGTGATCGGCCTTCAACGACCCTGCGTGCCGCGTCGCGCCTCGCCAGGGCTGCGGCCGAAGCGTTGGCGAAAGGCCCGTGCGAATGCGGAGGATGAGCCGAACCCAGTGGCCTCTGCAGCGACCGCAACGGATGCCGTCTGGGCAACCAGCATCCGCCGGGCGGTATTCAGCCGCAGATCGAGAAAATAGCTGCCGGGCGTGGTGCCAAGATGGCGCCGGAACAACAGCTCGACGCTGCGGGCTGAAAGCCCCACGGCCCTTGCGATCTGCGGGAGCGGTATCGGCGACGCGATCGATCCCTCCATCAGACGGATCGCGCGCGCAACGCGGGGCTCCTCGAGCGCGAGGCGCCCGAGCGAGACCACATGCTGGGGCTCGGCGGCCGGACGCGGCGTGTCGTAGATGAAGACCGATGCCACGTCGAGCGCGAGTTGCAGGCCGTGCTGAGCGCGAATGAGCTCCAGCATCATGTCGAGCGCAGGCGCGGCGCCACCGGTCGTGAAGCGCGGGCCATCGATCACGAACCGGTCCGGCACGGCCTCGACGGCTGGAAAGGCATCAGCGAAGGCCGCCAGATCCTCCCAATGGGTGGTGGCGCGGCGGCCGTCGAGCAAACCCGCCAGCGCGAGCACCCAACTGCCGGCTTCGACCCCGCCGATCGGCAGTCCCTGGCGGGCGAAGCGGCGCAGCGCGCTGAGCACCGGCTTGGCATGCGCGACGACATCGAACGCGGCGACGACCACCAGCGCGTCGAGCGGCTGGGCCGCAGTCAGCGGGCCCTCGACCGGTATCCGCACACCGCTGGAGGTCTGCACCGGCCCGCCATCGGCCGATAGCAGCACGCGCCGATAGAGCATCAGATCGGCCACCCGGTTGGCGGCGCGTAGTGGCTCCATGGTGGAGGCGAGCGACAGCAACGAGAACTGCGGCAGCAGCAAAATGCCGAGCACGAAGGGTGCTTGGCCGTCATGGGTGATGAACGCGTCACGCATGGCTTCGCTTTTTGTATCGTCAAATGCGTAATCCGTATCGCACGACCCGCGCCAGGGCGCTACCGCTAAGGACAACAAACAGCACGGAGGAAGCCATGAACTGGGAGGTCTTCATCACTTGCCCTGTCACTGGGGCAGGCGCCACCACCGACAAGAGCGACAAAGTGCCGGTGACGCCCAAGCAGATCGCGGATTCGGCGATCGAGGCGGCCAAGGCCGGCGCGGCCATCGTGCATCTGCACGTGCGTGAGCCCAAAACCGGCGCCGGCTCCCGCTCGGTCGCCTACTACGAGGAAGCGGTCGACCGGATCCGCTCGTCTGGAACGGACGTGGTGATCAACCTGACCGCCGGCATGGGTGGCGACCTCGTGCTCGGTCCGCCCGAGAAGCCGCTGCCGCAAGACGCGAGCAGCGATCTCGTCGGCGCTACCGAGCGACTGGCGCACGTGAAGGCGCTGCTACCCGAGATCTGCACGCTCGATTGCGGCACCATGAACTTCCTGGGCGGCACCGACAACATCATGGTCAATGGTCCGGCCACGCTGAAGGTCATGGCCAAGCAGATGATGGATCTCGGCGTGAAACCCGAATGCGAGGTATTCGATACCGGCCAGCTCTGGCAGGTGAAGGATCTGATGAAGGATGGGCTGCTCGCCGACCCTGTCCTCATCCAACTCTGCATGGGCATCCCCTATGGCGCGCCCTCCGATACCAACACCTTCATGGCGATGGTCAACAACCTGCCGCCGGGGTGCATCTGGTCGAGCTTTGCCATCAGTCGCATGCAGATTCCCTGGGTCGCGCAGTCGGTGCTCGCTGGCGGCAATGTGCGCGTCGGCCTCGAGGACAACATCTACCTGTCGAAAGGCGTGCTCGCGACCAATGGGCAACTCGTCGACAAGGCGGTGAAGCTGCTCGAAACCATGGGTGTCTCGCTGATCGGGCCGGGGGAGGTCCGCAAGAGGCTGAAGTTGAAGAAGCGGGCCTGAGGCGGTGACAATCGCCAGGTCGTGAAATCGCCAAGTCGCCAGCTCGAGAGGGCGGCGCCGGATCGGTTGCGCCACGACTTGGCGACTTGGCGAACTGGCGAACTGGCGACTTTGCGAACGAGCGATCTGCAGCTTTGCGAGCTCGAGGGAGGTTCACATGACCCACAAAAATCAACGAGTGCTGATCACGGCGGCGGCGAGCGGCATCGGTCGTGCAACCGCGCAGGCGTTCCTCGATGCCGGAGCCAAGGTCTACATCTGCGATGTGGACGCCAAGGCGCTGGAGAAGACGCTGAAGGGCGAGATGCGGCTCGCCGGCATGGTCGCCGACGTGGGCGACGAGGCCCAGGTCGGTGCGCTGTTCAAGGCGGCGCTGGGCCATCTGGGCGGCCTCGACATCCTCATCAACAATGCCGGCATTGCGGGGCCGACGGCGCTGGTCGAGGATGTGAGCCTCGCCGACTGGCGCCGCTGTCTCTCCGTCAATCTCGATGGTGCCTTCCTCTGCGCGCGGCAGGCCGCTCCCATCCTGAAGAAGCAGAAGAGTGGCTCGATCATCAATCTGTCGTCGACGGCCGGGCTCTTCGGCTTTGCCCGGCGCACGCCCTATTGCTCGGCCAAATGGGCGATCGTCGGTCTGACGAAGACGCTCGCGATGGAGCTCGGTCCCTATGGTGTGCGCTGCAACGCCATCTGCCCGGGCGCCGTCGAAGGCGATCGCATCGACGGCGTGATCGCGCGCGACGCCGAGGCGCGCGGCCTGACGGAAGCTCAGGTGCGCGAGGAGTACACGCGCGGCTGCTCTCTGCGGACCATGATCAAGGCAGAGGACATTGCCAGTGCGATGCTGTTCCTGACATCGGCCGCCGGCGCCAAGATCACCGGCCAGGCGGTGCCGGTCGATGGCCACACCGAAGTGAAATCCTGAGCAGCGGCAAAGCTCACCAATCGCCTCAATCGGAGCCACCCCATGACTGAAGTGAAGAAAGCCGCCTGCATCGGCGCGGGCGTGATCGGCGCTGCCTGGGCCGCCCGCCTCGCTTTCAACGGCATCGACGTCAAAGTCAGCGATCCCCACCCCGAGGCCGAGCGGCGCCTCTTGGAGGTGCTGGCCAACGCCGAGCGGGCGCTCGGCAAGCTGACAATGGCGCCGCGCATGCCGATGGGCAAGGTCAGCGTCGTCAAGGAGATCGCCGCCGCCGTTGCCGACGCCGATTTCATTCAGGAGAGCGCGCCCGAGCGGCTCGACCTGAAGCAGAAGATCCTCGCCGAGGTCGATCGCCACTCGCGACCCGATGTCATCATCGGCTCCTCGACCTCCGGACTGCTGCCCTCGGAGATCCAGGCCGGCATGAAGCACCCCGAGCGCTTCATGGTCGGGCATCCGTTCAACCCGGTCTATCTGATGCCCCTCGTCGAGGTGGTCGGTGGCAAGCTGACGACCAAGGGCAACATCGACAAGGGCATGGCCTTCTATCGCTCGATCGGCATGCAGCCGCTGCATGTGAGGAAGGAGATCGATGCCTTCGTTGCCGACCGGCTGATGGAGGCGCTCTGGCGCGAGGCGCTGTGGCTGATCGAGGAGGATGTGGCGACGGCGGCCGAGATCGATGACGCGATCCGGTTCGGCCCCGGCATCCGCTGGTCGTTCATGGGGACGCTGCTGATCTACCGCATCGCTGGCGGCGAGGAGGGCATGCGCCACTTCATGGCCCAGTTCGGACCGGCGCTGAAATGGCCCTGGACCAAGCTGATGGACGTGCCGGAGCTGACGCAGGCGCTGATCGACAAGGTCGCCGCGCAATCCGACGCCCAGGCCGGCGGCGTCTCGATCCGCGATCTGGAGCGGAAGCGCGACGACTGCCTGATCGCGGTCATGCAGGCCCTGAAGAGCCAGGAGTACGGCGCCGGCGCGACCCTGCTCGAGTACGAGAAGCGGCTCTATGCGCGTGCCCACGAGGGGGCGGCGACCGCCAAGCACGACTACGCCAAGCCGGTGCGTTTCTACGAGACGAACGTGCAGCAGGACTGGACCGACTACAACAACCATATGAACGAGAGCCGCTATCTGCAGGTGTTCTGCAACTGCTCGGACGGTCTGCTCCGTCATATCGGCGCCGACGACGACTATGTGCGCTCGGGCTTCAGCTATTACACCGCCGAGACCCACATCATGCACCTGAAGGAGGTGGCGGCGCTCGAGCCGATCCACTGCACTGCGCAGATCCTCAGCCACGACGAGAAACGCCTGCACGTTTTCTACCGGCTGTTCCATGGCCGCACCGACGACCTGCTGGCAACGGGCGAGCAGATCTATCTGCACGTCGACGCCAAGGCTGGCAAGGCCTGCCCGGCGCCGAAAGCGATCCTGGCGAAGATCGCCGCCATCTGGGAGGGCGGCCACGAGACGCTGCCCAGGCCGGAGGTCGCCGGGAGGTTCGTGGGGCAGAGGAAACGGTGAGCGAGTTGTAAGAAGTAGTTGACGAATGTAAGGTGATTCCTTACAAGAACGAGGCTTGCCGGTGATCATCAGTTTTCGCAGCAAAGCGCTGGAACGGTTCTGGTGGAAGGGCGAGACGCGTCGGATCAATCCCAAGCACGTCGGCAAGGTACACCGCATCCTTACGCAACTCGAGCTCGCCACTAGCTCAGAAGAAATGGATAAGGAGGGCTATGGGTTTCATCCGCTGACGGGCCACATGGCTGGTCGCTATTCCCTGAAGGTCGACAAGAATTGGCGGATCACGTTTGCCTGGTCCGAGCACGGCATCGATGCGATCGAGGTCGACTACGAGGACTATCACTGAGGAAAACCTGATGCTTCGCAAATCAAAACGGCATCCAAGCATTCGCGTGCCCCACCCTGCAGAGTATCTGCGAGAAGATTGCTTGCCCGCCCTTGGCATCAGCAAGACGGCCTTCGCCAAAGCGCTGGGAGTGAGCCGTCAAACTCTCTACGATCTGCTGGACGAGAAGCAAGGCGTGACCGCGGCAATGGCGCTGCGACTCGAGGCGGTCGTCGGTAGCACGGCCGAGCATTGGCTCAATCTCCAGATAGCGCACGACCTCTGGAAAGCGCGCCAATCGGTCAACGTATCGAAGCTGAAGCGTCTGCGCGAGAAACTCGACGCCGACGATCAGTTGGATGCTGCCGAATAACCGGAGCTTTCCCCGCATGGACTTCTCCCTTTCCGAAGAGCAGCGCCTGATCGTCGAGACGACGCGGGCGTTCGTTACGAACGAGCTCTACCCCCACGAGGCCGAGCTGGAAGAGACCGGCCATCTGCGCCCCGAGCTGCGCGACGAATTGAAGAGGAAGGCGATGGCCGCTGGGCTCTACGCTGCCAATATGCCCGAGGATGTCGGCGGCGCCGGGCTCGATGCACTGACCTGGGTGCTCTACGAGAAGGAGCTCGGCAAGACCAGCTACGCGCTGCACTACACTTGTGTCGCGCGCCCCTCCAACATCCTGCTCGCCTGCAACGCCGAGCAGCGCGAGCGCTATCTCTTCCCCTCGATCCGGGGCGAAGCCTCCGATTGCCTCGCGCTGACCGAGCCCGGCACCGGCTCCGATCTGCGCGGCATGAAGACCTTCGCCAAGGCCGACGGCAGCGACTTCATCGTCAACGGCACCAAGCACTTCATCAGCCATGCCGACGAGGCGAGCTTCGTCATCCTGTTCGCCGCGACCGGCGAGGAGGAGACAGCCAAAGGCAAGAAGAAGCTGATCACCGCCTTCCTGGTCGATAAGGGGCACCCCGGCTTCACGGTCAGGCCCGGCTACAAGAACGTCTCCCACCGCGGCTACAACAACTGCATCCTCGAATTCACCGATTGCCGGCTGCCGAAGGCCCAGGTGCTCGGCGAGGTCGGTCGCGGCTTCGAGGTGGCAAACGATTGGCTGGGCGCCACCCGCCTGCAGGTGGCCGCCACCTGCATCGGCCGCGCCGAGCGGGCGCTCGATGTGGCAAAACAGTGGGCGGTCGACCGGGTGCAGTTCGGCCAGAGCATCGGCAAGTTCCAGGGCGTCTCCTTCAAGCTCGCCGACATGGCGATGGAGCTGAAAGCCGCCGAGCTGCTGACGCTGGAAGCCGCCTGGAAGGTCGACCAGAAGACCGTCACCGATATGGACATGGCGATCGCGAAGCTCAAGGCCACCGAGGCGTTGGCCTTCATCGCCGATGAGGCGATCCAGATCCACGGCGGCATGGGCCTCATGGCCGACCTGCCGCTCGAGCGCATCTGGCGCGACGCCCGCGTCGAGCGCATCTGGGAAGGCACCAGCGAGATCCAGCGCCA
>JANPDA010000201.1:0-5122 GCA_031431235.1 Hyphomicrobiaceae bacterium
GGCATCGGCGCGCATGTGATCGAGCAGCGTCAACAGCGGATCCCAGAACCCATCGATGCTGACGAGGATGATCGGCTTCCTGTGCCGACCGAGCTGGGACCAGGTGAGCTGCTCGACCAGCTCCTCCAGCGTGCCAATACCGCCCGGCAGCGCCACGAAAGCGTCCGATCGCTCGAACATCAGGCGCTTGCGCTCGTGCATGTCCTTGGTGACGATCAGCTCCTGGGCGTCCTTCAGCATCTGCTCGCGCTCGGTGAGAAAGGCTGGGATGATCCCTGTCACCTGACCGCCATGCTTCAGTACGGATTTGGCGATCTCTCCCATCAAGCCGAGGCTGCCCCCGCCATAGACCAGGCCAACGCCTTCCTTGGCGAGATGCTTGCCCAGGGCCCGCGCCGCTGTCGCGTAGGCCGGGTTCACGCCTTTGCCGGAGCCGCAGAAGACGCAGATGCTGCGCAGGTCCAGGCCCTGTGGCGGAACTGCGGCACGGGCTTGCGACTGGTGGCCGTTGGGCATCGGCAATTTGGATTTCTTCATTGCATGTCCATGTTCCAAGCGCCTTGCGCTGTCCGGGAGAGTGGCGAGCCTAGCGCACTTGGGCCCTGAGCGGAAACCGTGCCGTGGCAGGCACCGCGTCGAGCGCGCAGCGAAGCGAGTTGACCTTCAAATCGTGGCGGGGATTGGCCAATGGACGGAACCGTGTATATGTGGCAGCGAACTCTGTCCACGTCTGAAGTCTGCACAGCAATGGCTTGAAAGAAAATGAACTCCAAGAAACCACTTTCCGGCGGACGAGCCGAAATGCGAACACGATCCGCGTCACGCGGCCAGATTGCGGCGCTGCTCGCATTCCTCACCGGGACCACAGCGGCGGGTCTTGCCGCCGAGAACTGGGACAGGGTAGCGCCGCAGCTGCCCCCCGATCTGCGCCTGGGGATCGAGCGGGTGATGGGCGTGAATGCCGTGCCCTCGGCATCGGCCGGCATTGCGACCCCGAAAGCTCCCGAGGCCGGCATCACCGATGCGGTCGCCAGCGTAACCCTGCCCGCGACGGAATATCCGCCGACCTTGCCCAATCTCGAGCCACTGGTGGCGCCCGCCCCGAGTGCTACCGGTAGCGCGGAAGCTTCACCACCAACCACAACGCCTGTAGCCGGTGCCGTCAACGCAGCAGCGCAAGTTGCCGCAACAGCCCTCGAGCCCACGGCAGCACCGACCGCGTCACCGGCCATCGCCGATGCCGTAACACCCCAAGAGGCCACCGCGGCCTCCTCCGGGCAGCAGGTTGCACAAGAGGTGGTCGCCTCGCCCGCGGAAATCGACGGAGTAGCCCTGCAGCCTGCCCAGGCCGATGCCCCGACCACGCATCAAATGGATGGACCAGTCGACAGTGAGCCCGCCCCTGATGATCTGCTGTCGGCAGCGCGCGCTACCGCCAGCGCAGAGCTGGCAACGAGCTCTGATTGGTCGAGCTCGGCCCAGTCCAAGCTCCTGGCCGCGACGATCCCCAGGCTCGATCCCGCCAAGTCGGCGGCAGCCGGACCACGCGTGCTGGTGGGAACGGCCCGGCCCGGCTCCCGCGTGACAGTAATGGCTGCCGGTACGGCGCTCGGTGAGGCCGAGGCGGATCCGGCCGGCGACTGGAGGTTGCAACTGCCCAATGCGCTGCCCGCTGGCCCCACCAATCTGGAGATCGTGGAGCGGCTCGGAGGCGCCTCGCCCGTCACGGTCAGGTCGATGATCGAATTCGTCGTGCCGCCCGATGCTCCCGAGACGGCGTCAGCGGGAGCTGTGTCCGCGAGCGGCGAGCAGCAAGTGGCGCAGACCGCCGATGGCAGCCAAGGCAGCCCCCCCGCCGGCGAGCCGGAGGTGACGCAAGGGCTCGTGGACAAGGCGAGCGAGATGGCGGCGAGCGTCTCGGAGACGGTCTCGCAGTGGTTCGGCACGGGCGATAGCCCGAGCGATGATCCGGCCGTGTCGAGGATCCCCGATCCGCTCGCCTTTTCGGCTGCGACCTACACCGCTCTTGGACCCGACAAAGGTCGCGTCACCCTGTCGGGGCGTGCGCCCATCGGCAGCAAGGTCCAATTCCGCATCGACGCCGAGCCCGCCGGCGAAGCCATCGCTGCCGAGAACGGCCGGTTCCTTCATCGCTGGGACAAATGGCTCCCCGTTGGCGAGCACCGGGCCGAAGCCGATGTCGTGGAGGCCGATGGCAGCGTGAAGCTGAAATCCGCGCTGACCTTCTTGCGCCAACCTCAAGCCGGCGACCTGCCGCCGCCACCCTTGACGACGACGCCTGCCGAGGTGGCTTCGGTCGAGGGCTCGCCGGCACCCGAGGCGCCCGCAGCCAGCGCCGAGCAAACGCTCGTCGAAGCGCCCTCGGGCAAGCTCACGATCGGCGCGATCCGCTATGAGCCGATGTCACAGCGCAGCGGCCGCGTGACCGTGGAGGGGCGCGCCGCATCCGGCTCCGAGGTTCGCGTGTTGACTGACGGCGACGATATCGGCATCACCCAGGCAGGCGCCGACGGCCGCTATCGGTTCGAGCGTGAGCATCTGCTGCGGCCCGGCCGGCACAAGGTCAGCGTGGAAAGCTCCAATGCCGCAGGCGACGTGACCGAGACCGTTTCCCTCGCGTTCGACCGCAATCCGAGCGAGAAGGACACACTCGCTGCTGCGGCGACGACGGATCCCCAACCCCCACAGCCGGCCACGACCTCGGCAGCCGCGACCGCTGAGCAAGCGCCAGCGAACGCACCAGCCGCAACCGAGGAGAGCGCCGGTGACGAGACGGCAAGCCCGCCACCAGTCTCCAAGCCCCGCATCAAGCGGCGCCATGCCCACGCCGATCAGGTTCACCGGTCCCACCGGGTGACTGTGCGCAAGGCTGGCAAGCGCCACGCTGCAAGGTCGGGCAAGCGAAAGATGCAGCTTGCGCACGGGCAGAGGCGCCGGCAGCGGCTGGCCTTGGCTCCCCGCCACCGCACCAAGCAGGTCAATGTCGTACGTGGCAGCTCGGTGGAGCGCGTTCTGCTTCAACAGAGTTTTTCAGGTGGCATGAGCCTGCCGGGACGACACCGCTCCAGCCGGTGGTATCGCGTGCGGCGCGGTGACACGCTGTGGTCGATCGCGCGCGTGTCGCTGGGCCGTGGCGCCCGCTACCGCGAGATCGTCGCGCTCAATCCCAGATCTTTGCGCGATGCCAACCTGATCCGGCGGGGCCAGCGGCTGCGGCTGCCCTCGACCTGAAACCCGATTAGCGCGGGACAAGGTCCCCCCGAGCGGCTAAGTATTCGGGCCAACGAGCAGCGCCGGAAGTGCGGACCTCGGCTTCCGGCCGAGCAGGATACCCCATCATGAGCGTTGCCGACAGCTCCCGTGCGGCGGCTCCCGCCGTCAAGGCCAAATCGGGCATCCCCGATAGCGACGCCGACCATTGGACCGTGCTGCGGGACCTGCTCCCCTATATCTGGCCGGAAGGCCGGCCGGATCTACGGCTGCGAGTGGTGGTTGCGGCGGTGGCTCTGGTGGTCGCCAAGATCGTTACCGTGCTGGTACCGGTCTTCTACAAGGAAGCGATCGACTGGCTGACCGCCAACAGCGCAGGCTCGGGCCGCGAGATCGCGACCGGGGCGATGCTCGCGGTCGTGCCGGCGATGCTGGTGATCGCCTATGGCGGCGGGCGCGTCATGATGATGCTGCTTGCCCAGGTGCGCGACGTTCTGTTCACCGCGGTCGCGGCCCATGCCGTCCGAGCATTGACCAACCGGACATTTCGCCACCTCCACCGGCTCTCCTTGCGTTTTCACCTGGAGCGGCGGACGGGCTCGCTCAGCCGCGTGATCGAGCGCGGCACCGAGGCGATCGACACCATCATCCGCATGGGCATCATGCAATCGGTGCCGACCGCGCTCGAGCTCGTCCTCATCTGCGGGATGTTGATCTGGTACTTCGGGATCGAATTCGTGCTGATCGTGATCGCGACGGTTGCCGCCTATCTCTGGTTCACGGTGAAGGCGAGCGAATGGCGCATCGGCATCAGGCGCGAGATGAACGAGAGCGACCGCGACGCCAACGGCAAGGCAATCGACAGTCTCCTGAACTATGAGACGGTCAAGTATTTCAGCAACGAGGAGATGGAGGCGCGCCGCTATGATTCCTCCGCCGCCCGTTACGAGAACGCCGTCATCCGCACTTATTACTCGCTCGGCTTCCTCAATACCGGCCAGGCCCTGATCTTCACCATCGGCCTCACGCTCTGCATGCTGCTCTCGGCGCAGGGGATCGTGCGCGGCACCCAGACCGTCGGCGATTTCGTGATGATCAATGCCATGCTGATCCAGCTCTATATCCCGCTGAATTTCATGGGGATGGTCTACCGCGAGATCAAGCAGGGCCTCGTCGACCTGGAGAGCATGTTCGCCCTTCTCGGCCAAGGCCCCGAAATCGCCGACAAGCCCGGCGCGACGGCGCTGTCGGTGAAGGAAGGGCAGATCCGGTTCGAGAATGTGGGCTTTCATTACGATGCGGCGAGGCCGATCCTGAAGAACCTCTCCTTCGAGGTGCCGGCCGGCAAGATGGTGGCGATCGTGGGGCCTTCTGGCGCGGGCAAGTCGACGGTCAGCCGGATCCTCTTTCGCTTCTACGACGTAGCCGCGGGCCGCGTGCTGATCGATGGGCAGGATATCCGCGACGTGACGCAGGCGAGCCTCAGAGCCGCGATCGGCGTGGTGCCGCAGGATACCGTTCTCTTCAACGACACCATTTTCTACAACATCAAGTACGGCAAACCCGATGCTTCCGACGAGGAGGTGAAGGAGGCCGCACGCCAGGCCCAGATCCACGACTTCATCCTCTCGACGCCCGAGGGCTACGAGACCATGGTCGGCGAGCGCGGCCTGAAGCTCTCAGGGGGCGAGAAGCAGCGCGTCGCCATCGCCCGCACCATCCTGAAGGGTCCCCCCATCCTCATCCTGGACGAGGCGACCAGTGCGCTGGACACCCGCACCGAACAGGACATCCAGGCGGCCCTGCGTGACATCTCGCGCGACCGCACCACACTGGTGATCGCCCATCGCCTGTCCACGGTGGTGGAGGCCGATGAAATCCTGGTGCTCCA